>DASVRL010000352.1:0-64936 GCA_036388635.1 Pyrinomonadaceae bacterium
CGTCGCTGATTTTCGGCAAAGTGAACTTAATCTTTTTTTCGTCGCCTTCTTTAGCGAGCTTTTCGATAACAGGTCCGCCCGGATAGCTTAAGCCGAGCATTTTCGCGACTTTATCAAAGGCTTCGCCTGCGGCGTCGTCACGCGTTCGGGCGACGACTTTGTATTTTCCTTCTTCGGGAATAAAAAATAAATTTGTGTGACCGCCGGAAACTATCAGCGCCAGCGCCGGATATTCGACGGGCGGATTTTCAAACGCGACGGAATAAACGTGACCTTCGATGTGATTGACGCCGACGAACGGTTTGTCGAGCGCAAACGCCAGCGCCTTTGCGTAGCAGACGCCGACCAGCAAGGAACCGACCAGCCCCGGACCTTGCGTCACGGCGATGGCTTCGACGTCTTTTAATTCAATTTTTGCCTGTTTGAGAGCTTCGAGCACAATCGGCTCGATTTTGTTTAAATGCTCGCGCGAAGCCAGTTCTGGAACGACACCGCCGTAAGGACGATGCAAATCGATTTGCGAGGAAATAACGGACGATAAAATTTCTTTCCCGTCGCGGACAATTGCCGCCGCCGTTTCGTCGCACGAGCTTTCAATGCCTAAGACCAACATTCTTTTAGTGTAAAGCAAAATAACCGATAGCTGATAACTGATAATTGATAGTTATTTTGTTTTCATCATCAATTATCAGTTATCAGCCATCAGTTATCAATTAATAAAAAAAACGTCCCCTGAAATTTCAGGGGACGCCTTAAGTCAAAAATTGACAATGTCCACTTATGACTAAAAAGTTCTACATGACAGGAAAGAACTACACACCGATTAACCTACCCCTTGCTCGTTAAAACCTAAACCTACCCCTTGCTCGTAAATAACCCTTTGCTCGTTTAAAATCCCTTGTTCGTAAAAAACTATTATTGCTGTCTTTGTTTTTCGATTTCCGCCGGACTCTGTGTTTTGCTTCCGTCGGTCGCCGTGCTTAAAAATCCGCCAAAAACTAGGATTGCCACAATTATGATAAATGCTGCGATACTGGTTAAAGCCCAGATGACTCCTCTGTAAGACTTCGCCGTATCTTCGCGAACGACTCTGTCTTCGCCGTCCACGCTTATAACGTCTTTAGACATTCTTTCGTATCTCCCTTATCAAAAATCCGTCCATCCGCAGCAGCAGACGGCTTTATTAAAGCAATGAGCGTGCCAAAGTTTTGAATCGGTAAATTTACCGAAAATATAAGCTTTAAAGTCTAATTTACCGAGTTTTCCCGCCAAAGATTTCTTGTATTATTTCCAAACAACGCTGGACTGAATTCATACAAACCCGCAGCGGTTCAGCTATCTATTTGTGTATCCGCGTTTTGCACGATAACCGTGTTCGGCGGATACATTTCGACGCGCGCCCGGCTGAGCGAGTTTTTGATTTCAGTCGCCACGCGGTCAAAAACTTCCATCGGTTTTGCTTCGTGCGTGTTTATCCAGAAATATATCGCCAAGTTTACGCCTTCCGAAGATAAATCGGTGACGTAAACATTCGGTTTCGGCTCGTCGACAACGCCCATTACACCTTGCAGCGCATTTTTTATAGTGCTCCTCACCTGTTCGATGTCGGACTCGTAACCGATGCTGATTTTCAGATTCATCCGCCGATTGGCGCTCGCGCCGCGAATCGTCAGCGCGTTGGTATACATATCGCCGTTCGGAATCAGAATCAGCTCGCCGTCGTCTTTTCTCAATTGCGTGGCGCGCACGCCGATGTATTCGACCTTGCCCTGATTGTTGCCGACGAAAAGATAATCGCCGATGCGAAACGGCTGCTGCCACAAAATCAAAACGCCCGACAAAAGATTGTTCAGAATATCTTTTGTCGCAAAGCCGATGACGAACGAAGTAAAGCCCAAGCCCGTTATCATATCGCCGAAACCGAAAGTCGGAACGACGACCGTCAGAGCCGTAAAAATGCCGAGCACGACGATAAAAACGACAATCAGACGGCTGAACAGAATTCGCAGGCGATTGTCCAGTTTCGTTCTGCCGGAAGCCGTCCAGAAAATTAATCTGACGATTCGGGCAAGCACGAAAAAGATTCCGAGCACCAGAAAGCCCGCCAGAATGTAAGGTAAACGCTCGAATATCGAAGCCACGATGTTGTTGATCGACTCATACGTAACGGCTTTGATAGTCCAGGCATTCTCGATAATTCTTGATGTATTTGAGTTTTGCATTAACATAATAAAAATCTATAAACATAGATATATGCTTGTATTTAGCAAAAGGTTGGAAACTTTATCCGGCGGTTTGACATTCAATTATTTTAGAATTAGAATAATTCTAAATCGGAGGGATTATGGAATTACATAAAACGAAAAACGGGTTATCGCAGGAAACGCGAGAAAAGGTTATCGACATTTTAAACGCGCGTTTAGCCGACGCCAGCGATTTGAAATCGCAGGCGAAACAGGCGCACTGGAACGTGAAAGGAATTCATTTCTTTCAACTGCACGAGCTTTTCGACCAGGTGGCGACGGCGGTCGAAGCGCATATGGATTTGATTGCCGAAAGAGCGACAGCGCTGGGCGGCACGGCGTTCGGAACGGTTCGCGTCGCGGCGCAGAATTCGTCTTTGAGCGAATATCCGCTGGAAATTACGGACGGCACGGCACACGTCGATGCGCTTTCGACCGCGCTGGCTGATTTCGGCAACATCGTGCGCCGCAACATTGACGAGACAAACGATTTGGGCGACGCCGACACGGCAGATCTTTTTACGGAAGTTTCGCGCGAAATAGATAAACTTCTGTGGTTTGTCGAGGCGCACATTCAAGCTTAATTTTTCGCAAAAATCAAAAAGCGATGCTTGATTAAATTATGTCAGGCATCGCTTTGTTTTTTAGCAAATAAAAACTCTATTTCTGAGTTTTTTCCTTTTCCGCAACCGCCTGCCGCATTTCGTCCAGCGTCGAAACCGGACCGTGAACGCCGACGATTTTATCGACCGCCATTTTTTTCGCTTCAATCCATTTGGCAAAATGAACGGTCGTCTCATTCGCAATCGGCGCGTCGCCGTTTGACGGGCGATTCAGCAAATCGCCCTGAAACAAAATCTTTTCGTTCGGCAAGTAAGCGACGAGCATTTCGTCCGCGTGCGGACCGGAACCGATGTCGTAAATTTCGACGGTCGTCGTCCCGTCGGTCAAAACTCGCTTGCCGCCGGCGACGGTTTCGATTTTCAAAGGCTGCGGGTTGCGGGTCAAGGTATCGGGGTCAATCGAAAATCGGCTTTTCGCAATCTTTTCAAAAAAGCTTTTTTCGCCTTGGGCGGCAATCAGCGTCGCGCCTTCGGCGATATAAGTTCGAAGCCCGCCCGCGTGGTCGTCGTGATGATGCGTGACGGCGATGTATCGAATCGGTTTGCCGGGAAAAGTTTTTTTGATTTGCTCGATTGCCTGGCGCGAAACGTTGTCGTTGCCGGGCGCTTCCATCACGAAAATATAATCGTTAAAAGCGACAAACAAAACATTGTAGCCGCCGGCGCTCACCGTGTAAACGTTTTCCGCGAGTTTATTGAGCGGCTGCGCGGGCGGAAAAGTGACGGCTTTCATTCCGGTCGGCGCTTTGAATTTATCGTCGCTCAGAGTCGCGTTAAAGGCAACCTGCTCAAAGCGAAGCTCTTCGGTCAATTCGTCGTTGACTTTGGTAATTCTTCCAACCGGAATCTGCTGACCGCTTTCATTTCGATAGCCCGTATAAATCGTTTCAAAAACGACGTCGCCGAAAAAAACGTCCGTGCCCATTCCTTCGAATTTCGAGAGCAGATTCGTTTTTTCGTCAAAATACAGAGTGTTTTCCGCGCCGTCTTCGTGCGCATAACTGATCGCCGTGTGCGGTCGTTTGTCAAACTCGGTTTTTCCGACATAGCGCAGACGCGAAGCGCGCTCGACGGCGTTCAAAACCCAATACTGCGGCAGCCAGCGAAGCCGAGAGCGAAGCGCGGCGGGCGGAATGTTCGGTCGGGCGGTCGAAGTATTGCGAATCAAATCGAAGCTGATGCCGTCGGTTTTATCAACCGCCAGACCACCGTGATACTTGAAGCCGCCCGGATAACCGCCCTGTGTGACCTGAACAAAACGATTGTTTTTCACATCGACCGTGACGTCGATTTGATAAGGCGTCCGCTCGGCGAAAAACGTCCGCCGGCTTTGATTGCGCTGAACCGTTTCTCCGACGGCTTTCAGCGAAAAATTCTGAATCGAGCGCAGATTTTCCAAGCCGCCGTAAGCGGCGACCGCTTTATCCAAAACCTCGCGCGCTTTTTCATAAGATTGTCTGGTTACGTTTTGCGCGAAAACGTTTGACGCGCCCAAAACTGCGATTGTGATAAACAAAAATAATTTCTTCATAGTTTTTCACCTTTGTTAATTTGCCTTTATCAAAGCCGTCTGAAACGGCAAAACTTCCGCCGACATAATCCCGGCTTTCACCGCATCGTCCGTTTCCATTATTTGTCTGGCTTCGGCTTCCGATTCGACTTCCAGAATCACAACGCCCATCGATTCTTTGATTAGCGTTCTGCCCGCTAAAATCAATTTTCCGTCTTTTTGCAGTTGCTGCAATTTGGTAAAATGCCTGCCGACCGCCTGATTGTCGGCTTCGGTCCAGTTTTTTTCGTCCTGATATTTCGGATTGAGCCGCAGGACGATGACAAACTGTTTTTTCTGTTTCGGCGCGGTCGTCGCCGGCGTCGCGGGCGGCGGTTCCTTTCCGGTTATCGCTTCATACATTTCCACCAGAACTCTGCCCAGAGGTTTTCCGAGATTTTGCGGAACGCTCGAATTGACCTGCACGGCGACGGCGATTTTGTGTTCGGGAAAATACATCACGTCCGTCATATAACCCGGAAAAAATCCGCTGTGCCCGTAAGCGAGACCGGCGCGCGTCGGGCGAATTATTACGCCCAAGCCGTATTTTGTTTCTTTCCCGAGCATCGGAGCGGAAACGCCTTCGAGCATCTGCGCGAGAAGTTTCGGGTCGAAAGCTTTGCCTTCATACATCGTTTTCGCCCAGCGCGCCAAATCCTCGCTGTTGGAAACCATTCCGCCGCCCGTCCATTCAAACTGCGGATTGACGGCGAATTTTCCGTTCTGAATCATCGCGTCCGTACCGCCGAAAGGATTGTTTTCGCCCGCGTAACCTTGAATTAAATTTTTAATCGTCCGGCTGTCCTGCGGAAACGTGTTTTTAAAATTCAAAGGCTTCAGAATTCGATTTCGCGCTTCGTCGTAATATTTTTTCCCCGTTACTTTTTCGATAATCATTCCCAGAACGATGTAGTTAGTGTCGGAATAATCCCAGCCTTTTCCGGCTTCAAATGCGGCTTTCTCGTCGAAAAGATATGATAAAAGCTCTTCCGGTCGCCAGACTTTATCGGGATTGGCGCTTAAATCTTTCGTAAACCGGTCTTTGAATTCGTAGCGCACCAAGCCGCTCGTGTGATTCATCAACTGGCGAACGGTAATCTCACGCGCATTCGGCAGACGCGCGAACCATTTTTCACTGCCGAGATATTTTTCTATACGGTCGTCGAGATTGATTTTCCCTTCGTTGACGAGCTGCAAAGCGACCGCCGCCGCGTAAGTTTTGCCGACGCTTCCGGCGAGCATCAAATCCGTCGGCTTCATCAGCCGTTTAGTCTGCAAATCGGAAAAGCCCGTCGCCAAACCGAACGAGCTGCCGTCCGCTAAAACGACGCCGGCGGTCGCGCCCGCGAATTTGGCGTTTTTGTGCCACTCGTCGAGCTTTGCCTGTAATTTTCGCCGCAAGGCGTTTGTGTCGTTCGACGTTTGCGCAAATATCGAAGAACCCGCCAACAGCAAAGCGAAAACAAAGATGATCGAAGGGATTTTTATAAATCGAATTTTCATAAATTTAATTTTTCACCGCCCGGTCGCTGAAATTTTTAGTTAATCAGAGCTTTTTGGCAATCCGGTCAAAATAAGCATATTTACAAAACCTTCGGATTTAAAAATAAAACGCGAAGTCTTTCGCAGCTCGCCCGAAAAATCAAAGCGTCACAAAGGCAGGCGCAGCACGACCGGCTCGCGCCATTTTTCCGGCGCGGCGCTCGCGCCTTTTTCGTCGACCATTTCCCATTGACTGTTGGCGATAAAATAAAAATCGTCGCCCGCCATCACGCCGAGCGTCGGCTCGTTAAAATCGGCGTGATTGGCTTCGAGCGTTTCGGCTCCGGTCAGGCGCAGATTATCCTTGCTCAGCGAAAAACGCACGACTCGCTGCGGGCTTGTGCCGTTCTGGATGCCGATCAATTTCCCTCGATGAAAATAAAGTCCGTCGACGCCGAGCGCGACGACTTCGCTTGCCGGCGCGAGCCAGGTGATTTTCCTGGTCGCCATTTCCACGCTGAAAATTCCCAGCGAATAATCGGCGACGAAAAGATGTTTTTCGCCCGGGGCGAAAGTCAATCCCTGCAAGGACGCGAAAGATTTATCCAGCAGAAAAGGCTCGATTTCGTCCGATTTCGGATTGATGCGGTAAATCGCGGGCGCAATGCTGTCGGTCGCGAAAACCTCGCCGTTTCGAGCGACGACCAAATCGCCGAGACCGTGTTTGCCGGACGCGCCGGATAAAACGTATTTTTTCAAAAGCCGATTGCTGTTTAAATCGTATTTGAAAATTGCCGAAACGCCTTCGTCCCATTTCTTAAACCCGAGCATCTGCGGAAAGACGGTCGTGCAAACCCACAGCAGGCGGCGCTTTTCGTCCGTTTTCATTCCGAGAACGCTCCACAGATTGTCCTGCGGCGATGAAAACTCGCTCGTTTTGCCGTCCGGAGCGACGACTAAAATTTTTCGGCGGCGTACGCTGCCGACGAAAAAGCGTTTGGAAACGGAATCGTAAGCGACGCTTTCGACGATTAAATCTTTTTCCGATAAAGTAAACGCTCTGGAGCTGACGTTTAAAGGCTGTCGATTGCGCTCGAACAGGATTTTCAGGTTTTGAAAATCGCTCGCCGGCAGCAGTTTTCCCAGCTCGGCGTCCGTTTCGAGCCGCGTCAGCATTCCCATTTTCGCCAGTCGTTCCAGCAGACGGACGGCTTCCTGCCGGTTGCCGCCGAGCGCATAGGCGCGCGCCAGATTGTAGAGCAGTCGCGGATGATTCGGGCGAAGCTCGGCGGCTTGTCTGACGTTGGCGAGATAGCCGGCGAAATCTTTCGCCTCGAAAGCTTCGCGCGCCTGTTTTTCAAATTGCTGCGCGCGAGCCAAAGCGCCGTTTTCCTGCGCCGGAAGCTTGGCGGGAAAAAGCGCGAGGAAAATAAAACAGGCGGCAAGCGAAAAATATTTCCCGGCGCGTCTATAAAAACCGGAATTTTCGGCGCGTTCGGATTTCATAAAACTTCCTCTGAAATCTATTGACCGCAGGCAAATTCCAGCGTCGAAGCGGCGTTGGCAATGCGCCAGCCGCTCTCGGTTTTGACCAGATGAAAGGAATTGACGCCGCAATGCGAAAATTTATCGCCGACGTGAAAAGTGTAGCGTCCGGTGACGAGCGCGAAATCGCCGTTGATTTTCACATCTTTTTCCGGCATTTTTTCGATGAATTCCGCACCTTTCGCTTCCGAAATCATTTTGGCGAAAGCCTCGGCTGTAAAAACGCGCGTTTTGGAAATTCCCTCGCCGCTGCGCGGTTTATCGACGGCGACGAGCTGACCTTCCGCCGTAAAAAGCGCGCGAATCGCTTCAAAGTTTTTCGCCCGCATCGCTTCAAAAAGCTTGTCGGCGACGGCTGCCGCTTCCTGCTGCGGCGTCGGTTTTTGGATAAAAGAGCCGGAAATTCGCGGCGCGATTTCGTCGAGCCATTTGTTCATTTCGTCCTGCGTGTAATATTTCCCTTTCAGCATCACGCCCGCTCGCCGTTCCGTATTGGAAATATTTTCCAGCGGGTTGGCATCGAGCAAAACCAAATCGGCGCGCCTGCCTTTTTCAATCGTGCCGACCTTTTCGAGCGTTCCGAAAAACATCGACGGATTTTTCGTCGCCGCTTCCAGCGCGGCGTAATTCGACAGACCGGCATCCTGCAGAGCCTTCATTTCGCGGTGCATCGTAAAGCCGTAAAGCCACAAAAATTCGGGCGTGTCCGAGCCGGTCATCAGCTTGCCGCCCGCGTCGTAAATCGCTTTGATGATTTTGTTTCTGATTTCGACCCAGCGGGCGCGTTTTTCATACGAGACCTGATTGATAAACCGGCTGCGCTTGTAAAAATTCAAAAAACCGTCCTGCACCGCTTTCGGGTAAAAACGAAAATCGGGCTGCGCGCGGATTGATTCTTCGCTGCGCGGCAGACCGAAAGTGTTTTTCATAAAATGCTGCGTCGGGTTCGAAAACGGATTCGCCGCGACCGTCTGTCTGGCGACTCCGGCAATCTTTTTCTCGTCGACGTAATCGAGGCTTTCCCAGTTTTTCGGGTCGTAAATGTAAAGGTCGGAAATCGAATTTTTATTCGGCGCGCTGTCGGCTAAAACCGCTTCGAGATAGCCGTCGAGATGCTCGATTTGCTGTTTGGCTTTGAAGGCGCGCTGAACGCCGACAAAGCGGGCGTCGGCGTGACCGACGACGCGGATGTTTTGTTTGGCGGCTTCGTCGACGGCGGCTTCGTAAACTTCCGACTTGATAAAGGTCGTGATTTTGATGAAATCGTAACCCGCCGCTTTCGATTTTCTGACTGCCTCGCGCGCTTCGTCCGGCGTATTGACGACAAAATTATTTCCCTGCTCTTTCCCGGTCAGATGCGGGCTTGCCGAATAAATCGTCGGCGCAATGATTTCGCCTTTCGCCGATTTTGCTCTTAAAATCAACTGTTCCGGCGTGCCGATCATAAAGCGAATCGTCGTCACGCCGTTGGCGACCATCACGCGCAGCTCGTCTTCGGCAATCGAATCGGGATAATCTTCGCCGTCCGAAAGCAGGTGCGTGTGCATATCGACCAAACCGGGAATCAGATATTTCCCGCGTCCGTCGATAACCTGCGCGCCCGCCGGAATTTTTGCATTTTTGCCGATTTCGGCGATGACGCCGTCGCGGACAATCACCGTTTGATTTTGCAAAACGCGCTCTTTGTCCATCGGAATCACGTTCACGCCGACAAAGGCTGTCGTTTGCGCTCGTATTGCTATAAAACTGAATAAAACCAGAATAAAAACAAATAATAGATTTTTCATTTAACAATTTCTCCTGAAGACAAAACCAATAATTTTCGCCTTATTGCTTAACCCAGACCGATTCAAAACCGGGCGAAACCCACTTTATCTCCTTAATTTTTCCCGCGCCGTCGCGCACGAAAGTCACGTCGCCGAAAAATTTATATTCAAAGAAACGGTCAACGCCGGTCGGATAAAGCTTTATATCTCCGGCTTGGAGAATGCCGTTTTTGACTGTCAATTCGGTTGCGCCGAAGTTCTGGCTGGCATAGCGACCGACGTATTCCGCCAGATTTGCGTTCGGATTCGAGATGATTTTAGGATTTGCCGCAGTCGCCAGCGCGACTTGTTTGCCGTCCAGAATCGCTTCGACGTCGCGCTGAATCAAATCGAACGCACCGGAGCCTAAATTGGAAACAATCACGTAGCCCCATTTTTTATCGCGGTTGATTTTTAAAAACGAGCGATGCCCGTTGGTGCTGCCGCTCGCCGCGATTTCGTTGCTGGTGACGGCGTTTATTTTCGCCGTTTCGCCGTATTTTCCGTCTAAAACAGCTTCGCCGAATTTATAAACGTCTCTGGCGGTGCTGTAAACCGAGCCTGCGCCGACAAGAAACGAATAATCTTTGAGCGGCGCGTTAAGCACGCCTCTGGCGTCGAGCATATAATCCTGCGAGCGTCGCTCCATCACCGTTTCGCTGTGAAAATCAACCGAATCGCGCATTTCGGCGGGACTGAAAACGTATTCCTGCAAAAGCTGCGCGTAAGATTTACCGGAAGCGATTTCCAGAACTCTGGCTAAAACCGCGTAGCCGCCGGAGCTGTAAAGCCTCTGCGCGCCGGGTTCGAAAGCGAGCTTCGCCTGTTTGACCTTTTCGACAAACTCCGCCGACGTGTAAGGAATCGTTTCTTCTTCCGGCTTCATCACGCGGTGCAGAATGCCCGAGCGATGTGTGCGGAGCATTTGAATCGTAATTTTGTCGCCGCTCGGAAAATCCGGAATGTATTTATTGAGCTTATCTTCGGGCGCGATTTTCTTTTCTTCAATCAAGCGCGAGAGAATCACGCCCGTCATCGGTTTGGTGATGGAAGCAATCCCGAATCTGGTATTTAATTGATTCGGGATCTTAAAATCCGCATTTGCCAGCCCAAACGCTTTTTCATAAACGATCTTGCCGTCCTGCGCGATTAACACGACGCCCCAGAATTGATTCGCGGCGGCAAACGGTTTTAGATAAGCGTCAATCTCCTGAGCTTTGGAAGATTGCCCGAAAACCGACTGTGAAAATAAAACCAGGCTCAGCAGAAAAAAATAGGCGGCAATCGTTTTTAGCTTTTTCATTTTCTTTTCCTCTAACTTAAAATCCAGCCGTATTGCGTATTCGACGGCTGCGCTCCGGCGGCGCGATATTTTTCCTTGAGCTTCGTCATATAATCCGACGGAATCGCATTCATTTTCGCTTTCACGTCAACGCCGTAAACTTTCGCCGAATTCAAGCCCAGAATTTTTGCTTTGACGGCGTCGGTCAGCGGTTTGAATTTGAAACGCTTCACAAAATCGTCGGGCATTTGCAGGCGGCGAAACGCCTCGATTTGCCATTGCGGGCTGCCCCACCAAATCGAATCCGTGCCCCACAAAACGTGGTCTTCGCCGAAAGCGTCAAGCATCAGCCCGAGCATAAAAGCGCACAAAACGGGCTGCGTTATCACCGTCATTCCGAACGTCGTGCCCAAATCCATATAAACATTCGTCATTTTCGGATTGCGTTTGCGCATCGCGCACAAATCCGAAACCCACGGAACGTTTGTCCTGGTTTTAAAATTGTCCTGCACGGCTTCCATCGCGTCGCGAACGCCTTTAAAACCGGCGTGATAAATCAGAAAATTCAAATCCGGAAAATCACGCGCCGCCTTTTCGACGTCTTTCGGGCTGGAATGTTCCAAATCCCAGCCGGGCAGCGGCAAGCCTTTGTGAACGCAGATGTTTTTAATGCCGATTTTGCGCGAGTATTCGTAAGCCGGATAAGCGATTTTTTCGTCGTCCATCCACCAGCCGACGCTGCCGTCGGCGAGCGGCTGACCGGGATAACCTTTCCACGCTTCGACTTTCATTTTCTCGAACTGCCGGTGCATCGCTTCCATATCCTGTTTGCCCAAATCGGGCGAGAAAAGCCCGTGCGCGATGATGCGGCGCGATTTCGCCAAGCCGTTAATCTCGGCGCGAGTCTCAATCATTTCGGCGGGCGGCAGCACGTTTTCGGCGTCCGTTTTCGCCGGCAGCCCGGTGATGACCGCCATGACGGTGTCGCTGTCGAGAAACATTTCCTTAATGTAATTCGCTAAGTATAGGTCCTCCCATTTGTGCTCCTTGTCCTGTAAAGCCTTGTTGCCCCAAGCCGCGCCCGCTTCGCGATAACGCAAAAGATTCGGCGTTTGAATTATTTTTTTCGCGGCGACGTGATGCGTGTGAATGTCGAAGATAAATTGATTTTTCGGCAATTTTTCGTCCGTCGCCGCAGGCTCGAACAATTCGCTTTCGTCAACGTCGAAAAACCGTCCGAAAACCGAATTCATCGCCAGAAAAGCCGCCGCCATTCCGCCCGATGCAGCGAGAAACCGGCGACGGCTGATGTCCAGCCGCTTTGAAGCGTCCGACGCGATTTCAATCAGTCGCTGCTCGACCTGTTTTTGCTCGACGGTTTGCGCGGGCGGCGCAAATTCCTCGTTGGAAACTATCTGCGTCGGAAGCGGCAGATTTTTATCGTCGACGTCGCATTTCTGAATCCATTTTCTTCGCTTCATATCCAATCCGTATAAAACACTCACTGCGCGCTTTACGTCTTAAACTTTGCGAGCTTTGCCGTTAAAAAATTTCCTGACGCATAAATTAAAAATCTCTCAGCCTGAGTTGAAGAAAATCCGTTTTCACCGCAAAGCCTGCGCGTTTGTAAAAGGCGGTCGAATCTTCGCTCGGAGAAACAATCAAAATTTCAAAATTCTGCGCGCTTGCCCAGATGTTTAACCGCTCTTATTCAAATGCAAGTCCGAAGAACCGTCCGCGCTCGCCCGAAAGCGATTACTGTTTGGTCGTCGTTGTCGTCGGCGCTGCGACTTTCATCGCCTTTTCCTGTTCGGTGCAGCCCTGCGGTTCAATCGTCGTCGAAGCGTTGGCAATGCGCCAGCCCGCGTCGGTGCGCACCAGGTGAAACGCGTTGACGCCGCAATGCGAGATTTTGCCGTCGATAAAGAAAACGTATCTGCCCCAGACGAGCGCCAAATCGCCGTAGATTTTCGTCTCCGGCGCATACATTTCTTCCTTCAGCTCGTTTTTCTTTTCGGCGAAGTTTTTGGAAAACGCTTCGGCGGGAAAACTTCTGATGACGGATTTTCCTTCCTTGTTTTTAATCGCCGCCGCCAGCTGGGCTTCGGGCGTATGAAGCGCGACGATTCCTGCCGGATTGTGCGCCGCCATTTCCGCAAACAATTTATTGACGACGGCTAGAGCGTCTTTTGAATCGTCGGCTTTCTGCGCGAAAGCCGAGACCGAGAAAATAGCGATAATCGAAAAGATAAGTGTTAGTTTTTTCATTTTGTAATTCATCCTTTTTAATATTTTTTCAGCCCGCGAAAACTGCGAAAAGCGCGAAAAACAAATCAGATGTCTTTGTTTTTATTTTTGTGTTTTTTCGCGTGTTTCGCGCGGGCAAATTCTTTTACGGTAAAAATTCTTTCGGAATCGGGTTGTTCGGGCGCTCTTCTTCCCAGGCGACCGCCGAAATCCACCAGCGTTTGCCGTCGAAAAACATCTGGATGCTGTTCAGCCCGCGCCCGCTTATTTTCTGTTTGCCGGAAGTCGAAAATTCGTAGCTGCTGAAAACCTGCGCCATATTGCCGAATTTTCGGACGACGCGCTTGATTTCTTTTTCGACAAAACCGGCTTTGACAAAAAAATCGTTTGAGCCTTCGACGTACTGCTGGTGATTCATCACGTCGGCGACGATTTTGCCGTTGCGCTCGCTCATCCCGATAAAGCGCACGTCGGCGATATATAAAGTTTTGTCGCGCGACCACTGGCGCGGCACGCCGACGCCGCCGGAAATCACTTCGTAAAACGCCTTGACGATGCCGTCAATCGAGCCGACGTCTTCGGCTTTCGGTTCGACGACGAGAATTTCCACCGCTTTTTTCGGCGGCGTATTTTGCGCGAAAGCCGAAGCTGCGCCGATTGATAAAACAATCACTGCAATCAGAAACAATCTGCTTAAATTATTCATAATCGGAAAAAGGCGAAACCACGAAATGAACACGTATTATTGCAGATAGAGGAGTAAATTATCTGTATTTATCTGTCTCAATCCGTGGTTTCTTTTTTAAGAACAGGAAACCGGTTTCGTCGGAAGATAAAGCGGAATCGAAATCCCGATTATCTCAGGCAATCCCAGAAATCGGCGTTCCATCTTCTTAAACCGTTTATACTGCGGGCAACTTAAAATCGTTTGCGCGCCTGCCCCGCGGGCGCGCCTTCTGCCTCGTTATCGGCGGTTAATTTCGCGCCTGCACCGCGAGCGGTTTATCGACTTTCGGGCGCGCCGGGCGATTTGCCAGCTCCCAGCCGGTCGCAAAAATCGTCCGCGAAATTTTTTCCATCTGCTCGAAATCGATTTTCTCTACCGAATCCGACGGCTGGTGATAATCTTCGTGGTCGCCGTCCATATAGAAAATGATGGGAATGCCCTTTTTCGCGTAATTGTAATGGTCGGAGCGATAGAAAAACTGCTGCGGGTCTTTCGGGTCGTCGTAGCGATAATTAAAATTCATTTTTAAAAACGCGTTATTGGTCGCCTCGCTGATTTCGCCGAGTTCGGTGCTCATCATTTTCGAGCCGATCAGATAAACTTCGCCCTGTTTGGTCAGTTCCTTGTTGCGCGGTTTGACTTCCTCGTTGAGCTTTTGCGCGCGCCCGATCATATCGATATTGAGCTGCGTGATAATGGAATTAATCGGCACGGTCGGATTCTCGGCGTAATACTCGCTGCCCCACAAGCCTTTTTCTTCGCCCGCGTGCCAGATGAAAAGTATCGAGCGTTTCGGACGCTGCGCGCCTTTCGAAAACGCTTCCGCCATCGCCATCACGGCGACCGTTCCGGAACCGTCGTCGTCGGCGCCGTTCCAGATTTTATCTTCGTTTGCCGAAAACGGGTTCATCCCGACGTGGTCGTAATGCGCGCCGATGGCGACGTATTCGTTTTTCAAAACCGGGTCGGAGCCTTCCAAAATGCCGACGACGTTTTGCGAGTGAATATTTTCGGTTTTGACGGCGACGCTCAGATTGATTTTCTTGTTCGGATTCAAAACGAACGCCTCGACCGGCTCGCCCGCGACGGCTTTGTTATAAGTATTTCCGGCGGTCGATTTTTCGCCCTGAAACAGCGCGGCGATAAGACGCGGACCGGCGGTGATGGTCGGAATCGTGATTTGCGTCTGCGGCTTGCCGAATTCGACGCCGCCTTTTTCGGTCTGCGTCCAGCGCGAGCCCTGCCAGTTCGCCAGATTGCCGAAAGTGCCGAAGGCGATGACGGCTTTCGCGCCGTTTGCCTGCGCGTAGAGCGGCGGCGAAAACCAGTCGTCGCCCGCTTTGCCCTGCAAATCGTTAAACGTCACGCCTTTCGGCAGATTGTTCGTGACGACGACGATTTTATCGCGCACGTCGATGCCCTGATACGGGTTGATGTTTTTCGATTTCAAAACCCAGCCGTGACTGGCGTAGACGATATTGCTGCCCGAGATGCTGCCCGGCGTAAAGTTTGCCAGAAAATCTTCGCCGTAGACGAAAGATTGATTGTTTAATTCCAGCCGGGTGTTCTGCGCGTCGACCTTGACGCGGCGCAGCGGAAACTTCTGGAAATAGCTGCCGTTGTCGCCGGCGGGCTTGATTCCCCAGCTCTTTAGATGGTCGGCGATATACATGGCGGCGATGTCCAGCCCGCGCGAAGGCGTGTCGCGTCCTTCAAGCTCGTCCGACGCGATAAATTGGAGGTAATTTCTCAACTGCTGCGCCGTAATGCCGTCCGTGTTGCCGAATTTCGACGCGTTTGAGTTTGAGTTTGTTTTGCCGCTTTTGGTTTGAGCGACTGCCGATTCGAGCGGCGCGCCCGCCAGAACAAATAAAACTAAAATAAAGGCTAAAAACTTTTTCATTATTTTCCTCACTAAATATTTTTGCTGAAGCGATTGCCCGCGAAAACCCTTGGAAAGACGCTGAATGAATGATGTTTATAAATTAAATTGGTATAAATCAGTTAAAAATAAACAGTTTTTTGCGTTTTTCGTGCGCTTTCGCGGGCAATTTTTTACAACCTAAAACGCCGCGCCGGGCGATAATTTTTCACATTCCGCCCAGGGCGACGCCGTCGGGCGCGAGTCCGCTCGCGGCTTTGCCGAGGACTTCGTATTTTTCCAGGTCGATTTTTAAAACAAAATCATTCTCTACGGCGGAAACGAAAGCCAGTTTGGCGTCTTTCGAGAAAACGATTCCCAGCGGAACGCTTTCGAGCTTAATGCGCCGCGTTTCTTTTCGCGTCGCCGCCTCGAGCACGATAATCTCTTTCGTGTTCGGCATCGTGGCGAAAACGTATTTTCCGTCGGGCGTGAATTTCACCCGATACGGGCGCTCGCCCAATTTGACTTTTTCCTTGAATTTATTGGTCGTCGTATCGACGATGTCGATGGCGCCTTCGGCGTTCAGACCGACCCAGACTTCTTTGCCGTCGGGCGAGACGTCAATCGCTTCGGGCTGTTTGCCGACCGCGATGTGCGTGATTTTCGACGCGGCGGGCGGCACGTTTTGAAACTCGAAAGCCGTCACCGAATCCGAGCCGATATTCGCCGTATACATTCGTTTCTGGTCGGGCGTGACGACAATCATGTGAGAGCCGTTTTGTCCGGTTCCCATCAGCCAATCCACACGATTTGTTGCTGGGTCGTAACGCCCGATAGTCCGGCTGGTCTCCGACGTGAAATAAATTTTGCCGCCCATTTCGACCAGACCGTGCGGGCGCAGCAGCGGCGTCAAATCGACGCGGCGAATCTCTTTTTTCGCTTCCAAATCAATCACCGACAGCGAGCTTCCGGGCGTCTGTTGCCCGTAATTGGCGACGAAAGCCGTTTTGCCGTCAGCCGACAGCACGACCTCGTGCGGGTAATCGCCGGTCGCGACGCTGCCGACGACTTTCATATCTTTCGGGTCGATGATGGTCAAGCTTCCCTTTTCGGTTTTATTGAGCGTGACGAGAACGGTTTTCGTCGTCTGCCCGATAACGATAACGTAGTTTCGCCAGACGATGACGATGGAAAACATCAACAAAAACAAAACTTTGAATTTAAATTTACGCGACATAAAGACTCCACTAGCCGGAATGAATTAAATGCTGGCGGAATTTTAACCTTTTATTTACGGGGAAAAACAATTATGTGACGAAGTGAAGAAGACGTGTGATGAACGGTTCTTAAATTAATATTAAGAAGTGATAACCGAGAACTGATAGTTTCGTTTTTCACTATCAGTTATCAGTTATCAACTATCAGTCACTTACGTTTGATTCTCGAAAAGTTCGAGAAAACGCTCGCGGTAATTGCGGCTTAAGGTCAGTTCCACACCGTTTCGCAAAATCACGGAATAATCGCCGCTGAACATCGGGTGCAGCTCTTTGATGCGGTCGATGTTGACGACCGTCGAGCGATGAATGCGCAGGAATTTGTCGGGATTCAGTTTGGCTTCGATGCCGTTCATCGTTTCGCGTATCAGGTGCGATTCGCGCCCGACGTGCAGTTTCAGATAATTTCCGGCGGCTTCAATCCAGTCGATTTCGTCGGTTTTCAGAAAGAAAACGCGCCCGACCGATTTGACGACCAATCGTTCCAGGTATTTCTTTTCCGTCTTCAAATCGGCGATAAGCGACGCCAGACGCTCGTCGAGATTTCCGAAATTCCGGTGTTCGATATGCTCGCGGGCGCGGGCGAGCGCGCGGTGCAGACGGTCGCGGTTAAAAGGCTTGAGCAGGTAATCGAGCGCGTGAACCTCGAACGCCTGGAGCGCGTACTGGTCGTAAGCGGTGACGAAAATTATCGTCGGGACGCTTTTTGCATCGAGCGATTTGATAACCTCGAAACCGTTTTTTTCCGGCATCTGAATGTCGAGAAAAACCAGGTCGGGCTTTTCGCGCTTGATCGCCGTGATGGCTTCCGCGCCGTTGCCGCATTCGCCGATAACCGTGATGTCGGTTTCGTCGCGCAAAAGGCGCTTGACGCGGTCGCGCGCCAGCGGTTCGTCGTCAACGATTAGGGTTTTGATTCTCATCAGAAGAAAGCGATGAACGCGGAATGATAAACGATGAATCGTAATTTCCGCGTTCTCAGATTTTAATTCATCGTTCCGCGTTCATCGTTCCGCGCTTCAAAAGATTCTTTAAAAGGAATCGTCAGATTCACCTTTAAACCGCTTTTTTCCGCCGCCGTCGCCAAATCGAAGGTGTGGCGCTCGCCGTAAAGATGGCGCAGGCGCTTGCGCGTGTTGGAAAGCCCGACGCCTTCCGGCAGATTTTCCACGTCGTTAAACGGCACGCCGATGCCGTCGTCGCTGACGGTAATCTGCAAATGCCCGTTGCTCCGGCTGGCGCCGATTTCGATTTTTCCGCCTTCGGAGCGCGGCGCGAGCCCGTGTTTGATGGCGTTTTCGACCAGCGGCTGGAGAATCATATTCGGCACCTGCGCGTCGAGCGTTTCGGGCGCGATTTTCATCTCCACTTTCAAACGGTCGTGAAAGCGCATCTGTTCTATTTCCAAATATTTACGCAAAAATTCCAGTTCCTGCTTGAGCGTGATTTCCTGCACTTCCAGATTCTGAAAAGACATCCGCAAAAGGTCGCTCAAATCGCCGATCATCCGCTCGGCTGATTCCGGGTCTTTGTAAATCAATTCGGAAATCGCGTTCAGCGTGTTGAACAGAAAATGCGGGTGAAGCTGCATTTTCAACACCTGCAGGCGCGACATCGCCAGGCGCGCTTCGAGCTGCGAGGTCTGCAATTCGCGCTCGCGGTATTTCCGGTAATACCTGATAGCCTGGTAAATGCCCAGCACGCCCCAGTAAATCGAGACGCTGAAATGCAGATTGACCAGCACGAAAACGCGGTAATTCTCGAAAAAAGACCCCGACAGGTAGCGTCTTAAATAACCGAGTTCCGGCAAAACGAAAGCGTCGACGGCGAGCTGGAAAAGCGCGACGATGACGCCGGCGACCAGATGAATCGGCAGATTCGTTTTCCACCTGCCGTTTTCAAACGGAAACCGCCGCCCGAGCCACAAAATTACCGGACTCAGTACCAGCCAGACGTAACCGGAAAAAAGCTGCCACGAGAGAATTCGCCAGAACGGCACGGGATTTTCCGAGAGTTGATTCTGGAGGACGGACTGGCTGGCGAAGAAAAATCCGACCAGCGTCCAAACCGCCCAGATGACAAACCATTTGACGACCGGGCGGTTTAATTTCGGCTCAGTGTTCATAGCATTATTCAGCCCTAAAAACGTTTTTTCGGCAAGCGAGATGTGACGAACAGATGAATTTTTTTGACGAACTGCGATTTTCGCGCGCCCGTCCCGGCTCTTCCCATCCGCGCGCCGCAGGCGTTATACTTTTAAAATTAAAATTATCTAAGGGAGAATTTATGCCGGAAAACAAACCGAACAGAGAACAACTGGAGCGCCGCCGCGACGAAATCAACGCGCAGCTCAGCCGCGTCAATGAGGATTTGCAGATGGAGCTTGACCGCGACCCGGAGGAACAGGCGATTCAGATCGAACAAGACCAGGTTTCGATTTCGATGGAAAGCAATCTGCGGAAAGAACTGGCGATAATCGAAGACCAATTGCTCGATTTTGAAGAAGACGAATAACCGTTATTTTATTTGACCGTACCTGAAAGAACGCGGGCAGCAACGGGAAATCTTTATTGCCTGCGTTCTTTATTTATCTTTTCGCCCCGGCAAACGCACTCGTCATTCTGAAAGGAAAATTTTTGACAATTTCGAGGCGCCAGCCATTGTTCCCTGATTCCTTCGCGAGCCGGTATGAAACGCACGACGTAACGCCACATTCCCACATAAACGGTTCCGGAATTCGTCGCCGCCATCGACACATTTAAATAATTTAACGGCATCTCTCGCCAGGTTTCCATTGCACCCGAAGTTTTAACGCGGACAATTTTATCTTCCAGCGAGATTAATACGGAGCTGTCTGATTCAACCGCAAAACTTTGCGGCGCGGATTCGAGGTCAACCAAATCCTGCGCCTGTAAATTACCGTTTTCATCTCTGACGAGTTTTGAAACCCGACCTTCGCTCGAAGTCAAATGCGCCAATCCGCGTAAAATCAAGACTTCGTTTCCGACCCTGGCAATGCCGCGAATGTTATCCTGCAGGATAATAGCTTTTCGGCTTCCGTCGGAACTGAACCAGCTTAATCTGCCGCCCCATTCGCCCGCGTCCAGACCGGCTAACCAGCCGTTTTCATACGGCTCGATGTGAAAATACGCCGCGCCGTTTCCGATATCTCTGGTTTGCAGAACGATTTCGCGTAAATTCAGCGGCAGTTTTTCTATCTGTTCATCGATCGCCCATTCGTCATATTTGGAAATTTTTACGGTTTCATTGTCGGTTTCGACGCGCCACTGGAAATCTCGCCGGCTCTCGGCGCAGCGAATTTCACGGCTCTTGGCTTTTGGTCTGGCAACTAAAATCCAGCCGTCCGGCACGCAAAGGTCGGGAGCGGAAAACGTCTGGCGCGGCTTTGTTTCGTTTACGATGGAAACAGAGTTGTTCGGCGGCAATTCGTTTTTCACGCAACCAATCAGTGAGCAACAACCGACCGCTAAAATTGCGAAAGCGAAAAAATTGTGACGTTTCATAAAATTTCAAGGCGGCGCTTTTATATTTGACAACATTTTTCGGAAATTGTTCCCGCATTTCTAGCTAAAAACTTTCGTGCTATACTTTTCCGAATTTTTCAAAATCGAAATTCCAGTTTTACCAAATATGACAACCACATCAGATTTTCTAACCGGCACGGTCAAAGGTCCGGGCGAGCTGCCGCACGAATACCTTTTTATCACTAAAGATAACGAAAAAACGCGCATCGGCGAATTCGTTTACTACCGCGTCAAAGACGGCGACGCGACGCGGCAAATCATCGGCACGATCAAAGGAAGAAAAATCGTCCGCAATCTGCCCGACGCTTTTCTCGCCGACCCGAGCACGCCGCCCGCGCTGGTTTCTTCGCTTATCGGCTTAAACGGCGAGGCGTGCGAGATTTACGAAATCCAGGTCGAGACCATCGGCTATTTCGACGGCAATTTAAAGGATTTCGTCAACCCGCGCATTCCGCCGAATCCGGGCGACGCGGTTTTTATGACTTCCTCGGAAACGCTCGCGCAGATGCTCTCGCCGAAACGCAACGCGGAACTCGGCTCGGCGCACATCGGAAGCCTTTTGACCAGAAACGCGGGCGAAGTTCCGGTCGTTCTGTCAATCAAAGACGTCGTTTCGACTCACCTCGCGATTCTCGCTTCGACCGGTTCGGGAAAATCCTACACGGCGGGCGTTCTGGTCGAAGAATTGATGAATCAATACAATCGCGCCGCGGTTTTAATCGTTGACCCGCACGGCGAATATCACACGATGCAGTCGATTCAGGGCGACGGGCAATTTTTCGGCGGCGACGGCTACAAGCCGGAAGTCAAAATCTTTACGCCCGACAAAATCAAGGTTCGCTTTTCGACTTTGACCGAAGCGGACGTGAAATATCTTCTGCCCGAAGGCACTTCGGATAAAATGCTTCACTTTTTGGCGCAGGCGTTTCGCAGCTTAAATGAAAGACTGCGGGCTGAAAGGAAGCAGGATTACGCCTACGCTTACCACGATTTGCGGACTGAGGTAATGGCGCAAAAATACGGCGACGAGAAAAAAGCCGGCGACGGCGGAAACGTTTCCTCGATTGACGGTCTTTTATGGCGGCTCGATTCGCGTTTCGACCGACCCGACAGCCTTTTTTCGGCGCAGGACCACATTCCGCTCAAAGACCTTTTCGCGCCCGGACGCTGCACGATTCTCGAACTCTCGGACATCGAACAGCACGAGCAGCAGGTCATCGTCGGCACTCTTTTGCGACGCGTCAATAAAGCGCGAGTGCTGACGACGCGCGGCGAAGCGCAGGCAAACACGGAAAATCATCTGCCTTACCCGGTCTTTACCCTGCTCGAAGAAGCGCACCGCTTTGCGCCCGCCGGAGCGAGCGTCGTCTCGACCAATATTTTGAAACAAATTCTCGCCGAAGGACGCAAATTCGGCGTCGGCATCGGCTTAATCACCCAAAGACCCGGCAAGCTCGACCAGGACGTTCTCTCGCAATGTATGACGCAAATCATTATGCGCATCGTCAACCCGATTGACCAGCAAACCGTCGCCCAATCGGTCGAAGGCGCCGGACGCGCGATGCTCGCCGAACTGCCCGCCCTAACCAAAGGTCAAGCCGTCATCAGCGGCGTCGGCATCAACACGCCCGTTATGTGCCGCATCCGCCAACGTCTAACCCAACACGGCGGCGAAACCTTCGACGCCCCGACCGAATGGATGAAATGGCATTCGCCGGACGAGCAGACAAAACGCGAAATGGATACTTCGCCGTACCTGAAACAAAGCTCTGACAAAAAGCCTGAGAAGATTGGCAATATCAGGATTTGATTCTTCTTTATTATTTTGGAGGCAAAATAAATGGAAAGACACCGTGTTTCTTCATCGAATATTGAATCTATTGGTTATGATTCTAGTGATGAAATCTTAGAAATTAAATTTCTCGAAGGAGGCATTTATCAATATTTCAATGTTCCTTATGAAAAGTATGAATCGTTGATGAACGCCTCATCCAAGGGAAGTTATTTTGCGAGAGTCATTAAGGATAAATATCGTTACAGACGTATTAAATAAAGAAATTTACATAATTATCCGTCTAAAAAGATTATTTATCACGATAGATAGTTCTTTATCTGTGCCCTGCCTGCGCGTCCTCTTTTAATTCTGACTTTTTGTTTGAATCAAAAATTGAAATGTAACAAAGATTTAACATAAACTTAACAGAGAGTAGTCCGATTACTGCAAATTACAAGGGGAAAAATGGATATTTTCTGGGAAGAATTAACCTCCGGTTTGCCGGATTCGAGACAGCTGGTGCATGTCATTATCCGGTTGATTGCCGCGACTTTGCTTGGCGCGGTGATCGGGATTCAGCGCGAGCGCGTCGGTAAACCGGCAGGGCTCAGAACGCATATTCTGGTGACGCTCGGCACGTGCGTGTTTGTTTTGGCGGGTTCGGGCTACGGAATGAATTCCGACGGCTTGTCGCGCGTCATTCAGGGGATTGTGACGGGCATCGGTTTTATCGGCGCGGGTTCGATTGTGAAATTAAATGAAGAACGCGATATTCAGGGGCTGACGACGGCGGCAGGCGTCTGGATGGCGGCGGCTATCGGCGTGGCGGTCGGTTTGGGCGCTTTGGGCTTGGGGATACTCGGCACGATTCTGACTTTGATTATTCTGACCATGGTCGGAAAAATCGAGTTTCGTATTAACAAGGAACAGGCAGCAGCAGCAAAAGACAGACAGGCAGACGAGTAAATCAGAGAAAAATTCTTCACCGCGACCGGGATGCTGACGGCAGGCGGTGTTAAAATAACTCTTAATGACGCGCTGGATAATGAATTTAATCACCTCGACGGGTTATTTGGGCATCGTCGTGCTGATGTTCGTCGAAAACCTTTTTCCGCCGATTCCGTCCGAATACATTATGCCGCTGGCGGGTTTTATGGTTGCCGAAGAAAAACTTTCGCTAGCCGGGATTATCATCGCCGGAACGATCGGCTCGGTGCTCGGCGCGCTGCCGCTTTATTATTGCGGCAGACGCCTCGGCGCCGAAAGGCTGAAAAGATTTGCCGGGCGGCACGGCAGATGGCTGGCGCTGTCGAGCGGCGATATTGACAGAGCGAACGGCTGGTTTGACCGCCACGGCGCGAAAGCCGTTTTGCTGTGCCGCCTAGTTCCCGGCATCCGCTCGCTGATCTCGATTCCGGCGGGCATCAACCGGATGAGATTGCTTCCGTTTTTGTTTTTTACAACCGTCGGCGCCGCAATCTGGACGAGCGTTCTGGCTTGCGCCGGTTATTTCCTCGGGAGTAATTTCCGCGCGGTCGAGGAATATTTCGACCCCGTTTCTTTTGTCGTTTTCGGCTTGATTATCATTCTATACCTTTGGCGCGTGTTCGGACGCGGCAAGACGAAGCCGCGTAATTAACGGTTAATTACCTTTCCCGCTCCACCGGCGGCATTCCTTCGACATCCTTCAGTTCTTTGGCATTGATGTCGGCTAAATCGCGCCTGACCAATAAAATCAAATCCACGCCGGGACGCAGCGGATATTCGCCGGCATATTTATAATGCGTCGAATATTTCTGACTAACCTCATTGTTCTGGTCGCCCTTTTTCGCCACAATCATTTCCGCCGTGTTCGCGTCAACGATACGACCGTGATAATTGGCGTGCGAATAATGACGCGTGTACCACGGCATCGACCAGTAATCGGGCGAGACGATTTCGATGGTCGCGTCTTTTCCCTTGCCGCTTTTTTCGGCGTAATACTCGACCTGCCGGATAAGATCGAGAAAACCGCGCCGCGTGTGCGCGTAGACATACGGCATCGTGTCGTCGTCGTAGCGGTTAAAGTTTAAATCCGTCGTTTGATAGCCCAAAATCCCGATGGAAGCCGCCAGCAGCAGCGCCGCGATGCCTTTCATAGCGCCGTCGCGCGCGGCAAACAATTCGTTGACGCCGTAACCGGCGACCAGACACATCGGCAAAATAAAAGAAAGCGCGAGCCACGGCGTTTTATACGGAATAATCGTGTAAGCCAGAAAAAGCCCGAGCGCCCAGAGTCCGGCGAACATCGCGAAACGATGGCGAGCTTTGACGAAAGCAATCAGAGTGCCGAGCGCGGACAAAAACATAATCGGCGATTCAATCTTCCAGAGCCATTTTAAATAAGCCAGATTGCCGTTCTGCGTATGGTCGCCCGTGCCGGTTTTCGTCCAGAAAGCGTAAGCCTTAATCGCGCCCGCGACGCCCTCGGCGTAAGTGAAAAACGAAGAGAAAAACAAGACGCTGACGTAAATAAAAATAGTGACGGCGGCGACCGTCAAAAGCAGCAAATCGGCGCCGTCGCCCAAACGCTGGCGAAAAGTTTTCCACGTCAGCGCAACCGGCGCGAGATTGTCTTCGCCGGTCTCGGCGCCAAACATTCCGCCGTAAAGTTTGCGCCAGATCCAGACGCAGGCGCAGGCAATCAGCATCGTGCCGAGCGTGATAAAAGCCGTTTCCTTGGTGGCGAAAAACAGCGCCGTCGAAGCCGACGCCAGCAAAAGGTAAACGGCTCTGCCCTCGTTCCATTCCAGAAGCATCCGCATCACCAGAAAAACCAGAATCGCTTCGACCAGAAAAAATCCGGCGCGCAAGACCCAGATGGTCGTTTCGTTCTGCAAATTGAATAAAGCCACGATATTCAGCGCCGGCGGCAGAAAACACACCAGCAGCAACAGAGCCATCCAGACGGTCGCCCAGATGCCGGGCTTTCTGCCTTCGATAAAAAACAAAACGCCGAGCACAATGCCGAAGCCGCAAAAAACGAAAAAGATTTCGTGGATAAAATAGCGCGAGATATAAACCATTCCCGGCGAGAGCGCAACGAGCAGCGCGGCGACCAGACTGCCGATTGCGCCGATATATCTTCTGAGAAAAAATGTCAGCAGAACGAGCAAAATGCCGAAAACGCCGACGCTGGCGCGAATCGGAAAAGTTTCCAGCCCGAAGACTTTCGTGAAAAAGAGCGCGATGTAATACAGCGTCGGACCGTGATAATTGCTCGGGTCGTATTTGTAAATTCCCTCGCGAAAAAGCGTCGTCAGAAAAAAACCGTTGACGCCTTCGTCGTGGTGCAGCGGCTTTAAAAGCAAATCGTAAAATCGCAAAAAAACGGCGACGGCAGTGATGACCAGACAGCCGACCAGCCAGAGCGAGTTTGAAGTCGAGAATCGAGAGTCGAGTTCGTTTTCTTCCTGACCATCGAACGCCGCCTGCGGTTCGCCGCCGAACGCCGATTGTTCATAGCCGAGTTCCGGTCGCTGACTGCTGTCCGCCGTCTGCCGATTGCTTTCAACTTTATTCTTTTTTGGACTCATTTCACTTTATAAACTTTATACAACCCGATTTCCGCAATTTTCGGGTATTTTTCAAAAAATGCCTCGTTGACTTTGTCTAAATTTCCCGTTTCTTCAGGACTTATTAAAACATATTCGATATTGTTTTTTTTCAAAAAAGCGTCAGCCAGCGCCGTGCCCTCGTAGATGCGTTTGACCTCCGATTCGCGCGGCTCGTATTCGATGCCGTAAGACGAAAGATGCCCGGAATAGCGCATCAGGGAACGCCTGCCCGCCAGCACGACGGCGGAATTATAGGTCGGCGCGTTTAAAAATAAAGCGTTCGGCGGCGTTTTCTGTTTGATTTGTTCGGCAATCGCCACCGCGTCGCGGCTGAAAACCTGATAATTGATTTGTCCCGAAACCGCCCGCCAAACGTCCAGCGCGCCCGAAAAAATCAGCGCCGCCAAACACGCCGCCGCAACGATTTTAAACGCCGCCGCCTTTTCCCAAAGCCAAACTAAAAGCCACGCAACCAGCGGCGCTGACGCGACAAACCAGTAAATCAAAACCTTGATATTGTCCCATTCCCAAGGCGCGAGCTTGACGAGATTCGAAATCACGAAACACAGGGCAAACGGAATGTAAAATATCAATAAACGGTCTTCGGTCTCCGGTCTTCGGTCTTCGATTTTTTCATTTCCTGACGGCTGACCGCTGAGCGCTGACGGCTGACTGCTTTCTCCTCCCGCCTCACGGCGATTCAAAATCACGAAAATCGCCACCACCAGCAACGGTATAAACAGTCCTAAATTTTTCGCCCAAAAGACAAAATAATTTTCCTTGCCCGAAGACCAGCCGAAATGCCAGCCGACGAATTCGCTCAGACGCGTCGCGCTGCCGGTCATTACCCAGATTAATTCGGGAACGGCAATGATTGAAACCGCGACGCCGAACGCCACCCATTCCTTCCATTTTTCCAGACTAAAAAAGAATAAAACCGCGCAGACGAGAAACAAAACCGCCAGGCTGTGAACGTGAATCAGAGGCAAAGTTCCGGCTAAAAGTCC
This sequence comes from Pyrinomonadaceae bacterium, assembly GCA_036388635.1. GTDB lineage: Bacteria > Acidobacteriota > Blastocatellia > Pyrinomonadales > Pyrinomonadaceae > JALZHR01. The sequence continues at coordinate 26,564 of DASVRL010000352.1, forward strand.
GACAAAAATTAAGGGAATTAAATTTCGGACTTCCGTCTTCGGACTAAGCCGCGAAGCCTGCTCTTCGTCTTCCGGCTGAACGCCGACCGCCGATCGCCGACCGCTATTAAAAAATTCCCAAAGCTTCGTCAAAACAATCAGCGTTATCGGCAAACCTATAAGCAAACTGCGCTGCGTGATAAACAGCACGACCAGCGCATTTCCCCAGCGCAAGCCTTCGGGTCGAATCGTGTAATCCTTTTCCAGATTCCACAAAAATTCAAAAAAACTTCTGCCGTCCTGCCAGTAATCGCGCAAAAAAATCACGAATCCCAAGCCGCCGCAAAACAATAAAAGCAAAGGCGTTATTTTTCCCGCCAGGCGGCTGCCGGTCAGTTTGCGCGCGAATCTTTCCAGCAGCACGACGAGCGAAAAACCGAGCGTCACGTTTTGCATCAGCATCGCCTCGCGCACGCCCGCGCCGAGTTTGACCAGACAAGCCGTCGCCAGATCCGCCATAAACGGGTAAGTGAATTTCGCGCCCGCAAACGAAGGGTTTTCCGGCGGAAAATTGTTGCCTTCGGTAAACGAGAAAATCGCGCCCAGATGAAACGGCAAATCGCCCAGATTCTGCGAGCCGCCCGTGAAAATTCCGTCTTTGGTCTCAAGCATCGCGCGGTCGAAGAAAAAATAAAGAACCAGAAAAAGCGCCGCGTAATAGACAAAGCTCGCGACTTTTTGCCAGCTCGCATTATCGAGCGTTGCCCTCGAAGCGTTCAGATTCGCCGAAAATTTTTCACGAAAATCTTTTCTGACCAGCAAAGCCAAAGGCGTAAGCGAGAGAACCAGCGAAAGCAAAACGGTCGCCTGCGTCATCCCGAAAAAACAGCCGACGAGAAACACCACCAGCGCAAACAACGCCGTGCCGACGACATTTCCCGCGCCGAGACGCACGAGCAGCGGCGCGTCTTCGTCGTAAAAATACGTCAGCGCCAAACCGCTCAAAGTGATGAGTAAAATTAAAATTAAAGAAACGAGCATAAATAACGTGAATCGAACGCCGAACATTGAATCTTTTCCTTAGCCTGCCGCCGGATTTTGCGCGAGATTGTTTTTTCCGCCACGACGCAAAACTCGCCGGGAAGAAAGATTGTCTTTCATATTAATTGGCAAACGATTCTTTTACGTCAAAATTAAGCCACAATTTACCGATTTCTCAAAATTGCGGTTAAAGGTTACAATAATCGTTTTTGATTTCAGATTCCAAATTCCCAATTTCAAATTGTCAATCGAATCTGAAATCCGAATCTGAAATCCGAAATCTGAAATCTGAAATTTATCTATGTTACAAGCCGGAATCGTTGGGCTGCCCAACGTTGGAAAATCTACTTTATTTAACGCACTGACGGCGCAGGAAGCGGCGCTCGCCGCCAATTATCCTTTCGCCACGATCGAGCCGAATATCGGCGTCGTCGCCGTGCCGGACGAGCGGCTCGCCGTTCTGGAAAAAATGAACAAGGCGCAGCGGGTCGTGCCGGCGACGGTGGAATTCGTCGATATCGCCGGACTGGTGCGCGGCGCGTCGAAAGGCGAGGGCTTGGGCAATCAATTCCTAGCCAATATTCGCGAAACCCATGCCGTGATTCAGGTCGTGCGCTGTTTTGAAGACGAAAATATCGTCCACGTCGAAGGCTCGGTCAACCCGATTCGCGACATCGAAACGATTCAGATCGAGCTGGCTCTGGCGGATTTGGCGAGCCTCGAAAAACGTCGCGAAAAGGCGGCGCGGGCGGCAAAAGCCAGCGGCGACAAGGAATCGAAACGCGACCTCGAAATTATGGACAAGATCCAGCCCGTTCTCGAAGACGGCAGACCGGTGCGCAGCGTCGATTTATCCGACGACGAAAAGGCAGTCGTTAAAAGCTGGTTTCTATTGACCTCGAAACCGACGATTTACGCGGCGAATGTCGACGAAAATTCTTTGATGAACCCGGACGAAAACCCGCACGTGCGCGCCGTCAAAGAACACGCGGCGCAGGAAAATGCGGAGACGGTCGTGATTTGCGCCAAGCTCGAAGCCGAACTCGTCGCGCTCGAACCGGAAGAACGCACCGAGTTTTTGAAAGATGCCGGCGTCACGTCGAGCGGCGTCGACAATCTTATAAAATCGGCTTATAAAATGCTCGGCTTGATGTCTTTTTTGACGGCGGGCGAAAAGGAAGTTCGCGCGTGGACGATTCCGACGGGCACGAAAGCGCCGCAGGCGGCGGGCGAGATTCACACGGACATCGAGCGCGGATTTATTCGCGCCGAAATCATTTCCTACGAGGATTTAGTGCGCGTCGGCTCGGAAAAAGCGGCGAAGGAACAAGGCTTGGCGCGGCTCGAAGGCAAAGAATACGTGATGCAGGAAGGCGACGTGGTAAACTTTCGGTTTAACGTTTGATATTTTCCGTTTTTCGGAAAAGTAATTCGCCTTGTCTATAAACTGCGGGATTTAATATTTGAAAAACTCGACAGTAAAACGTTTTTCTGTTACTTTACCGTTGATGAAATCCGGCTTTTCACAGCGAATCATTTCAGGCGCGCTCGTCATCTGGCTGAGCGGCGTGGTGCTTTTGTTTTGCTGTGGAAATATGGAAGCGCAGGCAGCTGAAACAGATAGCTGCCCGCTCGCCAAAACGAGTCATTGCGACCAGCCTTCAAGCCGGGAAAATAATCCTGATTCAGCCAGATTTCAGAAGGAAAGTCGGGCGTTTGATTGCTGCGCTTTCCTGCCGAAAGTTTTTGACAAAGCGCGGAAGATTGAAAAAAATCCGCAGGCTTCGATAGCGACGCCGATTTCTAAAATTTCCGCGCCGCGGTTTTCATTCGCCGCTGTTACGATAAAAGTTCCGAAAGTTTATCGACCGCTTGTTCACAATCGCGGCAGCACTTATCTGAAAAACTGCGTGTTCAGAATTTAGAAAAAACTCTCACCGTTTATTTTCACGCCGGAACGCGAAAGTTTCGGCAAATCTGAGGCTTAATTTCTAAATTTTGAAAGGAAAAACAATGAAAAAAAGAATTCTGATTGCGCTCGCGGCGCTGCTGGTTTTCGGACTGGCGGCGGTCGTTTTCGCAGTCAATCAATCGCAAAATCACCACCGGCAGACATCGGCGTCGCATTGCCCGATGCACAAGCAAAACGGCGCGACCGTCAGCGAGCATAAAGATTCGTGCTGCTGCGGCGGCGGCGGTATGGCGGATTGCTGTAAAGACGGCGAATGCTCGACGGGCGGCGGCGCGTGCTGTAAAAAGGACAAAGATTCGTGTCCGATGAAACAAAAAGACGCGCAGCAGGCAACGGCGAGCGTCGATATGACGAACGTGACAATCGTCGGCGACGGCGAAAACTGTTGCCAGCCGGGCGCGGACTGCTGCAAAGGCGGCGGCGCGTGCTGTCATAAAAATAAAAAAAGTTAGGCTTTTAAAGCTAAACTGATTTTTTACGGGGAGCGTGAGATTTCGTCGCGCTCCTTTTTATTTGCCGAAAAAAAGCTTTGATTTCAAAAATCGAAAAGCCTAAACTTAAAATATTTGGATAAAAAAATTATGGACGCTGAAAATCCAATCATTGAAAAAGACGTTTCCGAATTAACCGACGAGGAAGTTTTAGAGCGGATTATCGAACTCGGTTTTGACGGAAAGCGCGAGCTTTACGAAAAATTCTGCGAGAAACTGAAAGCCGGTTTGCCGCCGGGCACGGGCGTCGCCTTGCGCGGCAGCGTCGTCACGAACGAGCGCTACGAAGACGGGCGACCGTTTGACGCGAAGGGCGAGCGGACGAGCGATTTGGACGTGACTTTAATCGGCGAGCAGGCGCGCGCGATGTGGTCGGACGACGCTTATTACATTCCCGCGCTGCACACGAAACCGCTCGGCGATAAAGACCCTTCGATTGCGCCCGCGCTGAATCCTCTGCGCGTCGAATTGCAGGAAATGGTCGGTCGTCCCGTAAATATCCAGGCGACGGCGAATTTTATAATGTTCATCCGCGACGTTCTTCTGGGTCAGCCGTTTTATATGATTGTCGAGCAGGAAGAAACAGCCGCGTGAAGCTCAAACTTTTAAGCTACAACATTCGTTTCGGCGGGCGCGAACGACAGGCGCAGCTCGCCGAAGTGATAAAGAAAATCGCGCCGGATATCGTCGTTTTTCAGGAAGCCTCCGACCCGCGCGTGATTCAATATCTGAGCGAGACCTGCGCGATGCCCTACTGGGCGGCGCGGGCGAAAAACTCGGTCGGATTTATCAGCCGTCTGAAAATCGAGCAGCACCAGTGGCATCATCCGGCGCGCGCGCATCATTCGTTTCTGGAAATACAGTTGGCGGAAACGGAAATGCGGATTTTCGGCTTGCATCTGAAAGCGCGTTTTTCCAAATGGAGCGAGCGCCAGCGGCACACGGAAATCAAAGCTCTGCTCGAAAGCATCAAACGGCATCAACACGGCTTTCACATTATCGTCGGCGATTTCAACACGCTGGCGCCGAACGAAGTTTTTAATCTGCCGCTGATGCCGCTCTGGATTCGCGCCCTGATTTGGATTTCGGGGCGCGACATCCGCCGCGACACGATTCAGACAATGCTCGACGCCGGATATCTGGACGGCTTTCGCAATCTTTACCCGGACGATAAAGGCTACACGTTTCCCGTCTGGCAGCCGCACGTGCGACTCGATTATATTTTTGTTCCGGCAAGGTATGCCGACCGTTTGAAATCCTGCGAAGTCATTAAAAAACCCGCAATTGTAGCGCAGGCTTCCGACCATTTCCCGCTTTTGTGCAAATTTGAAATCGTCTGAAAAGATTTTTTTTAACGCCGGGGCGCATAGGCAGCCGTGCGGGCTGCTTTTTTAGTTTTTAAAATGCGGCGCCGGAAGAAATTTCTTGTGAAGAAGTTTCCGTCCGTTTATAATTTAATTTTACGAGCAAGGATATATTCGTGTGACCAGCGAGCGAATAGGGAGGGTTATGACGCTAGAGGCTAAATCTGCAAGCCAGCCGCCGGAACTACCGGTTCCAAAGCCAGCCGGAAAAAACGAGGATTATTATCGCCGGCAGTTGGCGGCGATTGCCGATAATGCCACGCTCGCGCTGTTTATTATGGACGAGCGGCAGCACTGCGTTTTTATGAATCCGGCGGCTGAACAGTTGACGGGTTATTCTTTCGCCGAGCTGAAAGGTCAGCCGCTGCATAATTACATCCATCACACGCGCCCCGACGGTCGCCCTTACCCGCTCGAAGAATGCCCGATTGACCGCGTCTTTCCGCAGAACAATCACGAACAGGGCGAAGAAATATTCGTTCACAAAAACGGTTCTTTTTACCCGGTTTCCTTTACCGCGAGCCCGATTCGCGAGGGCGGAGAAATCGTCGGCACGATTATCGAAGTCCGCGACATCACGCGCGAAAAAGAAGCGGAACGCGAACGCGAACGCGCCGCGCGGGAAAAAGAAAAACTGCTTATCGCCGAAAAGGAATCGCGCGAGGAAAGCGAAACGCTGCGGCGCATCGGACAGATAATTTCCGCCGAATTAAACCTGCAAAAAATCGTGCAAGCCGTCACCGACGCGGCGACCGAATTGACCGGCGCGCAGTTCGGCGCATTTTTTTATAACGTTCTGGACGAAGAAGGCGCCAGTTATATGCTTTACACGCTTTCCGGCGTCGCGCCCGAAAAATTCTCGAATTTCCCGATGCCGCGCGCCACAGATATGTTCGGTCCGACTTTTCGCGGCGAAGGAACGGTGCGCATCAGCGATGTTCACGAAGACCCGCGCTTCGGACGAAACGAGCCTTATCACGGAATGCCGAAAGGTCATCTGCCGGTCACGAGTTATCTAGCCGTTTCTGTCACGTCGCGCTCGGGCGAAGTTTTAGGCGGTCTGTTTTTCGGACACGAAAAAGCCGGAGTTTTCAGCGAGGGCGATGAGAGAATCGTCGAAGGACTGGCGGCGCAGGCGGCGGTCGCGATGGATAACGCGAGACTTTTCGAAGAAGCGCAGCGCGAGCGCGCCAAAGCCGAAAGAATCGCCAAAGACAATGCGCGCCTGCTCGAAGAAGCGCAGGAAGCCAACCGCCTGAAAGACGAATTTCTGGCGACCGTCTCGCACGAATTGCGCACGCCTCTGACTTCGATAACCGGCTGGGTCAGAATGCTCCGGTCGGGAATGCTCGATGAGCCGCAGATGAGCCGCGCACTGGAGACAATCGACCGCAACACGCGCGCCCAAACGCAGATTATCGAAGACCTGCTGGATATTTCGCGAATTATTTCCGGCAAGCTGCGCCTCGATATCCGTATCGTCGAGATGTCAGGCGTTATCGAAGCGGCAATCGAATCGGCGCGTCCGGCGGCGGAAGCCAAAAACATCCGTCTGCATATGCTGCTCGATCAGAAAGCCAGCCCGGTGGCGGGCGATGCCGACCGTTTGCAGCAAATCGTCTGGAATCTGGTTTCCAACGCGGTGAAATTTACGCCGAAAGGCGGGCGCATTCAGGTGCGGCTGGAAAGAATAAATTCGCACGTCGAAATTTCCGTCAGCGACACCGGGCAAGGCATCGAGCCCGAATTTTTGCCGCACGTTTTTGAACGCTTCCGGCAGGGCGATTCTTCGATTGCCCGCCGGTTCGGCGGATTGGGCTTAGGCTTGGCGATTGTGCGCCAACTGGTCGAGATGCACGGCGGAACGGTCGCCGCGACCAGCCCGGGCGAAAATCAGGGCGCGACTTTTACCGTGCTGCTGCCGCTGGCGATTGTCCACAATCAATCTTTCGAGGAAACAAAAGAAACTTTTCATTCGCCGGATACGCGCGCGCAAATCTCCTTTAATTGCCCGCCGCAGCTGGACGGATTGCGCATTCTGTTGGTCGACGACGAGATTGACGCGCGCGAGATGCTGACCTTTGTGCTGAACCAGTGCCGGGCGCAGGTGCAGTCGGCAGCGTCGGCATCCGAAGCGCTGGCGATGATAGAAGATTTTAATCCGCACATTCTCGTCAGCGATGTCGGGATGCCGGAACAAGACGGTTACGATTTAATCCGAAAGGTGCGCGCCAGGGAAAAAGCCGCCAATCAAAAGCCGATTCCGGCTATCGCGCTGACGGCTTACACCAGAATCGAAGACCGTATGCAGGCGCTTTCAGCCGGTTTTCAAACGCACGTCCCGAAACCGGTCGAGCCGGCTGAGCTGGCGGCGGTGATCGCCAGTCTCTCGCAGTGGGAAACGCGTTAAATCAACTTTTTTACGAATGATTTTCGCAGCTGAAAAATAATTTGCGTTTTTTTTGGAACTTTCCGTAAATCCCGGCGTGTTTATATTTGAATATACGGAATTTTCTCCTCCGATGTTTAATACAGAATAGCCTAAAGCCCGTCTGAAAAGACGGGCTTTTTTTTCCGTATTTTCAGTCGTGATTCGATTTTCAGTCGTGATTCGACCCGGTAATTTCTTATCGATTCCGCAGCGTATCGGCGTTAAAAATCGGTCTGCTTACGACTTCGCCCGCATCACGGAACCTTTGGCGCTGGTAATATGTTTGACGAAAATGTTGGCAGGTATGGTTCCGTCCTCGACCGCGTTGTCACGACCCGGATACGGGTTGTTATAGATAATATAGCCTTTCCCGTCGTCATTATATCCGGTGGCGAGCACGGCGTGATAGCTGCCTTGTTCCATAAATCTCGACACCCACAAAGGTCTGACTTTCAACAGCGCGAGAAAGGCTTCCGCGCCGTCCGTCAGCCCCATATCAAAAAATCCGGCTTCCTTTTTGAACAGCTCGCCAGACCAGGTGTCTAAATCCAGAGCGTTGGCAGCCTTCTGGTAATCGGTGTCGAGCAGACCGTTCGCCATCGCGTCCTCGAAATCTATGCCGCCGCCGACCAGCTTATCTTTGACCGCCGCTCCGCTTAATTTCGTAATCATTCTAAAAGACGCATACCAGCATTGCTTTTTCGTCGCCTGCCCCGCGCCCAATAAAGAAACATTGTGTTTAAAACTATCCGGCATCTGTAAATTCCTCCAAAAGATTATTTCGCAATAATGAGATTTAACGCGCGGCTGATTTGCCTTTAACGGCATCGCCGCTGCGCGCTCGCTTTCCGGCTATGGATAATGATTGCTTAATCTTGTAACCGAATAAGAGACGACGACGGATTTTTTATTTTTTGCGCTCCGGAAAAGGAAATGCGTTGCGGCTCGTGCACTTAAGGAAATATGTCCGAACAGAAAAAGAGCCGCCCTGAAAGCGACTCTCGATTATTAAAAAATAAATGCCCTCGATAGGATTTGAACCTATAACCAACGGATTATGAGTCCGCTGCTCTAACCGTTGAGCTACAAGGGCTGGACTGTAGTAGTTTAGTAGAAAGTTTTTTGGCTGGCAAATTGTTTAATTTGATTCCCGCGCCTGCGCCAGAATTTTCTCGATCTGCCCGACGTGGCGCCCTTCGTGCAGACCGATAAAAGCCAGCCATTGATAGAGATTTAATTTGCCGAAAGCCGGGTGCGGAAAAGATGTGTTCGATAAATCGACGGCTTCCAGCCGCGAACGCAGACTGCCGATTGTTTCGCGCGATTCCGCCAGTTTCGCCAGAGATTCGGAGATGCTCATCGTTCCTTCGGGACGAATCATCTCCGGCGCTTGAAACTTTGCCGTTTGCGCCTTTTCGCTCTGCTCGGCGAGCGATACCGGCGGATTTATCGTGCCGTCGGATTTGCTGCCTTCGGCTTCGGCGTTTTTCAGCAGACGAAAAACGAGCGGAATAATGCTGGCTTCGGTTTTTGCCAGATGCTCGGTCAGTTCTTTCGCCGTCCAGGCAGTTTCGGAAGGTCGAAAATCTTGCTCGGCTTCCGGTAAATTTGAAACCGCCGCAATTAGTCTCGCCCGGATTTCGTCAATGTCTTTGAAAATTTCGGCAATGCTGTTGTAAATCATTCTTTCTTCGGTTCCTTTTCTTCTTATAAAGCGATGGCTTGCGGGCTGAAAATCAGACGGTGCCAGCGCAGATAGCTGCGCGCGCTGTCCGCCGTGTTTTTCATCTCGCGGATATAGCCGGTCTGCAAATAAAGCATCGCGGGCTCAGTCCATTCAAGCTCGGTAATCGGGTTAAACGAAACGAGCATATTCTCGTCCGGCAGCGTGTTTACTTCCGCGGCGTTCGTGTTGGTCGCCTGTGCGTTTCCGCCCTGTTCTTTAATGCGCAAATCGTTATCGAATTTTTGCGAGGAAAGCAGCAGAGAATTTTTCAGCAGGATCGCGGCTTGCGTCGGCGCGTCGCCGATGGCGTCGTAAATCCGCACGTCTTTATCAAACGCCACCGCCACTTTCGCCGAATCGGGCGACCAGACGGGCTGCACTTTGGTCAGATTATCGTCCAGAAGACGGATTCTGCCGGTTTTTTCCACCAATCGCGGTCTGCCTGCCGGAGCGAACATTTCCATCCGCTGGTCAGCCTGCACCTGTCCGAACTGCCATTCCCGAATCGTCGCCGCCAGCGTCGCCAGCGCCGAGCCGTCCGGCGACCACGCAAAATAAAAATAAATCAAGCCTTCGTTTTGCGTAATCGGCTTTAAATCGCCGCCGTCGGCGTTGCACAGATAAATCTGCTCGGTGCGAAAAGTTAAAACCGAGGCGGGCGGTTCGGGCGTCGCTGCCGGAACGGCGGCAACGTTCGCATTCGCGTTGGCGTCGGTTTCGGCGCCGATATTTGTGTTCGCATTGGCGTCGGGCGCCGGCGGGTCGGTAATTGCCGCCGGCGTCGGCGACGCGCTCGCCTGATTGCCGACGCGCATCATCCCGACAAAGGCGACATTGGTCGAATCGGGCGACCAGACGACCGTGTCCGGAAAATGAACCGCCAATCCGTTCGGCGTGATTTTTCGCAAAAGCCTGCCGTCCGCCGAATACATATCCAGCCGAAATTCCGCCTGCAAATCTTCCGCTTTGTGATAAACGGCTAAAACGCGTTTTTTGTCCGGCGAAGCGAGCGTTTTATCCAGCACTTCCTGCGGGCGATTCGTGTCAAAATCGGTTTGAACCGCCTGAATTCGCTCCTCGTTCGCCTGCGCCGGATTGGCGACGGACGGCGCGGGAACGTCCGGCTCGAATCGAAAATTCAGCTTCAAAGCCGGAACGTCTCTTAAGCTCGCCGGCGCGACCGTCGGCGACTGGAAAATATTGCGCTGGCAAGCCGTCGAAAAAGCAAGGCTGACGACGAAAAGAATTTTTGAAAAGTTTCGCATTTTTCAGAATAAAATTAGAGAAGAAACGCGGAACGATGAGCGCGGAACGGGGAATAGAGAATAAAAAATTCATCGTTCATCGTTCCGCGCTCATCGTTTCATTTCTCTCCAGTTTGAATTTACTTCAAATCAGTTCCCAGATAAGCTTTATACAAAGCCTTTTGCGCGTCGGTCGGACTTTCGACCGCGACGATTTTATAATTTTGCGGCTTGGTCGCGCCGAGCGTGATTTCGATTTCTCTCAACTCGTCAAAGCGAAAAACCGTCAGCTTGATTTTATCGCCGACTTTTTTCTCGCCTAAATAAGACTGCAAAAATTGCTGGCTGGCGCGATAGCCGTCAATGGCGAGAATTTGGTCGCTCGTATTCAAGCCCTGTTCATACGCGGGCGTGTCCGACGGAATCGAAGTCACGGTCAGGCGGTCGCCCTGCTGCGAGAGATTTGCGCCGAGATACGCCGCCGGGCGTCCGCTGGTCGTCAGCTGTAAGCCGACGCCTTTTAAAATCGAGTTGTAGTCGATCTCTTCGCGCCCGCGCACGTATTTCGAGAAAAAGTCGTTCAGGGATTTGCCCGCCATCATTTCCGAAATCTTCTGGTAATCTTCCGGCGTGTAATTTTTGTTTTTCTTGTAAAATTCGTTATACAAATGACGCATCACGTCGTCCAGCGATTTTGCGCCGTTCGAGGCGGTGCGAATCTCGATGTCGAGCAGAAAATTGACGATTTCGCCTTTGTCGTAATACGAAATCTGATTGTTGACCGCGTTTTCGTCCTGCCGGTAATACTTGATCCACGCGTCAAAGCTCGCTTCTTCGACGCTGGTTTGAAACCTTCCGGGACGATTTTGCAAACTTTGAATCTGCGTGGTTTTTCCGGCGAGAAAATCCTTGTCGGACATCAAACCGGCGCGCTGCACGAGCACGCTTTCGTAGTAAGCCGTGCCGCCTTCGGCGACCCAGAGCAGGCGCGTGTAATTTTCGTTGTTGTAATCAAACGGACCGAGCGCGTCGGGACGAATGCGCTTGACGTTCCAGGCGTGAAAATGTTCGTGCGCGACGAGCGTCAAAAAATCCGTGTAGCGCGCCTCGGGCTTAAAGCCGAATTTGTTCCATTGCAGCGCCGTCGAATTAAGATGCTCCAGACCGCCGCCGCCGCGCAAATTCAGGATAAAAAGATAATCGTTATACGGCAGCTCGCCGAAAATTTTCGCGCCTTCTTCGACGATTTTCGCCGAATCGCGCGCGATTTTCTGCAAATCGTAATTTCCCTCGCCCGTTACAACCCAGCGATGCGGCTTGCCGCGCACGTCAAAAGTCGTTTCGGCAAAATCGGCGACTTCAAACGGCGAATCGTAAAGAACGTCGAAATTTTCGGCGCGAAAAGTGTTTTCCTGTCCTTCGACTTTCGGCAAGCCGGTCGCGATTTTCCAATTTCCGAACGGCACGACTTTCACCGTCGAAGACGCGGCGAGAGCGTTTTTCGGATACATGAGCAGCGCGGCGTTGGTGAAAAAAGCGTGCTCGTCATTTAATTCGTTCGTGCGGACGGTCAATTCGTTGGCGTAAACTTTGTAAGTCACGACCAGTTCGCCCGCGCCTTTCGAATCAATCTGCCACGTATTTTTATTCGTCTTCCGCCAGCCGAGAGCGCCGCCGCTCGTATCTTTGGCGGCAAAATCCTGCACGTGCCGCGCGTATTCGCGCACCAGATAGCTGCCCGGCGTCCAGACCGGCATCAGGATTTCCGTTTTTTCCGCCAGCGCCGGAGCTTTCAGACGCATTTCGACTTCCAAAAGATGCGTCCACGGCTTCGACATCGAAACCGTGTAGCTGATTTCCGGCAAAACCGGCACGGTTTCCGTTGCTACTATCGTTGTTTTTTTCGGTTTGGGTTTCTTGCGCTGCGCGTTCGTTTCCTGATTCATAGAAAAAATAATGGCACAGATTAAAACTAAAATAATCTTCCCATCGGTTCGTAATTTCATTGCTTTGGCAAACTCCGTAATGATGTTATGTTTTAATTTTGTTATCTTACTACAAAACAAAAATCTGAGCAGTAACGGCTCTAAATTTAAAATTTTAATGCGCCAGGATAATTTTGCCGAAAAAAACCCGGAAACGAAAAGCGAAAAGTTTTTTACCAGACCGCTCATAATTATTTTCGTCACGGTTTTTATCGACCTGTTGGGTTTCGGCATCGTTATTCCCGCTCTGCCTTACTACGTCGAAAGCGAGGCTTTTCGAGCGACGCCTTTCGACATCGGACTGCTTTTCGCTTCCTACAGTTTGATGCAGTTTATTTTCTCGCCGGTTTTAGGCAGTCTCTCGGATAAATACGGACGCCGACCGATTTTGTTTTTTTCCTTGCTCGGCTCGGCGCTCGGTTACCTGTTTATCGGCTACGCTTTTGCGCTCTGGATGGTTTTCGCCGGGCGAATTATCGCCGGCATCACGGGCGGGAATCTCTCGACCGCACAAGCCTATATCGCCGACGTGACGACGCGCGAAAACCGGGCGAAAGGAATGGGGCTTTTCGGCGCAACCTTCGGCTTGGGCTTTATCTTCGGTCCGGCAATCGGCGGAATTTTAAGTCGTTACGGCATACACGTTCCGTTTCTGTTCGCCGCTGTTTTGTCTTTCGTCAATGCGATTCTGCTTTATTTCATTCTGCCGGAAACGGTCAAAACAGGCGCGCCGGCAGAAACCGAAAAACGGAAAAATCGGGTCGTCGAGCTTTTCGAATCGCTGCGCGACGCGCGTTTCGGAACGCTCACGGCAATTTATTTTTTTCTCGTCACGGCGTTTTCGATAATGACTTACGCCTTTGTTCTTTACACGATTTTTCGCTTCGGCTATAGCGCCGAGCAAAACGGTTATATTTTCGCTTTTATCGGCGCTCTGGCGGTGATTTTTCAAGGCGGATTTTTTAACCGTCTGGTGCACAGATTCGGCGAAAATTCTTTGACGGTCGTCGGCTGTTTAATGATGACGGCGGCTTTTTTCATCATTCCGTATATCGCGCCCGATTACGGCGGATTGATCGGCTTGCTGGCGGTCGTCGCGCTGATGGCAATCGGCAACGCGATAGCTTCGCCCGCTGTAGCGAGCCTGGCGTCGAAAATATCGAGCGAAAAAGAGCAGGGCAAAGCGCTCGGCGTAATGCAGTCGGGCGCGAGCCTGGCGCGAGCAATCGGTCCCGCCGTCGGCGGCATTCTGCTCAACAACGCGCTGAATCAGGTTGACAATACGACGATTCAACGAACCTTCTGGACGGCGGCGGCGATTATGATTGTCGCGGTTTTTATCGCGGTCTATTTTGCGAGAATGGAACAGGGAAAGATTTTGGCGTAAAATACACGCATTATGCTGCCTTCGAGAACGATAAAATGCTTAATCTTTATCGCAATATATCTGATTGCCGTCATTGCCTGCATTTATCTCGCTTTCAATTTCAAAGGCTCGATTAATTCCGAATGGACAATGGTTTTAATGGCTCTGACGCTGCCGTGGAGCATCATTTCCGTCGTGTTTATGTGGGCTTTGGTACACGGCGCGGGACTTGGATTTTTTGCGGTGATGTATTTTTCTTTTGCGATTATAAATTCTTTTTTTATTTATAAGCTTTTCGGTGCGCCGCAGCCGGATGAAATGTCTTAAATTATTTTTTCGGTTTTAAAACCGTTTCCAGCTTCCAGTTTTTATCGGCAAAGGCGTCTTTCGATTTGATAATCAGCCAGTTTTTTTCCTGATTCCACATTTTCAGGAGCGTAAACTCGCCTTTTAATTTTTCGCCATAAAACGTAAAAACCAGCTTTCCCTCGCGCAATCGTTCCGCCGCATCGGCGGGCGTTTCAAACTCGCCTTTATCCCAAATGCGCACTTCGCCCGCGCCGTAAGTTCCTTCTGCCAGCGTTCCTTCAAAATCGATGTAGCCGATTGAATGGTCGGGCACGGCGACGGCTAATCTTTTATCCGCCGGATTCAACGAGACGCCTTTCGGCACCGCCCACGATTTTAAAACGCCGCCGATTTCCAGACGCAAATCGAAATGCAAGCGCCGGGCGTGATGCTCGTGAACGACAAAACGTTTTCGCATGATTTTATTTTGCCACAGAGAGTTTCAAGGCAAAAGGCAAAAGTAAAAAGGCAAAAGTAAAAAACTGATTTGAAATTCGTCAAATTCGATTTTAAAATTGCCGCAATGATATATTCAGACAAAAATTTATCGCAGAAACTCGAACGCACCGAAGCGCGCAGCAACGCGAATTTTGTTGAGGCGCGAGCCGCGATGTTTCCCGAAAGCGGCGCGCAGTGGACGGAAATCGGCGGCGCGTATGCCATGTTCGACGGCGTTGAATCGCCCCTGACGCAGACTTTCGGACTCGGCATCTTTGACGAAATTACCGGCACGGAAATCGAGCGGCTCGAAGCGTTTTTCAAAAAACACGACGCGCCCGTTTTTCACGAAGTCAGCCCGCTGGCGGGCGCGGCGATGGTGGAATTATTAAACGAGCGCGGCTACCAGCCCATCGAATCGACCAGCGTTATGTATCGTCCGCTCGAAAGCGAAACGGCGGCAACTGGGGCGGCGGCTTTGCCGGTAAATCCGCAGATAAAAACGCGCGTCATCGAAAAAGGCGAAGAAAAGCTCTGGGCGAAGATTTCGGCGAGCGGCTGGGCGACCGAAGCCGAAGGACTCGGCGACTTTATGTTTCAGTTCGGTCAAATCAGCGCGGCGACGGCGGGCGGATTTCCCTTTCTCGCCGAACTCGGCGGCGAGCCGGTTTGCGCCGGAATGCTTTTTATTTACGACGATGTGGCGCTGTTGGCGGGCGCGAGCACCGTGCCTGAAGGACGGCGGCAAGGCGCGCAAAATGCTCTGCTCGACGCGCGCCTGCGGTTTGCCGCCGCGCAGGGCTGCACGATTGCGACGATGGGCGCGCTGCCCGGCAGCCAATCACAGCGCAACGCCGAGAAAAACGGCTTTCGCATCGCCTACACGCGCACGAAGTGGCATCTGAAAAGATAAAAAGCCGGTCGATTACCCCGACACCTTTCGCCCGCGACCTGAAACGTTAAATCCGAAACCTGAACCGTTAAAAATTTTCCGCGTTAAAGCAACTAATTTTCAGCCTCGCCTCATCTAGTTTTCTGAACGCGAAAAAAGCGCGTAAAGCCTTGTAGAATGTAGCAGTTTCAAACAATCTGCAAGGCTCTTTTTGTGTCCGAATTCTGAAAAATTAATCTCAAGAGGTGAAAATGTAATGATAAATAAATTAATAAAGGCAGCTTGCCTTTCGATGATTCTCGCCGTCGCCGTTTTTGCTCAAAACGACACCGACGACGAATACAATAAGAACGAATTTTACGGCGGTTTCTCGCATCAGCAGGTCGGCGCGGGCAGCCGCCGGAATTTAAACGGTTTTGAAGGCTCTTACACGCGCAATTTCAATCGTTATTTCGGCATTCGCGGAACGGTTTCCGGCGCTTATGAAAGGACTACGTTTCGCGGCACGCTTAACAATCCGGCGGGCGGCACATTCGACATTCAGCAGGATTTCAATCGTTCGGCTTACAATTTTCTGGGCGGCGTTCAGGTTAAGGACAACGCCTCGAAAGCCAGGTTCAAGCCTTTCGGCTTCGCGCTCGGCGGCGTCGCCGTCAATCGCACGCAGTTTAAAAATCTTGCCTGTACATCGGGAAATTGCCCGACGACGCCTCCCCTCATCAACAACGCCACTTTTACCGATACGGGCATTGCCGGCGCTTTCGGCGGCGGTCTGGATATAAGAATCAACGACAAAATCGACTTTCGCGCCATCCAGGTCGATTACAACCCGGTTTATTCCAACAGCCGCGTCGATAACAATTTCCGCTTCGGCATCGGCATCGTTTTCAAATAAAGCGGCGGGTAAAAATTGATAGGTGATAAGGAAGAACTTTTGTATTCCCTATCACCTATTACTTATTATTTATCACTTTATTTAGTAAACGATAACTTCGTCTTTCGTCTTTCCTCTTTTGATTTTGATAATCCAAATCTTATCGTATTCGGTTTCCGCCAGAGATTTATATTTGTTTTGTTTGATAAGCAGATTCGCCAGCGCGGGCGTCGTCGAATTATGCCCGGCGACGACGATGCTTTGCGCGCCCGACGCCATTATTCGATTGACCAGCTCGTCCAATTTCCGGTGGTCGTAAACCTGAATCATCGTCCGGTAACGCGGATTTATCTGTTCCGCCAGCGGCGTCACGGTATATCTCGTCCGTTTAAAATTTGAAGAATAAATCGCCTGCGGCTTGTATTTCCCGATTGTTTTAACCAATCGCTCAGCCCTTTCCCTGCCCGCCGCCGAAAGCTCCGGGTCAGGGTCGTTTAAATCGTCGGAAAGGTCTTTCTCGGCGTGCCTTAACAAAATAATGGTAATTTCCCTTTTCTGCGCGAAAAGATTATTGGCAGCAAAACCAAACAAAAATAAGCTTAAAAAAAGCGAAATAAAAATCTTCATAGCATTGAATCAAAGTAAAATTAATTGTATCCGAAAATTGAACGGCGCGCTTTACCGGAAAGAAAAACCCGATTTGTTTTCGCAAGTTTTACGTCGAAAGAGATTTGATAGTTTCACTATCAGCCGCAGCGATGTAAAGGTTGTCTGACTGATTATTTTCTCTCCGGCGTGCGTTGCGAAAATAGCGCGGATTACAAATATCAGATGAGAACGGTTTTGCCGGGCGTATCTTTTATTCTTTTTCCAGCAGCTCTTTGACAATTAATAAATCTTTTTCCATTGGAATCCCGCGTTTCAGCAGATTTTCAAACTCGGCTTTTGCCTTTTCGCGCTCGTTTTGATGAAGAAACCACATTACTTTCGAAGCCGCCACGTTCGGCAGTTTTTCCGTCGAGACGAGATTCAGCGAATAATCGAAAGCCGCGTTTACGTCCGCGTCGGAAAAGGATTCGAAAGAATAATTTTTGTTTAATAATTCGCCCGAGATTTTGTTTTCGTACCGGAAAATTACGCTCTGCGATTTCGGGACTTCGCCGGCAAACGCGAAGTTTTCCCGAAAACGCCATTGCAGAAGATGTATCCACGGCGTGAAGAAATGCGCGTAGTCCTGGTGCAGAACAATGCTCTCGCCGGGTATGAGCGAAGGGTAAAAGCTGCGGGCGATGGCGTTTGTCAAATCCCAGTTTTTCATCGCGTCAACCAGCAGAAACTCTATGTTTTCGCCGGTCCAGCCGATTTGTTTTAGATCGCCTTCGCGGATTTCGATGCGGCGGGCAAATTCTTTCGTTCGAGCCTTGAATTCTTCGACAAAATTGTCGCCTTCTTTATATTTTCCCGCCAGATTCGTCCCGGCGGTGCTGGCGTTCATCCAGTCGAACCAGATGAATAAATCGTAGGCGTAAACTTTTCTGTTCGATTCGGTAAAAGCCGGATTTTTTAATAAACCTTTGATTAGCGGAATCGTCGTCGAGCCGAGCCAGCAGCCCAAATCCACGATTTCGCCTTTGCCCGAATAGTTTTTTTCGCCGTAGGCGGCAAAATAATCCTGTTCGGTTTTCGAAGTCATCCCGACCAGCTCGCGCGCGAAAGCTCTTTTCAGACGCATATACGAGCCGTGAATGAAAGCGCTCTTTTTCAGTTTATTTTTCAGGCTTTGCAGCATCCGCTTATATTAAACAAACATCTTGCCCGGATTCAAAATGCCGTTCGGGTCGAAAACTCGTTTGATGTCTTTCATAATCGCCAGCGTCGGCGCGTCGATTGCCATATCCAGGTAAGCGGCTTTGACGTAGCCGATGCCGTGCTCGCCGGAGATCGAGCCGCCAAGTTCGACCGAGAGGGCGAAGGTTTCTTTGACGCACTGGCGCGCGCGCTGGATTGATTCGGGATTTTCTTTATCGCAGAGGAAATTGACGTGAATGTTGCCGTCGCCGGCGTGTCCGAAATTGGCGACGAAGGTGTTATATTTGCGTCCGATTTCTTCGATGCGCGCGACCAGTTCGGGAACGCGCGAGCGCGGGACGACGACGTCTTCGTTGATTTTCAGCGTGCCGTATTTCATCAGGGACGGCGAAATGGCGCGGCGCACGTCCCAGAGCTTGTCTTCTTCCTCTTTCGATTTTGCTCTTAAAACGTCAAAGCCGCCGTTTTCCTTGATGATTCTTTCTATAACCAGCGCGTTTTTTTCGACTTCTTCCCGAAAGCCGTCAACGGCGATGAGCAGAATCGCGCCCGCGTCTTTCGACAAGCCGAAAGCGAAATTTCCCTCGACGGCTTCGATGCAGTATTTGTCGATGACTTCCATCGCCATCGGCAGCAAGCCTTCGGGCGTGAATTTCGTCAAAACCCGGCAGGCTTCTTCCATCGTCCGGAAATTGGCTCGGACGGTCGAAGTCGCTTCGGGCATCGGCAATAATTTTAAGGTCGCTTCGGTGATGATGCCCAAAAGTCCTTCCGAGCCGCACATCAAGCCGGTCAAATCGAACCCGACGACGTTTTTGACGGTTTTGCCGCCCGTGCGGATAATTTCGCCCGTGGCGGTGACGACTTCCAAGCCCAGAACCGAATGTTTCGTCACGCCGTATTTCGGCGTGCGCATTCCGCCCGCGTTTTCGGCGATGTTGCCGCCGATGTAGGAATCTTTGTAGGAAGCCGGGTCGGGCGGAAACATCAATCCGTGTTTTTCGACCGCCTGCTGCAATTCGTAAGTCGTCAATCCGGGCTCGCACACGACGTATAAATCATCGACGCTTATCTCGATGATTTTTTTCATCCGGTCAGTGCCGACGACGATGCCGCCGTCGACCGGAACCGCGCCGCCCGTGTAGCCGACGCCGCCGCCGCGCGCCGTGACGGGAAAAAGATATTCATTGGCAAGCCGGAGAATTTCGACCATTTGCTTTGTGGTTTCGGGAAAGACGACCGCTTCGGGCGGAAATTTTTCCTTGACGGCGTCCGCGCCGTAAGGCTCGACCTTTTCCGGTTCGATTAAAACGTTTTGCGCGCCGACGATTTGTTTTAATTTTTCTAAAACTTCGGGTTTTGAAGCGCTGGTCACGGCGCGCGGCTTGGCGTTGAAATGAATTGATTGGAACATAAAACAAATTTACCGGGAATAGACAGTTTAATCACGTAAATTTTCTCTTATCGTGATTAAACTGTCTATTCCCGGTATAAAATTTACCTAGCCGAATAAACTCGGCTGAACGGCTTCCGGCTTAATCGAGCTTTCAAATTTTTGCGGCGACCACTGGTATTTTTTCAGATCGCAGCGCAATTTTTCGTCAAACAAAACGCCTTCGGCTTCGAGCAGCTTTTGCTGGGCATTATAGGGAAGAAAAATTTTGCTGGTCGCGCAGCTGCCCTGCGAAGTAATTACTCGCTGCCACGGAATTTTTTCGCCGCCCGCCGCGTGCAGAGCGAGGCAGACGACTTTGGCGCTGAACTGCCCGCCGAGCAGTTCGGCAATCTGCCCGTAAGTCATCACCTGCCCGAACGGTATCTGTTCGACCAATTCAAAAATTCGCGCGCAATAAATTCTGTCGTCGGATTTCATAAGTGGACCTCAACTGCATTTATTAAACGTTTAAATTGTTATTGAATAAACGGGAGAGTTGAAATGCCCTTTCTCGACTGGCGTCATTATTACACTTTTTTTATAAATTTCATATATTTTTTTCGGCTGGCGGGCGTGTTGAGAAAATAAGCGGATTTTAATTAATTAGTTGATTGAAACATAAATAGTTTTCAATAGATTATAAATCTTCGGAATCATACCTACTATAGCGGCTCCAAAACTCAACTACTTCTTTCCAATCTTTTAAATGGCGCGAATGATTAATTAAGTTTTCAATTGCCCGATGCACAACTTTCCAATTGAACTTATTCATCAAAATTAATCCTCGCAAATGTTTAGATCCTCCATTTTCAACTTCGCCTTGCAAACCGGAAGGCGAAGCCACAAAAAAATGAAATATCTCCGCTCCGAAACCATTTTTCTCACTCAGCTCAACAACTATTGGAAAATTAAAGCTCTCTAAATCTTGCGTCATCTCATCTTCTTTCAAATTTTGCGAGTAAATTGCAACAATTTCCAAATTCATCTTTATATTCCTAAAAATCGCCCGGCAAGCCGAAATATTCGTAACGCGTGGCGCCGTTTGAGCTTTGCAGAATAAAGAAAACCTTCACGCCGTTCACCGTTCGCGTGACCGCCGCGTCGGTTTTGCCGTCGCCGTCATAATCGCCGAGCTTGACCAAATCCGAAGATAAACCCCAGCGAATAATCTGCAACTGCGTGTCGGAGCTTCGCAAAATATAAAAAACTCTCTGCCCACTTTCGTTGCGAATAACGGAAATGTCAGCCGTGCCGTCGCCGTCCCAATCGGCGCGTCCGGCGAAAAACGCGTCGGAACTCAAGCCCCATTGAACGCTGTAAAATTGATTGTCCGAGCTGCGCCGAACATACCAGACGCGCCGTCCGTTTTCGCTTCGGGCGACGGCTAAATCGGCTTTTCCGTCACGGTCGAAATCGTTCGGCACGGGCACGTCGCCCGCCTGACCGAAATAATCGTAGCGAACGTTTCCGGTCGAGCTTTCGATGATATACCATGTTCCGCCGCGAAAAACGGCGATGTCGGCGCGCGTGTCGCCGTCATAATCGGCGGCGGCGAAAAAATCTCCGAGCGTCGAGCTGCCCCAGCGGATTTCTTCCAGCGTGCCGGTCGCGCTTTTGAAAATACGCCATAAAACTTCGGCGTTGTAGCGCGCGGTCGAAAAATCCGATTTCCCGTCGCCGTCGAAATCCACCGTCAGCGAAACCGAATCGCCCGGCTGCCCGATCTGCCGCGAAAGCAGATTTCCGGTCAGACTGCTCTGCGCGTAAAAAGTGTTGTTCGAGCTGCGATAAACCGTCAAATCCGTTCGCCCGTCGCCGTCGAAATCGTTGTAAGCGCCGTTTGGGATGTGAAACTGCCCGCGCAGCTCGCCGTCCGGAAAATCCGCCGATGCCAAGGTGACGTAAATCCTATTGGCGTAAAGCTGGGAGAACTCCGCCGGATACGCAGAAAAAGTAAAGGAAATTATACCGAACTGCGGGTTTCCTGCGACCGGACGATTTACAAACTGCGTTCCGTTTGTACCGACGCCGCCGACGAAAAGACGCGCGGCGGTCAGCCCGCTCTGCAGATTTGAGAAAATGCAAAAGACTTCCGGCACCTGCGGATGCATAACCGCACGGCAAACGCCCGAAGCGGCTGAATTCGTCGCGGGAACCATCTGCTGTCCCGATAAATTGGCGATAAAACTTTGCTGACCGTGTGCGGCGCCGTCGGCAAAAAGAAAAATAAGGAATATAAAAACTATCAATCTGAACATAATATTTAATAAAAAACTTCTTAACCGAAAAGGCTCGGCTGCTCGTCTTCCGGCGGCTCGAAGCCTTCGGGAAACCAACGGTATTTTTCCAAATCGCAATGACCTTTTTCGTTGAAAACAATGCCTTCGTCTTCCAGCATTTTTTGCTGCATATTGACGGGAATCGTCATTTTTCCGGTCGAACACGCGCCCTGCGAATTGATAACTCTCTGCCACGGAATGTTTTCCGTATCGGCGGCGTGCATGACGTAGCCGATGGTGCGTGGCGTGTAGCCTTCGCCGAGCATTTCGGCGATTTGCCCGTATGTCATCACTCGCCCGACGGGTATTTGGCGAACGATTCCATAAACTTTTTCGCGATAACTTTGCTCGTCAACATTCATAAATTTTCAAGTGAAAAGATGGAAAAGTGGAAATGTGAAAAAGTCAGACGAATATTGTCACTTTTCTTTTTCAACTTTTCAACTTTTCACTTTTTCACCTTTCACCTTTCACCTTTTCTATCTTCGATTTCCGACGCGCAGGCGCAGCTCGCGCAGTTTTAAATCCAGTTCTTCCGGCGTCATGCCCGCGTATTTCTGCGGCAGAAAGCGTCGGCTCGAAGATTCAAAAACCGCCAGCAGCTCCATATATTCCAATAATTCGATGTCGCGGCTCGGAAAATAATCGTCGGCGGCGCGGATAAAATGTTCTTTTGAGACGGAAGCACTGTCGCCATGCTCGCGCGCGGCATCGTCGTTTGCCATCAGAATTACGGCTTCGACGTCGGCATTGCTGTAACCGACAAGCTTGGCGGAAAACTCTTCGTTCAATTTTGCCAGATTAACGTCGGTTTTGATTTTATTTTTTCGCAGCAGCGCTTTCGCCACCATTTCCACTTCTTCCGCCGTCTGCGAATAAAGAAACGGGATTTTTCTATCGAGACGTCCGGCGCGTTTCAAATCGACGTCGAGCTTATCGGGTCGATTCGTCATCACCAGAAACAAGATGCGTCCGCGATTCGTCGTGTCGGACATAAACTCCTTTATTCGAGCAATTACGCGTGAACTCGTGCCGCCGTCGCCGTCGCCGTCCGTATTGCCGAAAGCGCGGTCGCCTTCGTCGATGATGACGATGACCTGCCCGATCGCCTTGATAACGTTTAAGATTTTCTCTAAATTCCCTTCGGTCGCGCCGACCCATTTCGAGCGAAAATTTTTGAGCTTTATCGTCGTCAAGCCGCATTCTTTGGCAAAGGCTTCGGCGACGAAAGTTTTGCCCGTGCCCATCGGACCCGTAAACAAAATGCCCATCGGCACGCGCGAGCGCGTTCCCTTGCGGATGCTGTCGGCAATGACGAGCAAATCTTTTTTGACTTCTTCCATTCCGCCGACGACTTCAAAACCGTATTCCGGCTGGACGAACTCGACAAGTCCGAAACATTCGCGCTCTAAAATCTCGCGCTTGCGTTTGGCGATCAATTTATCGGCTTCCTGCTTGGCGCGTTCGAGCGGATTCGTCTGCTGTTCGGCGTTTTCTTTGGCGTCGGGCGCGACCAGTTTTTTTATTTCCTCGCGGTTCATCCCGGCGGTCAAAGTGGCGAGCTTATGAGCGCGCTCTTTCGCGTCGGGGCTGTTGCCGAGCAGCCCGGAAATATAATTTTCGCGCGAGGCGGCGTCTTCTTCCGAGGGCGGCGGAGGCGTCAGAATCGAGGCGATTTGGATGGCTTTCAAGCCTGCCGTCACCTCGGCGTAGCGTTTCGCGTCGTCCTTTGAAAGTCTTGAATCGGTTTGCTCGACTACTTTTCGCCGCGTTTCGGCGTCCGGCATCGGCACTTCGACAACGGCGACTTTCGGATTGGAGACGATTTTCGGCGAAAGCTCGCTCAGATTTTCGGAAATCAAAATCACGATGTGGTCGCCACGCTCGATTTCCGGCAGAAACGACCAGCGGTGCAAGGTGACGATGGAACTGCGGTCAGCGTCGGTTTGAAAATTCGTATCGCCGGCGGGCGCGATAACTTCCGCGTATTCAAGAATAACGGCGGTTTTATCGGAAAGGCTGACCGAGCGTTCGAGCATCGCCAGAACTTTCGATTTCTCGGCTTCGACGGCGATTTCCTGCCAGTTCGAGAAAGCCTCGGCGCGTTTCGGAAAGCTGGCGCCCGACGAAAGATTGTAAACGACGATGGTTTCGCGCGAATCTTTGAGCAAAACATTGGTCAAAAACTCGGTCACCGACAGCTTTTTGCCGTCGTACAATATCACGTCGTAAACGTTGCCGTGCAAAATAAATAAAGAAGACTCGCCGCGCAGATAGCGTTTGCGCAAATCTTCCGCCCAAGCCGGTAAAATTTTTGTGTCAGACATTTTTATATTATTACAATGTTTTCAAAATTTGTTCGGTCTCTTTCGCCGTTTCCTTGATGCTTTCGACGCCGTCGAGCAGTTCGTCCAACTGACCGGAAAGCTCGTTCGGCGATTGCATCGTGACGATCTGGTCGGCGAGCAACTGGAAAGAATTTTCGATGAGATTTATCTGCCCGTAAGCGATTTTCAGATAACGGCGAATTTCCCCGACGCGCTCGATGCGCTTGTTGATAATGACGAGATTTTTTTTGGCGATTTCCAGCTCGACGGCGTCGGCTTTTTCTTTGCTCGATTCGATAAAATTCTGCCAGTGGCGGCGCGTGTTTTCCAGCTGCTGGACATCGACCGAAGCCAGATAATTTTCGTAGCGCCAGCAGGTGACGGCTAAATCGATAAAAGAATTGACCAGATTGTGCGTTTTCGTGATTTCGCCGCGCAGCAAATCGCCCGTAAACGAAGGATTCTGCATCGCCAGCTGCTGAATCTGCTTTTCCTTTTCGATTAACTGCATCACGCGCTGTTGCCCGCCGGGGCTCAGTTTTTCGACCATCGCCATTCGCTTTCGCTGTTCGAATTCCAGACGCTCTTTTTCATAGAGCGGGTCCCAGAGCAGGCGCTGCATAAAACGCGACTGCGAGCCGTGCAGCAGCCACAAGCCTTCCAGCCCGAGCGCGCCGATGGCGATAAAAGGATTTAAGGTCAAAACGGAAGCGACCAGCGCGCCGCCCAAAAGCGTTAAATTATAAGGATTGGCAAAAGTGTATTTCAGATACGAAGGCTTTTCGGGAAATTTTTCTTCCGTGGCGGTTGCTGCGGCTTCGTCGGCGATTTCAGACGTGAAAGTGCTTTCCAGCGAATCGACAAATTGTCGCTTGTTCTGTCTTTGATTTTGAAACCTTTCTTTTTGCATCTACTCCGACTTTAAGACTTGTTATAAAGCATTTGCAACAATTGATTTTCGACCGCGCGAAATTCCGCCGACGATTTCAGCGTAATATCTTTGACCGGAAAATGCGGCACGTCGATGCGATGCAGAATCTGCGCCGGGCGTTTCGACAAAACATAACACGTATCAGCCAGATAAACCGCTTCGGAAACGTCGTGCGTGACAAAGATAATCGTGTTGTTTTCGATTTTGGAAATCTGCAGGAGCAGGCTCTGCATTCCCCAGCGCGTCTGCGGGTCGAGCGCGCCGAAAGGCTCGTCCATCAAAACGATGCGCGGGTTGTTTATCAAAGTTCGGGCGATCGCCACGCGCTGTTTCATTCCGCCGGAAAGGTCTTTCGGATAACGCTCGGCGAAATCCGCCAAGCCGACCTCTTCGAGAATTTTGGTGGAAAGCTGGCGGCGTTTTTCTTTATCGACGCCTTGCAGTTTCAAGCCGTATTCGACGTTTTTTCTGACGCTCAGCCAGGCGAAAGAAGTGTAAGCCTGAAAAACCATTCCGCGGTCGCGCCCGACATCAGTCACGGGTTTTCCGTCAACCGTAATTTCGCCTTTGGTCGGCGCAATCAAACCGGCGATTGATTTTAAAATCGTCGATTTTCCGCAGCCCGAAGGTCCGAGAAAAACGATTATCTCTCCGTAGTCGGGTTTATCGGCGACATCAAAAGAAACGTCGCGCACGGCTTCCGTTTTTTCGCCGTCGCGCCCGATGTAAGTGACGAAAAGATTTTTGACGCTCAGTTTTAACGGCGACGTTTCGGCTTGAGTTGAAGTCGTTTCAGCCGGAGTTGAAGCCGTTGCAGTTTGTTCTTCCATAAAGAGTTGAGAGTTGAAAGTCGAGAGTTGACGGAAACAGAGAAATAAACTCTCTGAACCGTTAACTCTGAACTTTCAACTAAAATGTTTTTTCCCGCCAGCGAAACAGCAGATTGGAAATCGCGCGAATCAGAAAATCGGTCAGAAGTCCGATGCCGCCGATGACAATCAATCCGGCAAACGACCATGAAACTTTTTGATGCGTCCGCGCCAGCTCGACCATATAACCGAGACCGTGTTCGGGATTGACGGCTTCGGCTAAGATGACATACGTCCATAAAATCGCGTTCATCACGCGGAACGAATCGAAAATATCGGGCAGCGCGGCGGGCACTAAAACGCTGTAAATCACCTGAAATTTGCTCGCGCCGAGCGTCAGAGCCGTCTGCACCAGCTCTTCCGGCACGGCGCGAATCGCAAAAACGACGACCGGCAAAAGATAGACGAACACGCCGAGAAACAAAAACGCGATTTTCTGCGATTCGTAAATGCCGAAATACCAGATAAGAAGCGGAATAAACGCCGAAATCGGCATATAACGAAGCGGCGCGACGATCGGCTCGAAAAAGCGATTGACCGGCTCGAACGCGCCCATCAAAACGCCCAGCGGCATCGCCACCGCCGACGCCAGCAAAAACGCCAAGCCGATTCTTTTCGCCGAAATCCAAATCGAGCTCGCCAAATCGTGCTCGATAAAAAGCTGCAAAGTTCCGCGAATCACCTCGGTCGGCGTCGGCAAAGTATCAGGGCTGACCAGATTGCCGTAAGTTAAGGCGCACCAGACGGCAATCAGCAAAATCGGCGCGACGAAGCTGATTAACAAAGCCCTGGAGCGCGGGAGCGGTTGACGTAGTTCAAACATAAAAAGAAAGTCCGGAGAGTCAGGAGAGTTTGGAGAGCCGCGAGTCAAATCGAAAAAATTTCTTTTGACTCTGCGGACTCTGCGGACTCTCTGGACTCTCGACTAATTTTACCTATTCATTCGACAAAATGACCTTGATATCCGTCCGGCGATTCATCTGGCGTCCGGCTTCGGTTTCATTCGGAGCGATTGGATTACCCGAGCCGCGCCCGATGGTCTGGAAACGCGCCGCCTGAATATTCGGGAAATTTTTCGTGATGTAATTGCGCACGGCAATCGCTCGTTTTTCCGAAAGCGTAGCATTTGCAGATGCCGCGCCCGTGCTGTCGGTATTGCCTTCGACGCGCAGGACGGTTCCGCCGAACGAAGTCATCAATTCGCCCAGTTTGTCGAGCAAAAAGTACGAGCCGGGCATAATCTCATCCGAGCCGGGCGTGAACTGAATCTGAATCTGCTGCTGCAAAATCGGCACGTCTTCTTTGGACGGCGCTTTCGCCACGACCGGTTTTTCTTCGACTTTCTGTCCCGGATATTTCGTCGCCAGATTGGAAACGAAACGCGAATCCGCCCAGTCTTTCGCCGAAACGGCTTTGTTAATCAAGCCTTTTTTGCGCCAGATGACAAAAGCCGTATCGAAAAGCGTTTCGTAATGCGGTTTGGCGCCGGTCAAGCCGTAAAACTGCGCGTTGTCGGCATAAGGCGTCAATTTCAAACCGGAAAGCATTCCCGAAACGGTTTCGGCGTCCAGCTTCAGAGCTCTGGCGACAATGTCGTTCGCCGGATTCGGGTTGCTGCGCATCATCTCGATGCCGTCGAACCAGCCATTGACGAAATCGCGCACGGTCTCCGGCGCTTTGTCAATCAAATCCTGCCGCGCGATCAGCGTGTCGGCGATAACATTCGTCGCCGCGCCGGTCGAAACCAGAACGTGCGCCTCACTGCCGCGCGCTTCGACCGCGCCCGAAAGGTCAGGCTCCCACGTCACCGCCGCATCGACGTTTTTCGAGCGAAATGCCGCCGCCGCCAGCGCCGCGTCCTGCGTAAAGACGATGTTTTTTTCGACCGCATTGCGGTCTTCCGGCGTCAAGCCCGATTGCGAAAGCAGATACAAAAGCAGAAAATGCGACGGCGAAAACTGCGTGCAGGCGATTTTTTTGCCCTTCAAATCCTCGATGGATTTGATTGAAGAAAGCGAGACGATGCCGTCGCCGCCGCGCGACCAATCCTGCATAATGATCGATTTCGCCGATTGATTTTGTTCCGCCAGAATCGAGGCTTCGCGCGCCCAGTTATCGACCGTGTCCCACATTATATCGACGTCGCCTTTGCGAAACGCCGCCAGCTTTGCCGCCGGGTCTTCAATCACGACGAATTTCACGTCCATTCCGAAATTTCGCTTGTAAAACGAACTCGGATTCACGTCCAGACCGTTGTTGTAAACGATGCCGGGCGCGTGTCCAGCCCACGTATTAATCGCGACGACGAGCGGGCGATTAAGCTTTCCCGTGCCGATTTGCGCGGCGGTCACGCCGGTCGAGCCCTGATTATAATTCGGGTCGTTAATCTTATTATTTTTCAGCGGGTCGAAATCTTTATTTTCGACTTGCCCGCCGCCGTTTCCGCTGCCGCCGCCGGTCGCCCAGTTTTTGATGCTGCCGCCGAGCCAATACCACGTGACGAAACCCAGCACGCCGAGAATTACAAGTGTAATAAAACCTTTTGCTAACGGTGTTAATTTCATAGTTTTTTAATTAGTCGAGAGTCCGGAATTAGTCGAGAGTCCAGAGAGTCTGGAGAGTCTGGAGAGTCAAAAGGAAAATTCCTCCTGACTCACGACTCTCCGGACTCCCTAGACTCTCCGGACTTTTCTTACATCGTTTTCTGCTGACCTTGCTGACCTTGCTGCTGAGCGGCTTTTTTCGCTTTCATCTCTTCGAGCTGTTTTTTCGCCTGCACGTCGCCGACCTGATTTTTCAAATTCGCCAGACGCGAATCGAGCGAAGATTCGCTCAGCTCTTTGCCGAGATTGGCTTCGGCAATCGTCGTTTTGATGTGCGAGCGCACGTTGTCGAGCGCGCGAACTTCCTCGTCGACCGAAAGCCCGTCGAGCTGTTCCTGAATCTTGACGCGCGCCTGCGCCGATTGAAATTTCGCCAGCATCGTGTCGCGCTCGGCTTGCAGTTTTTTGATTTCCGACTGCACGCCCATCAGGGAGCTTTTCGCCGAATTGGCGTCCGAGCGCGCGGTTTCGGCTTCGGCGGTCAATTCGGCGTGTTCCGCCGTCAGCGCGTTTTTCTTTTGAATCAGAACCACCGCCAAATCGTCCTGGTTGGTTTCGACCGCCGTCTCCAGCTCGGCTTCGGTCTGCGCCAGCTCGGCGGTCAATTTCTTAAACCGCTCGTCGATATCGTCGCGCCGGCGGATGATTCCGGCGGTCGCGTATTTCAATTTCGAATATTTTTCCATCATCGAATTGATGGCGTTTTCATAAGCGATTTCGGGATGTTCTTTTTCAATATCGGCAATCCACAGCGAAAGAAAACCTCTCCATAAATTTCCGATTCTGCTAAAAATCGACATTTTTAAATCTCCTTTAATTTAAGTCGCAGGAAGTTGCAGTAAGTTGACGAATAGTTGACGGAAAGTTGCGGACGGTTAAGACAATTGACGAAGATTGAAACTCCGAAACTGTTTTTAACTTCCCGAAATTGTTTTTAACTTTCCGGAACTTTCCGCAACTCTCAATTTTCAACTCTTTCCGGTTCGTGTAACTTCGGCGAATCCTTGACGACCTGCGCCACGACGTCGCGCCCGAAAAATTCCAGCACTTTCTGCACCTCAAGTTTTTTCGTGTTGCAGGCGGCGACGACTGAATTCTGTTCACGCACGCGCTCTTCCATAATCTTACGAAGATTTTGGATTTCAAGTTCGTATTGTTGAATGCGCGAAGTGCCGTCCTGCAAAACTTTTTCGGTGTCGCTGGCTCCGCTGCGGATGTAGAATTCGAGCGCTTCGATTTCCGCCACGCCCGCTTCAATAATTTTTTCGATCGGCACGCCGAAAGCCTTCAAGGACGCCTCGACGATTTGTTTTTTGACGTTAATATCGGTCGCCTCCGGCAGGCTTTCGAGCAGGGATTTGGCTTTGGCGATGCGCTCGCGCTCTTCCGCGTCGACTCCGCCAGCTTCGAAAACGGCTTCGAAATCGACTTGCCCGTTGACCGTTGCCGGCGGCGCGCCGTAGCTTGCCGGAACGGAATTGGTTTTCTGAGTTTCGGCGACGGCGGCTGGCGGCGCTGTTTCCGCGCCGGTTTCATCGGTCAGCGGCGACGAACCGGCGTATTTGGCAATTAATTCATCGGCGGTCATATCGGTTTCCGGCAGAGTTTTCTGCGCTTCGTCCTCGTCGCGAACAATAAACCAGCCGACAACCGTATCGCCCCAATTTTTTTCTGACATTATTTCGACTCCTTACGCCTTAGAAATATAGGCAATAAAGCAATTATTGGCAAGTTTTAAAGTAGAAAAGTGAAAAAGTGAAAGAGCGGAAAAGAAAAAAAATTAAAAATTTCCCGTCAAAGTCGTTTTCTTTTACCGAACAGAAAGCCGAAAAGAAGACGAAAAAACTCTTTCGGTTTTTCACTTTCCAAAACGCTTCTTGAATTTTCCTTCGTGCCGTTTTCGCCACGCGCGCCATTCTTCGACGGCTTGGCGGCGCAGCTCCGGCGAACTCGCCGGTTTGAAATTCAGTCAGGTCGAAGTCGCGTCGCGCAGGCACATTTCGGCGAAAAAGCGCGTCTGCAAGCTGTCGCTCGAAAGCAAATCAATCAGTTCGTCAATCGAATTTCGCGCCATCTCGCGCCGCCGCTCGGTAAATTCCTTTCGGTTCATCTCAAACTTCAATAATCTCAAGACTATCTGCGTTTATCTCAGCCTCGCTATAAGGACCGTCTTCGTCCGCATCAAATTGCGGCTCGTCAAAAACCACCCAGACAAAAGCTCTCTCGCCTTTAAGAGTTTGAACTTTCCTGAAATAGTTATCTCCGAAATCATCGGCTAAGACCGAAACTTTCGGAGGATAAGCAATCATTCCGACAGCGCCCTCGGCAAAACCGCATTCGCCACGAATTCTTACTTTCTGTCCAACTGTAAAAACATTATTCGGCTCGCTCATAAAACTTTTAAAAACTCGGGCGGAACGCTTTCGACCAGCCAGACGCCGTTTTCGGAAACGAAAAACTCGAAACCGTTTTCCAGCATTGCCCTGGTATCGATTTCAAAAATCAAGGGTTTGCCGTAACGCATCCCGACGGCGCGCGCCGTTTCCGTATCAGTCGAAAGATGAACGTGATGCCGCCCCATTTTCAGCAGTCCGTGTTCCCGAATCATCGGCGCGTTGCGCGTCGCCGTTCCGTGAAAAAGGCGCGCGGGCGGCGTTTGCGGCTGCAATTGCAAATCGACTTCGATTGAATGACCTTGATTGGCGCGAATTTTCGCGCCGCTCGCGTCGAAGGAAAAACGCCGTTTGTCGTTTCGCTCGACGACTTCTTTCAGCTCGGCAAGCGTCAACGGAAAATTATTTTTCGCGCAGGCTTTCAGCAAATCGTCAACTTTCACCCAACCGCCGATTTCCGGATTCAAACCGAGCCTTTCCGGTTGATGACGCAAGTGTTTACTCAGGTATTTGCTGACTTTTATCAAATGCTTTTCGTTCATTTACGAAATCCGGGCGGCAAACCTTAAGCGCGCTCTTCTGCTGCCGCCGCCTTTTCCCGCAAAACCGTCCGCGCCGGTGCGCCGTCGCCGGTCGGGCTGAGGATTTTCAGAGGCAGACAAATCAATTCGTATTCGCCCGCCGGAACTTCGCGCAAATCCAAGCCTTCGATTATCACGATTTCTTTTTCCAGAAGCGTAATGTGCGTCGCAAAATCGCTCGACCCGAATTTTTCGACCGAAAGATAATCGATGCCGACGAGTTTTATATTTTTCTGAGCCAGAACGCGCGCCGCTTCGGGCGTAATATACGTAAAATCTTTGCGAAAACCCGTTTCCGGCTCGTTCCAGAACGAGGAGTTGCGCGTTTTGAATAAAATTCTTTCGACCGCTTCCAGATTTTCGACGTGGCGCGGCTCAATCGCCGTCACGCTTTCTTCAATTTCGACGACGCGGGCGACGCCGATAAGTTTTTCCAAATCGAGCTGGTGAATCTTTCGTGTGCCGTCAATAAAATGGTTCGGCGCGTCGACGTGCGTTCCGGTGTGCGCGCCAAAACAGAGCTGCGTCACGTTTGCCGCGTCGCCGTGTGCCATCGCCGCCGTCACGTCGATTTTCACTTTCGGGTCGCCTTCGTAAATCGGCACATTTTCGCTAATCGGAACGGTGATGTCGTAGATTTTCATAATTGCCAGCGATTATTTTAACGCAAAGAGGCGAAGAAAAGATATTTAAAGGCTTCAGACACAGAGATTTTAAGACGGAAATTAACCGGCATAAGCGGGATAAGCAGGGATTAAAAAAACATTTTCTTATTATGTAAATCCTGTTATCCACGGTTAATTTCTTTCTCTGCGCCTCTGCGCCTTGGCGGCGAAAATCGCTTTACGCTAAAATTTCGGTTTATTTCAAAACGTCGAATTTGCCGTAAGTTTTGCCGAGTTTGAAGGCGGCAGATTTGCCGGATTTGCGCCATTTGTTTTCGCCCGCCGAGGCGTATTTTTCGCGGTAGAAAATCGGAGTTTTGCCGGGTTTGACCGTGACTTTATAACCGAAATCGCCGGTTTCTTCGCCGAAGCTGTCGGCTTGAAACCAGCCCAAGCCTTTGACGGCTCCGGCGGCGGAAAATTCCATAATATCGACTCCGCTGCCGCCTTGCCCCTGATGCATTCCGCCCGAATAATAGACGGCGAATTCGTCCAAGCCGTTTTGATTGACGTCCGGCAGACGTTTTAAACCCATCGCCCAGCCGCCTTCGGAAACGTAGCTCGCCGTAATGCGCCCGTTTTCCAGCAAAACCAGACCGTTATTGCCAAAGCCGTTTCCGGTTTGACAAAATTGGTAAAAGATTAAAGTCTGGTCGGCGTTCGGCTTGGAAAAAGCGCCTCGCGCCGCGCCCGCGATGCTGAATTCTTCGGTGCAGACTTCGCCTTCCGCCCACATTTTTCTCGCTTTCGGCAAAACGTTTCGCTTGATTAAATTTTCCTGCGCCGCGTTTGCCGTCAGCGGTTTCTCGTCCTTGGTCGGGTCGTTGACGACAATCGTCGACGGCTGCGCGAAAGCGTTTGTCGCCAGAAAGCAAAAAGCGATTAAAATGCTGAATAAAAATTTGTTTTTCATAACCCGAAAAGCATAATCGAAAACTTATTTTCAAACAAGATTTGCATTCGCCGAAAGTTTCTTTGTAGGCTAAAGACATAATGAAGATTCAAAGACAACAGCACGGAAATCGAGGCGCGTTTTTCATCGAGGAAAACGGCGAATGGGTCGCGGAAATGACATACAGCCGCGAAGGCACGCGAAAAATCGTGATTGACCACACGGAAGTCAGTGACGCGCTGAAAGGCAAAGGAATCGGCAAATACCTGGTCGCGGCGGCGGTGCAATACGCGCGAAAAAATAATCTGCTGATAAAACCGACCTGCCCGTTCGTCAAATCGGTGCTCGAAAAAAGCGAAGAATACGAGGATGTTTTGACAAAATAGATGCCGACGCCGCGCATTTCCGCTTCGAGCTATTCAAACACGGCGCCTTTGATTTGGTCGTTTCTCTACGGCACCAATCGCGGCAGATTCGAGATGATTCTCGACACCGCGCCGGCGCGCTCCGCCGAGCTTCTGTCGCAAGCCCGCGTCGATGCCGCGCTCGTTCCCGTTATCGCTTACCAGATGATTGCAGACGTTCTGCTGGTTCCAAACGTCTGCGTCGGCGCGCGCGAAAAAGTCAGGAGCGTCTGCCTGGCGACGCGCGGCGAGGATTTGCAAAACGTCAAAACGGTGGCGCTCGACGTTTCGTCAAAAACTTCGGTCGCGCTGGCGAAAATAATCTTTCGTGAATTTCTCGGACGCGAGCCGGAATGGAAAATTTCAAAACCGAACTTAGAGAAAATGCTCGCCGAATCGGACTGCGCTCTGCTGATCGGCGACCCGGCGCTCGTCATTGACGAGAGCGTCTATCGAAAATTCGATCTGGCGGAAACGTGGAAAAGCTTTACCGGCTTGGGATTTGTGTTTGCGATGTGGATGGCGAACGCGGAGAAAGCGGAAATTGCGCGAACGATTGATTTAGCGGCGGCGCGCGACGAAGGCTTACGGCATCTGGACGAGATTATTTCAAACTACGAAAGCGAGATTTCGCTTCAAAGGGAAGATTTCAAAAAATATCTGTCGGAAAATATTTCGTATTCGATAGACGACGAGATGCAGAAAGGCTTGGAGCTTTATTTCAAACTGGCACACAAAAACGGCTTGATTGACAAATACAAGCCGCTTTCGTTTATCTGAAAAAAGCCCAGAGCCAGACCGCCACGACCACAAATAAAAGCAGCGCCGCGTCGTTTGCTCTGAATCCCTCGTTTTCCCGGCTGTTTCGCATAAATAATATTCTCCCTGGTAAAAATTCCTCTCGATTTGTAATAGCGTATTTCGCTCGCCGAAAGTATCAATGCTCTGGCACAAATATTGATACCGATTATATGACTGATTTGAAATTCGCTTTTTGCGCGATTTCGGATTCGTTTCGCAGAAAATTTTTCGCAAACTGCGATTTCGATTGGCAAAATGAAAGAAAGCGAAGGCAATAGTAAAAAGTATTTTCTCAATTTTGATTTTTACCTTTTGCCTTGTCTTAAAATTTCCGTGTTAGAATTATTTTGATTTATGAACAGCGATATTCAACCGATTTTAGATAAGGCTCTGGCAGGCGAAAGACTGACGGCGGAAGACGCGACCGCGCTTCTCGAATCGAGCGATTTCGTCCGCATCGGCTTGGCGGCGCACGAAATGCGGATGCGAAAAAATCCGACCGACGTCGTGACCTACATCATCGACCGCAACATCAATTACACGAACGTCTGCAACGTCGTCTGCACGTTCTGCGCGTTTTATCGCCGACCGGGAAAGCCCGACACCTACGTTCACTCGATCGAGGAAATCTGCAAGCGCATCGACGAAACCATCGCGCTCGGCGGCACCGGCGTTTTGATGCAGGGCGGTCTGCATCCCGACTTTAATATCGAATGGTATGAAAACCTACTTTCGACTTTGCACGCGAAATATCCGACGTTTCAGCTGCATTGCTTTTCGCCGCCGGAAATTCACAATATTTCTTTGATTTCCGCTCTGGATTACGAAACGATTCTGCGCCGGCTGAAAGCCGCCGGATTGTATTCGATGCCGGGCGGCGGCGGCGAAATTCTCGACGACGAAGTCAGAAAAAGAGTTTCGACGAAATGCAATACGCAGGAATGGCTCGACGTGATGCGCGCCGTGCACAAAGTCGGATTGCGCTCGACGGCGACGATGATGTTCGGCATCGGCGACAAAGTCGCCCACCGCGTCCGCCACCTCGAAAGAGTGCGCGATTTGCAGGACGAAACGGGCGGCTTCACGGCGTTTATTCCGTGGACTTTCCAGCGCGAAAACACCGCTCTGGGGCGCAAAATCACGGAAGAGCCGACCGGCATCGACTACCTGAAAATGCTCGCCGTTTCGCGTCTATTTTTGGATAACGTCCGGCACATTCAGGCGTCGTGGCTGACGCAGGGCTTACGGCTCGGACAAACCGCTCTGCGTTTCGGCGCGGACGATATGGGCTCGATTATGATTGAAGAAAACGTCGTTTCGGCGGCGGGCGCGGATACGCAGGCGAACGAAAAAGAATTGCGCTATCAAATCTCCGAAGCCGGATTCACGCCGCAGCAGCGCGATATTTTATATGAATACGTGAGCCGCGAAAACGTCGTCGAACTGGACGCGAGAAAATCAATGCCGCTTCGCCAATTGAGCGTCGCTTTTGCGGATTAGAAATATCAGCCGGTTTATCAGCGCCTGACACTGTCAATCAAATGCGAAATGTTATTGCTTGTCTGGCTTCGATTTCCTTAATATTCTGGTCGGGTGAAATTATTTTCAGAGCGGGAATTATCGGCTGGTTAATGATAATTTCGTCGTGCTTGTTTATACCCTTGATTGCGGGTTTAAACTCCGACAAGTTTTTAATCGTTTGGATTGTTACCTTCAACGGCTGCGTTTCGATTTCGATATTTTGGGAAAATTTAAAACCTTATACTCAAGGACGCGACCCGCAATTTTGGATTCGTTTTCAAGAATCGGAAATTTCGCTATATATCGGCGGTTGGTTAGCCGGAATAATATTCTCGCTCGTCGTCTACGCTGTGGTCTGGACGTTTCGACCCGGCATCGGCATCGGCGACGCCGGTAAAAATGCATTATAAATATAGCGAACGAGAGATTTTAACATTACCGTTATTACACAATTATTACGATTGTTTCGCCCTCGACCTGTTACTCTTAAACTTGCAGTATTTTAACAATCGAAAAAGTGAATAAATGCAGAACATTATCGAATCCGAGCCTCTAAGCCGAAATATCAACTGGAAAAATTTATCGATCGTCGTCAGCTTTCACCTTTTGACGATTGCGGCTTTGTTCAGCTTTAGCTGGGAAAATCTGGCGGTGATGCTGGTCGGAAACTGGATTGTCGGCAGTCTGGGCGTCGGTCTGGGTTATCACCGGCTTTTGACGCACCGCAGTTTTAAAGCGCCGAAATGGCTGGAATATACGCTTTCGACATTCGGCGCGCTGGCGATACAGGACGATGCGCCGAAATGGGTGGCGACGCACCGCATTCATCATCAGTTTACGGAAACCGACAAAGACCCGCATTCGACGCGTCCGGGATTCTGGTGGGCGCATATGGAATGGATTCTGAAAGGAACGGCGCAAGACCACGACCAGGAGACCTTGAAACGTTACGTGCCGGATTTGCTCAAAGACAAATTTCACGTTCTGCTGGCGCGTTTTTATTACGTTCCGCTTCTCGCCTCGGGCGCGGGTTTATTTTTAATCGGCGGCTGGTCGATGGTTTTATGGGGCGTTTTCGCGCGCGTCGTTTTCGGCTGGCATTCGACGTGGCTGGTCAATTCGGCGACGCACTTTTGGGGCGAACGGCGTTTTGCAACGAAAGACGATTCGACCAATAACTGGCTAATCGCGCTGCTGACTTTCGGCGAAGGCTGGCACAATAATCATCACGCGCAGCCCCGCTCGGCGCGACACGGGCTTCGGTGGTATGAATTCGATATGAACTGGCTGACGATTCGCCTTTTCGAAAAGCTCGGCTGGGCGAAAGAAATCCGCCGCTTTGAGACGAAAAAAGCACCGGCGGAACTAAAACGCGCGACTTAAAATCCGACTTTTGCAAAACCTCAAAACAGCAGTCCGGGCGCGAAAATCATTCGACCGGTTTGGTCAGCGGATGCCGTCTCGGAATGGCGGAATTTACCGCTTTCGAAGTGAGGACAATATAATTCAGCTTGATGCGCTCGTCTTTTGCATTACCTTCCTCATTAGAGACATCATAATCAATCTCCAAATCGTAACCATTCGTCGAAAGTCTTTTACAAACATCTTCGGGCAGATGAAATAAAAAGGCGTCGGCATAACGCCCCATACTTTCGTCGGCAAATCCGATAGGTTCGGCGTTTCTGTCGTTCAAATAAACCGGAATTTTATTTATCGTGTCACACTTTTCGGCGAGCTTTCCGAGGATGTAACGGCGCTTTATTGCTAAGGGACTGTATTGCATAATTATAATATAACCTAATTTGCGCATTTTTGCCCGTTTTCCGCGGTCTAAAAGTAAATTTCGCGCGAAAATTCACCTATTACAAAACTCTTACAATCACAAGACAATAAATCTGTTACGCTTTTCATCATAGGCTTGAGAAAGGCGTTTTTGTTTTTCTCCCATAAATTTTTAACAACCGGCAAGGGGGCTTTCAAAAAAAGTGGAAAAAGTAGCAACAGTCGAACAGAGAAGAAGCGGAAAAACAAATTGGGTGACCATCGTTCCCATCGCCATCTTTCATATCATGGCAATCTGGGCGTTATTCACCTTTAGCTGGGCGAATTTAGCGGTTATGCTGGTTGTCTGGTGGCTGGCGGGCAGTCTCGGCATCGGGCTCGGATTTCACCGTCAACTGACGCATCGCGGTTTCGAAACGCCGCAGTGGGTTAAAAATGTGCTCGCCGTCTTCGGCTCGATGTCTCTGCAAGGCAGTCCCATCGACTGGGTGACGACGCACCGCGTTCATCACGCCTTTTGCGATACGGACAAAGACCCGCACAGCCCGCGTCACGGAACTTACTGGGCGCATATGGGCTGGGTCACGGTCGGCACGTCGCAGGACAACGGCGAGGAAGTCGAAAAACGTTTTGTGCCCGATTTGCTGAAAGACAAATTTCTCGTTGCGCTTTCAAAATACTGGTATGTGCCGACCATTACGCTCGGCGTCATCCTGGGTTTCGTCGGCGGCTGGTCGATGGTTCTGTGGGGCGTTTTTCTGCCGGTGACGATGGGCTGGCATTTTACCTGGTTCGTCAATTCCATCACGCACGTTTGGGGCTCGCGCCGTTTTGAAACGAAAGACGATTCGACCAATAACGCGTTTGTCGCCGCCGTCAGTTGGGGCGAAGGCTGGCACAATAATCACCACGCCAACCCGACTTCCGTCC
>DASVRL010000353.1:0-1981 GCA_036388635.1 Pyrinomonadaceae bacterium
TTCGGACGCGGCGCAAGATAAATTTTGAGGTAAAAAACGATGAAAGCAGTAAAAATTCTTGGGATATTTTGTTCGGTTATTTTCGCTTTTGCGGCGACAACCGCCGCGACCGCGCAGCAAACCGCGCCTGCGCCGGAAGAAAAGAAAGTCGAAATTACAAAAAGCGAAACGAAAACCGAAGCTCCCGCCGTAGAACCGGAAAAAACTCCGCCGCCCGCACAGCCGGAAACACCGGACGCCGGAAAAGTGCTGCCTGAAGATGTGCCGAACGCAATAAAACAAAACCGGCGCGGGCAAATGTCCGAAGAAGAAGCCGCTATTGTGCCTTATTACAACAATTTTCTGACCAACTACTACCTCGGACCGGAAGATGTCATTTCGGTCGAAGTTTTCGCGCAGCCCAATTATTCAAAAACGGGAATCACGATTCCACCGAACGGCAGAATTTCTTACCCATTGATTAGAGAAGGCATCATCGTCAATGGCAAAACCGTTGAGCAAGTCGCCGATGAAATCACGAAAAAGCTCGACGAATATATTATTGACCCGAAAGTTATGGTCTCGCTCGACCGCGCGGTGTCAGCGCGTTACAGCGTTCTCGGCGATGTCGGGAAACCCGGCGTTTACATTATGACGCGCCGCGTAAGCGTTCACGAAGCGATTGCCGAAGCGAGCGGGATTTTAGTCACCGGAAACAAAAAAGAAGTCATCGTGCTGCGGCGCGGACAGGACGGCAGACCTTCGCCGATTGCCGTTAATTTGCAGGACATCGAACGTGGAAAAGCCAGAGAAGAAGTTTTCCTCGTTCCCGGCGACCAAATAATTGTGCCGGGAAATAAAATCAAAGTCTGGAAAAACGTGATGAATCTGCTCCCGATTATCGGTTTCGCCCGAATGTTTACCGGATTTTAAGCCAGATGCCGACTTCTAAATTCAATAATAAATTAAACGCAGAGACGCAGAGACGCAGAGATTTTATTTCAAAACTGTCTCTGCGTCTCTGCGTCTCTGCGTTTAAAATCAAGTTTTGCAAATTGGCAGCGCTTTGTTGTCTCGCAATCTTTTTATTGCAGCACGCCGCCGCAGGCGAATGGCGCAAACAGCCCTCGGGAACGCTGGCTTGGCTGCACTCGATTTATTTTCTCGACGCTAAACGCGGTTGGATTGCGGGGAGCAACGGCACTTTGCTGACGACAACCGACGGCGGCGCAACTTGGAAAAAGGCGGCGAAGCCTTCGGAAGATAATCTGCGCGACGTATTTTTCACCGATGAAAATAACGGCTGGCTGCTCGCCGAGCGCGACATTTTCAAGCTCAAATCTGCGGGCGAAGCGCGCTCGATTTTGCTACGCACAACAGACGGCGGCGCGACCTGGGAGCGGACCGGCGTTTTTCCGACGAGCAAAACGGCGAGTCCGCAATTTACCCGTCTGCTCGTCTCCGACGACCGCACGACCGCTTGGGCAATCGGCGAGCTAGGCAGCGTTTACGCGCTCGAAAATAACCAGATTTGGCAAAAACAAGTTTCACCGACAAGATTTCTGCTGCGCGGGGGCGCGATCTTTAATCAAAATGAAGCTGTGTTAATCGGCGCGGGCGCAACGATATTGCACACGGCAGACGGTGGCGGCATTTGGCGCGAAGCCAGAGTTTTCGCGGCGGAAAACGCCCGTTTTAATTCGGTCTTTTTCGCCACGCGCTCGCTCGGCTGGGCGGTCGGCGGAGGCGGTCGGATTTTCGCGTCAGCCGATGGCGGCAAAACCTGGCGCGGGCAGAATTCTCCGCTCGCTGCAGACCTTTTGGACGTTTGCTTTGTGACGCCGAACGAAGGCTGGGCGGTGGGCGACGGCGGCGCGCTGCTTCGCACGACAAACAGCGGAAACACCTGGACCCCGGAAAAAATCAACACTACGCACCGCCTCGAACGAATCGTTTTCCTCGGTCGGGAACGCGGTTTCGCAGTCGGTTTCGGCGGCACAAT
>DASVRL010000354.1:0-28802 GCA_036388635.1 Pyrinomonadaceae bacterium
ATTCGACGGCGAAGCGTCGTTTTTCACTTGCAGATTATATTCTCTGCCCGTGCCGCGCACGAATTGAAACATTCCGAGCGCGCCGGTCGGGCTTTGCAGGCACGGGCAATGCTCGGATTCAATCATCGCCACATACAGACCGATTTGCGGGTCAAGCCCTTCGGCGTAAAAAGCGCGCAGGATAAACGGCGCGTTTCGGCTGGCGCGCTCCATCACGGTCGTCATATCGCTGCGCGTAAAAGCGCCCTGCCCGCAATTATTTACGCGCGCCGCGCGAACGCGGTCGATATAGCCTTTCAGATGCCCGCGAATGCTGCGCACCGCTTCCGGCGGAATCGGCTCGCTCGTCTGATTGCCGATAATGCGCGCGATTTTTTCCGCTTTCACCTTGACGTATTCGTCCTTTTCCGTCTCGCTCATCTCGGAGAATTTTTTGCGCGGAAGCGAATTTATAATATTTTTATTCGCTTCTTCGGGCGAAGTCGTCAGGTTTGAATTAGTTTCAATCGTCCGGTTGGCGTTCGGTTCCTTGCTCGGCTTCGGCGAAGGCTGCGGCGTGTCGTCTTCGATCGGGTCGCCGTTGTCGTCGATAAATCGTTTGTTCGGATTGCCGTTGTTTTGCGCAATCTGCGG
The DNA here is from genome assembly GCA_036388635.1 of Pyrinomonadaceae bacterium. Classification (GTDB taxonomy): domain Bacteria; phylum Acidobacteriota; class Blastocatellia; order Pyrinomonadales; family Pyrinomonadaceae; genus JALZHR01. The sequence continues at coordinate 634 of DASVRL010000354.1, forward strand.
GTCGCTTCCGCCGAGCGCCTGAATGGCGATAAACGCCGCCGAAATCGCAATCACGAAAATCGCCAAAGCCGTCAGCGCCACCGGCAAGATTCCGAATGAGCCTGGAGAATCCGGCGAAGCTGCGGAAGCGGCTTGCACGAGCGGTTTATTTTCAGCCGCCGCGACAGCATTTTCGTTTTGCGCAGAATCCGCAAAACGAATCCGCAAATCCGTGTAATGACCGATTTTTACGCGGTCGCCGTCGTCAAGCGGCGTTCCGGCGGGCGGCACTTTTTCGCCGTTGACAAACGTGCCGTTGGTCGAATTTTCATCCAGAATCCAAACTTTTTCGCCTTCGCGGTGAATCGTCGCGTGTAGGCGCGACAAGCCGTCGTCGTCGAAACGCAAATCGGCATCGCTGCCGCGTCCCATCGAGATTCGGTCGCCGCCGAGCGCAATTTCCCGCGAGCCTTCCGGCGTCGGATATGTCAGAAAAACTTCAAGCATTTTTGCAAAACGGTCTCTGGTCTTCGGCTTTCGGTCTTCGATATTCTTTACTTAACATTGAGCCTGATTCTCTTGCGAAGAGTAGGCTTCGCGGCTTAGACCAAAGTCCGAAGACCGTTTACTGATTCCCAATCAAATTACGATACAATTCCGAAATCGGTTTATCTTTTTTCATCCCGAACCGTTGGGGATTTTCCGCGACGATTCCGGCGGCGAAAAACCTGGCGACCTGCTCGCGCTGCTTCGCGGAATTGATAACTTTCCAAAAATCTTCGCGATTTGCCGGCAGGCTCGAAGCCCAGGTGCTGGCTTCCTGTTCGCTCATTCCGAAAGCGGCGGCGGCGTAAATCGTATCGCCGTTAAAAATTTTCAAAACCAGCGCTTTCGCGTAGATTGAAGACGTTTTGGCGGCGCAGTTTTGCGCCTGGTCGCTCAAGGACTCGGTCTGGCAAATCGTTTTATAACCGTTTGCCGTGACGAATTCGTCCGACAATTTCCACAAGCCTTCTTCCGCGCCCTGCTTTTGCGGGTTGAATTTGCTGCGGCTCATCGCCAGCAGAAATCCGAGCGGCGCGTCCAAGCCGTTTCCGCGGTGAAATTCGAGATTTATCAAATCGCGATAAGCTTCGGCGCGCGCGAAATAACCTTCCGCGGCGACGTATTCGGGCGTTTTCTTCTGCACTTCCTGCAAAAACTGCTGGTCGAATTTGTATGCGAAATTGCCGGAAAATTGTTTGACCAGTTTCTTGGACATTTCCTGAATATCGATCAGCGAAGACTGTTTTCCGGTCGGCGGCGTAACGGTCGGAACGGGCGTTTCTTCCTCGCTCGGCGTCGGTGTCGGCGTGGCGATTTCCGCCGTCTCAAAAGCGAGAAAAACTTCGCTCGGCGCCAGCGGATTGCCGGAAGCGTCTTCCAGAACGACTTTCAGCGAATGATTTGCGCCGTCCGCCAGCGCCGGAAATTGTTTCGGGTCGAGCGTCGCCGTGTAAGGCGCGGAATCGGCGGCGGCAATTTCGGCGCCGTCCAGCAGAAAAACGGCGCGTCTTACGCAGTCGATATTTTCCGCATCGACCGTAATTTCGGTTTCCTTGTCGATCGTGTCGCCGTTTTCGGGGCTGGTAATCACGGCTTTGGCATCGCACGGCGCCGGTGCGGAACTGTAAGAATAAAGCACGGCTCCGACGACGCAAACGACCGCCAAGCCGCAAACCAAGCCCATCACGATTAACATCACGGGCATTTTCGACGCTTTCCCGGCGTCCTGAGCTATTGGCGGCGGCGGCGGCGCGTTTACATTTGCATTCGGCAAATTTGCGTTAAGCGACGGCGCGGCGGCGGAAGATTTTTCCGCTTTTTCCTGTTCCGGCGGCTGAAGGAAAAACTCGATTTCGCTTGTTCCGCCGAGCAGAACACGGTCGCCGTCCTGCAACACGATTTCGGTTTCCAGAGGCTCGCCGTTCACGGTCGTGCCGTTGCTGCTGCCGAGTTCGATGAGCCGAAATTCACCGCCGCGATTTTCGATTTCGGCGTGATAGCGCGAGACGTTGGAATCTGCGGCAAACGCCAGTTTATTGTCCGAAGCGCGCCCGATTGTGATCCGGTCGTCTTCGATAACAAAATCTTTTTCGCCGTTGATTTTGAGCGTCGCTTTCATCTTCGCTTAGATTAAAACACAAATAAAAATTGAGAAAAAGAAAGAGCCACAAAGCAAGACGAAAAATCACGAAAAGTCTTGCTTTATTTTCGTGATTTTTCGTGTTTGTTCGCGGCTGAAATTCTTATCTCGGCAAATCCAGAACGTCCGAGCGCGTGATGATGCCGGTGATGCGTTTGAAATCTTCAATCAGAACGGCGGGCGATTCCTGCAATTTCGGCTTGATTTCCTGAATGCTCGTGTCAATATCGACGACCGGAAAGCTTTCGTCCATCACTTCGCTGACCTGCGCGCTCAGCAAATTGCTGTCGGCGAGCAGCTTTGCCAGAACTCTGGATTCGCGCAGGCTGCCGACCGAGCGGTTTTCTTCCAGCACGGGAAGCTGCGTGATGCCGTTTTCGCTCATTTTGGCGAGCGCTTCCGAAACGCTTTCGGTCGGCGCGACGAAAAGAAGCTCGCCGGGCGAACCGGAATTTTTCGTTCCGGCAATCAAGCCCGCCGTGATGCGCTGCGGTTCGAGCAGAAGCTTTTCCTTCATCCATTCGTCCGAGTGAAATTTCGTTAAATAATGCTCGCCCGTGTCGCAGACGATGAAAACCACCAGCCCGTTTTCGTCCAAATCCCGCGCGACTTTTAGCGCGGCGGCGAAATTCGTTCCCGTCGAGCCGCCGCAGAAAATTCCCTCGACGCGCGAGAGCTGCCGCGCAAACTCGAACGATTCGCGGTCGGTGATGTTGATGATTTCGTCAATCGCTTTCATATCGGCGTTGCCGACGGGCAAAGATTGACCGATGCCTTCGACCAGATAAGGCGTCGCTTCGGGCACGCGCCCCGAATCCTTGTAGTTTTTGAAAATCGAGCCGTAAGGGTCGGCGCCGACGATTTTGATGCTCGGATTTTTTTCTTTCAAGTAGCGTCCCGTGCCGCTGATGGTGCCGCCGGTGCCGATGCCCGAAACGAAATGCGTGATTTTTCCGTCGGTGTCCTGCCAGATTTCCGGTCCGGTCGTCGCGTAATGCGCCGCCGGATTTGCCGGATGATTGTATTGGTCGGGATAAAACGAGTTCGGCGTTTGCTGCGCGATGCGCTTTGCCGTTTCGACGTAGTGGTCGGGCGAGCCGTGTTTAGCGGCGGCGGGAACGACGACGACGTCCGCGCCGACCGCTTTCAGATAACGCGTTTTTTCCATCGAAACCTTGTCGGTCAAAACGAAAATGCATTTGTAGCCTTTGACGGCGGCGGCGAGCGCCAGCCCGATGCCCGTGTTTCCGCTCGTCGCTTCGATAATCGTTCCGCCCGGTTTCAGCGAGCCGTCTTTTTCGGCGTATTCGACCATCGAAATTCCGATGCGGTCTTTGACCGAATAACCCGGATTGAGGCTTTCCATTTTGGCGAAAACCTGCGCCTTGATGTTATGTTGCTGCGTTAAATGGTTGATTTTAACGAGCGGCGTATTGCCGATTAAGCTTAAAATATCGTTGTAAAATTTCATTCAATTCTCCAGAAAAATTCGGACAAATAAAAAGTGTAATGCCTGAAAATCAATGTGGCAAGAAGTATCGTCCCAAGGTAGTGTTCTAATCTTGTGGTGCTGAAAATTAAATATTTTCAATAACTCGAAAATGTCAGTCTTAAAGTGTCTCATAAGTCGAAAATGTTGATGAGTTTTGGGATTTTAGTTATGAGATGACTTATGAGACAAACCTTTAAAAAGGCTACACCGTGAAAATCAAGGTTAAATATCAATAAATCAATAATTAAAGTGTCTCAAAAAGGTATGACTTATGAGACACTTTTTACTTTATTCTGACTGTTTCAAAAAGGGTCGTTTTTGAGACGGTTTTAGTCTAGCACCACAAGATTACGACACTATCAGTCCTAATGGCTAAGCGGTAGTTTTCTGCAAAATCTCGTGACGTTTTGCCAGAAGCCGCGCCGGATTGTTAGTAATTATCGCGTGAATGCCGATTTCCAGCGCGCGCCGCACCCAAATCGGATGGTCAGCCGTCCAGATTGCCGTCGGCATTCCTTCGCGCGTCGCGTTTCGCACGAGCTTTTCGGTCGCCAGCGAATAATGCAGCGAAAGTTCATTTGCCTGAGAGTCTTTGGCGCGTTCGATGAGATGCGACTGCTTGCGCAGAATCGTCAGAATTTTCGGCGCGAAAAGCGCGGCGGTGTAAATTTCGGGAAGCAGGGTTTTAACTTTTTCAATCGCTTCGAGCTTAAAGCTTTTGACGATGGTTTGCGGCAGAAAATCGGTTTGCCGGATGGTTTTTGCCACGACTTCGGCGAGCGCCGAAATTTCCGCCAGGCTGCCTTTCATTTCCAGGTAAAGACGCCCTCGATAGCCTTTCAGAAACGAGAAAAGATTTTCCAGCGTCGGAACGGTTTCGCCGGAAAATTTATCGCTGGCGCGCGACGGATTTTTACCGTTAAACCACGCGCCGACGTCGAGCGTCTGCAACTGTTCGGAAGTAAAATGCGAGGTGCGACCTTCTTTTCTGACGATTCGCTTGAGCGTCGAATCGTGAAACACGACCGGAACGCCGTCTTTTGCGATTCGCACGTCAAACTCGATGCCGTCCGCGCCGTCTTCAATCGCTTTTTGAAATGCCGCCAGAGTGTTTTCCGGCGCCAGCGCCGACGCGCCGCGATGCGCGATGATTAAAGGTTTGTTTCCGTTTGCGTGCATTAAACTTTATTCACTATAAAACCGCAGAGAAGAAATTTACAGGGATAACGGGATAAACAGGGATTAAAATCAATTTCTTTTTTATCCCGGCTTATCCTGACTATCCCTGGTAATTTCCTGTAATTATTTTTTCTGCAAAAGAAACAGCGTTTTCGACCAGCCGATCGGCTCGGTAATCGGGAATTTATGATTGCCGACGATTTCAAAATAGCGACCGGAAGTTTCGCGGACTTCTTCGAGCGAATGAGTTTTAAAGTTATACAAAACTTCCAGAAACGAGCTGACCAGCGACGGGCGCACGGGAATCAAAACCAAGGTTCCGTCTTTTTTCAGAACGCGCGCCAGTTCCTGCAAGCCGTTGTCGAGCGGCACGTATTCGAGCGCGCCGCAGGTTAAAACGACGTCGAAGGATTCGTCTCTGAAGGGCAGCGAAAGCAGATTTCCCTGAACCGTTTCGACGTCTTCCGCCGTCACCTCCTTGTCCTCGTCAAATTGCTGCTCGGCGACCGTCAGTGAATTGTAGGAAATATCCAGCGCAAACGTTTTTTTCGGGTGATAACCGGCGCTGTGTAACGCGAGAGTGACCAGCCCGGTGCCCGAACCGGCGTCCAGTACGAGCGAATCGGGCTTGATGTCCAGATCGAGCGAGCGCAGGTATTTCGCCACCGAATCGCGGTAGCCGTTTATCTTCATTGCCAGATTCTGCACGTCGGCGATGCGGTCATACAGGTCTTGCGTTTTACTCATTTTTTTCCCTACTTGAGCCATTTTAAAATTTTCAAAGCCAAAGCGAAAAATCCTTCCATCCGCCTGTGTTTAATCTATTTTTCCGCTAAAAGTTTTTCAATCATCTTGCCTAATTCTTCTTCTCTGCCGATGCTGGTTCCGCTGTCAATGTAGCGAATCACGCCTTTACGGTCAATCAAAACGGCGGTCGGAATGCCGTCCGCGCCGTAATTGTGATGATTCAGTGCGTCTTTGGCAAGCACGAAATCATACGGCACGCGATGCGTCTGTTTCATCCGCGCGACCGCCTCGGCTTCCGTTTTCTGTTCCGCCGCCGTGCCCTGAGCCGCCGGGTAATAACGCGTCAGACCGAGAATGACAAAACCGTCTTTCTGATACGTCTCGTGCCATTCCGTCAGCTTCGGAAACGCGGCGATACACGGTCCGCACCACGTCGCCCAGAAATCCAGCAAAACGATTTTTCCGCGCAAGGCGGCGAGCGTTTTCGCTTCGCCGGCGGGCAGCCAGTGGTCGATTCCGGCAAGCTCGGGCGCGGCTTCGCCGAGCAGCTCGTAATGCTTTTCGCGTCTCGTCAGGCGTTGCAGAACGTCGTCCTGCAGGGCTTTATTAGAAAAATCTTTTTTGGTTTTATTCAGCGAGGCTTTATAAAATTCCAGCGCGAAGGGTTTGCGGTTCGTCTCGATAAAAAATTTAATCGACTGGTCAATCGCGTAATAATAAACGGCGGACGAATCGACCGAGGCGGCGATTTTCTGCAAATTGCCGAGCGTCGCCTCGACGTTTTTATAATCGCCGCTTTTTCTGTAAATTTCCTGAAGCGCCATCGCCGCTTCGAGAGCTTCGGCAAGCGCGCGCGTGCGCGACGAAGTTTCCCGCAGCAATAAAGCTTTTGCCGCGCAATAAGATTCTTCGCCGTGAGCGGCGGCTCTGGCGTAATCGGCGGCGGCGCGATAGCTTTCCGCCAGCTCGCTTTCCATATTGAAACGCTCGCGCAGCTTGACCGGTTCATTCTTCAGATAATCGCTCAGAAACTTTTCGGCTTCGTCAAAATTTTTCCGGCGCGCGGCGAGAACCGTCATTACCGAGCGCGAAGCTTGCAGATTTTCGGCGGCGGCGTCTTTCGTTTCAAAAAACTTTTTTAAGGCATCATTGGTGCCGTCGAAATTCTGCGCCAGCCAGTGCAGCATTCCGAGATAATAAAAATCGTCGCCCGCCGGATTCGGGCGCGCCAGCACTGTTGCGGCGTAACGCGCGGCAAGCTGTTTCTGCTCGCGCAGAGTCTGCTGGTAAAGCGCGTCGCTGAAGGGAGTTTTCTTTTGCTTAAACTCGTCGAATTTCTTTTTTGAATAGGCGTTTGCCTCTTCATACATCGCTTTCGGCGTCAATGTTTCGCTTTCGGGAACGGAATCGGACGGCTGACCCGCAGCGACGCGCCCCGACTGCGCGGCAATCGGAAAAGTGAGAGATGAAAAAATTAAGCTTAAAACTAAAAACTTACGCATATCTCTTTACGGTCGAGCGTCGAGAATAAGAAAATTCAACCGACCTCCTGACTCCTGACTCTCGACTCCTGACTTCTGACGGGGCTGAAAATCTGCAAATAACGCGATTCTACATCTTTAAGTATTTTACTTGCAAGCGTTTCCGCCGTCAGCGGGGCAAGCAAAATGCCGTTCCGGTAATGCGCCGTCGCGGCAAAAAGATTTTCCGCTTCGGGCAGCGCGCCCAAAACGGGCAGCCCGTCCGCCGCAAACGGGCGCAAGCCTGACCATTTATCGGTAATCTCTAAATTAGCAAGGCTCGGCGCGATTTCCAAAGCGTGTTCGAGCAAAAAGTCGATTCCCGCCTCGGTGACACTTTTGTCGAAGCCGGCGTCTTCGACGGTGGCGCCCGTCAAAATGCGCCCGTCCAGACGCGGCACGATGTAACCGCGCGGGCTGTAAATGACGTGTCGGTAAAAACGTTTCGCCGCCTGAAAGCTCAGCATCTGACCGCGAACCGGTCGGACTTTAAACGGCAAATCAAAATCGTTTACCTTGACGAGCGACGTCCAGGCACCGGCGGTTAAAATAATCGTCTGCGCCGAAAAAATTCCGGTTTCGGTTTCCGCGCCCGTCGCTTTGCCGTTACGGACGATTAAATTTTTAACTTCGGCGTTTTCGACGATTTGAATCGCATTCAGAGCGGCGAATTTTCGTAAGGCGAGAAGCAGCTTGCGATTTTCCACCTGCCAGTCGTTCGGAAAAAACAAGCCTTCGCGCACGTCGGGCGAAACAAACGGCTCGCTGCGGCGAATTTCTTCCGCCGTCAGATATTCGATCGCCAGCTGCGCGCCTTTTTGCCAGACGTAGCGGCGGTTGATTTCCCGAACGTCTTCGTCGGAAAACGCCAGATACAGCGTTCCGCTGCGGTCAAGCTCGATATCGATGCCGGTTTCATCAAACAATTCTGCGGCAAATTGCGGGTAAAGTTTGTTTGATTCATTACAAAAATAAAAAAAATCGTCGAGCTTATCGGTTTCCGCCTGCGGGGCGAGCATTCCGGCGGCGGCAAAAGAAGCTTCGCGCCCGGCTTTTCCGCGTTCGAGAATCGTGATTTTGCCGCCGCCGGATTTTTTCAAGCTGCGCGCCAGCGCCAAGCCGATAACGCCGCCGCCGATGATTAAAATTTCCGAATTCATCAAAATAATTCCGCCGTCCCTTACTCGTATAAATTTATAATTGCCAAACAAACAACCGACCATAAAACGTATGACAAATCAATAAAACATACTATCATATGGCAGCCTCTGCGACTTCCTGACGGTTTTAACGAGGAACTAAAATCTATGACGGAAAACGATAAACAAATCGAGCAGGAAATTACGAGACTGGAGCAGAAATGGTTTAACGCCGTGTGCGAACACGACCGCGACGCGTTGAATCGCATAATTGCCGCCGACTGCCTGTTTGCCGGAGGCTCGCCCGATGGCAGTATGGCGGATAAAAAAATCTATATCGAAGACGGCACGATGTCCGTGATTGAAGATATGTCTTACAGCTACGACCGCGTGAAATTTCGCGCCTATGAAAATACCGCCGTGGTAAATACGGTCTTTAAATTTAGAGTCGTCGTCGGCGGCGCAGAGGAAATGAGCGGCGCGCATCTGCTGACCGACGTCTGGGTGAAAAGAGATGGCGGCTGGCAGGTGGTGATGCGTCATTCGAGCGTTCTTTCCATTTGACATTTATCACCTGTCAAATTGAGCCGAATATTTATCGACAAATGTTAAATGATAAATGTTAAATAATAAATATAGAATTGTTTCTGGAAACTAATCGCGAATAAGTCTTTCATACAACAGCAAAGGTCGGCGACGATTCTTTGATTCATATTCTCTTACTTCTTTGGAAAAACGAAAAGGCTCGGGATGGCAGGTATCCCGAGCCTTTTCGTTTTGTTGTTTTCGCCTCTAGCGGCGCTGCGCCGGGAAAATCACGCCGCGCGTTTAAAAAAATATTGACAGGTAAAATTAACCTGTGATAGCTTCTATCAACCGACGACATAAGAGCTTTGCCGCGAATGTTCCGACGGGGAAAATTAAAGAGCGTTTCCGGTAAAGATAAGCATAAGAAAAAGAGAAAATTGGACGGCTTGAATTGTAAAATTTAATGCCTCAGGTATCTATCGCGTTATGTCGAAACGCCCATGCAATTTATTAAAATATCAGGATTCGCCGGCTCTTTCGGAGTCGGGCGGCGACTATTTTTTCAAAGCCGGAACGAGCAAACGGATTCCGGCGGCGCAAATCGAAATTACCGAAAATAAAATATTAAAAAGAAGCTGATTATCCTTAGAAAAGGATTTTCGGCTTTTTTATTTAAGAAAACCCTTCAGCGGGAATCATCCGAGGAAAATTGTGGCAAGAAGATTAACCAAACATTTAGTGTGGACGGAAACCGATTCCGCGGCGGCGCCCGTTTCCCGAACCGCCGGTTTTTTAGCCGACGAAGCCCCGGTCGCTCTGCCTTTGACGGCGCTGGAGACGATTTCCGAGCATTCGGTCGAGCAGCAGGCGAGCCTCGATATATTTACCGCGCCGCGCGACCGCGCGATATATCTGATGCACGTCGGCGCGGAAGTCGAGCACGCTTTGATGGTGCAGTATCTGTATGCCGGTTATTCGCTCGGCGGGCAGCATCTGACCGACCCGAAACACCGGCAGCTGACGCAGGAATGGAAAGCGAAAATTCTCGAAGTCGCGCGCGAGGAAATGGGACATCTGGTGACGGTCGAAAATATGCTGACCTTAATCGGCGGTCCGCTTTCGTTCGAGCGCGAAGATTACCCGATTCCCGAAGACTTGTACCCGTTTCCGTTTGAGCTGGAGCCGCTAACCAAAAAATCTCTGGGCAAATACGTTTTAGCCGAAATGCCCGACGCGGAAACTATCGAAAAACTCGGATTGACGAAAGAAATTGAAGAGATTCAGAAATATGTCGGCGGCGGCGGCGGGAAAACGCAGGTCAATCGCGTCGGAATCCTTTACGCCGCGATACTCGCGCTCTTTCAGCCGCCGGTACAGGAAAAAGACCCGAAACCGACGCCGCCTTCGTTTATCGCTTCGTCTGACATTCAATCAAGCTCACTGCGCTTTCAGGTGAATCCGAGCGAATGGGGACTCAACTACAACGATATTTTGATTGAAACGGCAAACGACCGCCCGTCGGCAATCAAAGCCATCGAATTAATCGCCAGGCAGGGCGAAGGCGCGACTATCGGCGCGCTCGGCGCTTCGCACTTCGGAAAATTTCTGGAAATTTACCGCGAGTTTCCCGATGAAAACGGCTGGAAGCCGTCGCTCAACGTCGCCCGAAATCCGACGACCGATTCCGCCGCGCCGCCCGACAGATATATCAGCAATCCGGTCGCCAATACGTGGGCGGGGCTCTTGAATCTGCGTTATCGTATGCTTTTGATGTATCTGATGCACTCGTTTCAGATAGAAGCTCCGCTGAGAGCGTCGGGGCGGACGCCGCGCGGTTTGCTGGTTTCGTGGGCGTTCGGCGAAATGTACAATCTGCGCTCGATTACCGAAATTTTAATGAAGCTGCCGCTGCATATCGGCGGCGACGGCAAGCTTCTCGCCGGACCTCCTTTCGAGATGCCGTATTCGCTCGCGCTCGCCGCGCGCAGCGCCGACCGCTGGCGGATGCACCGCGATTTAATGCTCGCGTCCGAGCAATATATAAAAAAGCTGCTCGGCGACACCAAAGGCGGTCAATACGAAAGCTATTTAAAAGGTTTGCAATCGGCAAACGAAAGCGCGCTGGCGCAGGTCGAGACTTTAATCGGAGGTTAAAATATGGCAAAAAAAATCGCAGAGCTTCGCATTCTTCCGCCCTTTGCCATCGCCCGGCTCGGTTCGAGCGAAGAGCCGATGGATAACTATAAGCTGGAAATTACAGACCCGATCGGCGTCCGGCAGATTGTCGCCGCCGAAACTTTTCTGGTCGATAAGAAGACGGGCGAGATGACGTCTAAAACGCCTCGAAAAGTCAATTTTCGCGACAGCCGGAAAAACATTCGTCCCATCGCTCCTTTTCTGGAAGTCTGGGTTCGCTTTGACGGCGACGACAATCTCGTTCCGCTGACGATTGATATTTTATCGAAAGCCGGACTCTCGCCGAACGATTTGAAATGGAGCGTTGACGTCGCCAACATCAAGGCGTTTCGCCGCACGAACGACGAAAACGATAAAATAAAAGCGCAAATCGCGCGTTTCAACAATCACAAACAGCAGCCGCTAAAAGGCTTCTGCAATAATTTTCTGGAAGGAAAATTTATCCCGCTCGGCTTTGTCCAGTATATAAAACCGACGAAGGATTTCCCGGAGATTCGCCTGCGCTTTACGCCCGCCGGCGGTTACGTTTACGGTCCGCCGCCCGAGCCGTCGCCGGATAAAAATGAGGAAATAGACAAGAATATCAAAGAAGCGGTTTACGACCCGAACAAGGGAACCTGGAAAGGTTATATCGACCCTTATAATGCCGAAAAAGACCCGTTAGGAGTTCGGAAAGCGACAAATCCTTCGGCGATTTATGCGGGCGCGCCGACCGCCGACGGCAACGGTCAAATCAGCTACGGCTATCTCGATGACGAATGCGACGGAATCGTCGAGGTCGAAATGGAAACGGGCGGCGAAACCTTGAGCGCCTACGCGCGAATTGCCGCCGGACCGCCGACATTCGCGCCCGACAGTATGCCGGTCAGAACCGTCGGCGACGAGCTGGAGCAGGCGATGTTCGGACCGGATTTGGACGAGCCTCTGAACGAGGAGGAAATATCGGACGTTCGCGAAATCGTCCGGCGCGCGCTGGAAACCGTCCGGCTGATGAATACGGCGCAGATGAATCTGCCGTCGAAGCAGCGCGGCGTCGGTATGGCGCGGATGGATTATCTGGACGTCAGTCGCGCGCTGGAGCCGATTGTCGACCCGGCGGTGGCGGATTCGCTGGCGATTCGCTCGCGGCACGAGCGCGTTTTGCTGGCGCTGGAAAGCGGCTCGCTGGCGTGGTTTGCGCGTATTCTCCGGAATTTCGATGAAGTCGGCGACCTTTCCGACGAAAAGCGGCGAAAGATGCCCGCGCTGATGCGCAGCGCCGACGGGCGGCATCTGGCTTTGACGCGGCGGCAGGTGAATAAAGTTCGCGCCGCCGCCGAATATTATGTTGAATTAGCAAAGAGTATCAGCGATGAATAAATCAATTAAAGCAAAAAATCTTTCCGCGCAACTGCAATATCAGGCGGCGGGCAATCCGCCGAGCACGCTTCCGCATTCGGCGATTTCCAACGCTTTTCCAGGCTTGGAGATGGATTTTCGCAATATCTGGAAACGCATTCTAGTCGGCATCGAACTGCACGAAGCGAGTAATCTTGTGGTCTGTCTCGACGCGGACGCTCCGCCCGGAGCAGAAGTGCTGAAAGACGGCTATCGCCTGATGCGCATCGAAGACGTTTCGTTTATGGTGCCGGTCACGGGACCGAAATATGCCGGCGGCGAAAATGTGCCGCTGCCTGACGGTTTCGGCGACCCGCGAATGGCGCTCGAATGGTCGAACGCGCTGGCTTTGATTGTCCGCGATTTTAGCGGCAAGACGGTTAATTGCTCGTTTGAATCGCTGGAAGAACCGACCAAAACGGTTGAAATTAAACTGTCGGTTCGCCCGTTTTTTGACGAAGCCGAGATTAACGGCGAAAAAACGAAACTGGCGGTGATAGCCAGGGACATCGCGCCGCCCGGACAATTGACGCAAAGCTTATGCTCGCCCTGGCAGAACGATTATCGCGAGTGCGCCTGTTTTTACTGGGCGGCGACGCGACCCGATTACGTCAACGTCGAGGCGCGTCCGGACGGCACGAGCGCGGGCAACAACTGGATGCAGAAAGACCGTACGCCGGAAACTCCGAAGGTTTATATCGTCGATGATTGGATGGACCCGAATCTGGTCAACTACACCGATTTGTTTCGCGATTGGGAGAAATCGCTGCGCTTCGTCATCGGCGGCGCGGACGAGGAACCGCCGCAAAAAGTTGAATAAAGTTTCAAAGGTTTGCTCGGTTTCCTTCCGAAAGACGACTGTTTCCCTATAGGAAACTGCGCTTTCCCTGCCAGGAAATAGTCAATCCCCGCAGGGATTGCGTCTTCCCGGACAGGGAAATTCGGTAATTTCTGTCCGGGAAAAGACATAACTTGCGAGGCAACGGGTAAACCTTGCGGGGATTGTGCAGAATCCTTTTAAGTTAATCGTCATTTTTTGCCGGTAATAATTATTGCTTGCCAAAGCGGAAATATTTATGAGAGATACGGTTCAAAGTTTGCCGCTAGTCCAGATTCAGCGAAGCTCCGCCGCGTCGTCTCCGCCGGTGCCCGCAAGGCAGGCAAATTTTCATCTTTTCGATACCGAAACAGGCAAACACATTTTGCTCGTCAACGGCTCGCGTATTTTCACGATTTCCGACGAAATCGCGGCGGCGCTCGAAGGAAATCCGGGCGACTCCGACAAGATGCTCGAAAAACTCGGTCTTTCTGCGCCCGATTATATTACCGACGAGCCTCTGTCAAATGCTCCGGTTCGCTCTCTTTCGCTCGCCATCGCGCAGAAATGTAATCTGGGCTGCACATACTGCTACGCGCAGGAGGGAAATTTCGGCTCGAAAAATAAAGATATGAGCGCGGAGGTCGCGCTGGCTTCCGTGAATCTGCTTTTTTCGGAAGTCGCGGAAGGCGAAACTGTTAATCTCGCCTTTCTCGGCGGCGAACCTTTGACGAATCGAAAGCTTTTGCGCGAATGCACGGAGCGCGCCGCCCGTTTAGCCGAAGCGAAAAACGTTCCCGTCAATTTTTCGATTACGACCAACGGAACTTTAGTGACGCCCGAAGACGGCGCGTTTTTTGAGCGATATAAATTTGCGGTCACCGTCAGCCTGGACGGAATCGGCGACGTTCATAATCGCCTGCGAGCCTTTAAAAGCGGCAGCGGAAGCTACAATCGCATTCTGGAAAACGTTCGCCCATTGTTGAAAATGCAGCGCGAGATGCAGGTTTCGGCGCGCGTGACGGTCACGCCCGACAATCTGTTTCTGCGCGAGACGCTCGACGAATTCGTCTCGCTCGGCTTTCACAGCGTCGGTTTCTCGCCGATGCTGAGCGCGCCGAACGCCAGCGGCGAGATGAATTCAAATCAGCTGGACTTGATGCTCGCACAGATGATTTCCTGCGGCGAGGAATTTGAGCGGCGCGTTATAAATGGCGAACGATTTCCGTTTTTGAATATGGCGAACGCCCTGCGCGAAATTCACAAAGGCACGCATCGCCCGTATCCGTGCGGCGCGGGCGCGGGTTATCTGGGCGTTTCGGCGGAAGGCGGATTATACGCTTGTCATCGTTTTGTCGAAGATGAGACAGGCGCGATGGGGAAAGTTTCGGACGGAGTTGACCGCGAAAAACAAAAACGCTGGTTGTCTGAACGCCACGTTCATTTTCAGGAGCCGTGCCGGAATTGCTGGGCGCGATATTTATGCGGCGGCGGTTGTCATCACGAAGTAATTAAACGCGGGCGACCAGCCTGCAATTATATTCGCGGCTGGCTGCATTATTGCCTGCAAGCCTACATACGGCTTCTGGAATACAGACCGGATTATTTTGGCTTATGAGTTTCCGATACAACAACGCCGGTTCGGAAATAAATGCCGGAGTCTGCGTCATCGGCGGCGGACCTGCCGGAGCGACGATCGCGCGCAAACTCGCGCTTTTAGGTCACAGCGTCTGCTTAATTGAAAAAGCGGAGAACTCGCAAAATAAAGTCGGCGAATCCTTACCGCCGAACATTCTGGTTTTGCTCGACGCGCTCGGTTTAAGAGGAAAAATCGAAGCCGCGTCTTTTCTGCGACCCGATAAAGCTATCGTTCGCTGGTCTGACGAAGCGGCTTTCACCAAATCTTCTCACGGTCATTCCGGATTTCTGGTCAATCGCGGGCGTTTCGACCGGATTCTGCTGGAAGCCGCGAAAGAGGCGGGCGTCAATGTGATTCAGCCCGCGCAGGCGCTGCGCCCGTTATTTGACGAAACGCGGCAATGGAATATTCCGGTTCGATGTGATTCGGGGTCGTTAAAAATCAAAGCCAAATACCTGGTTGAAGCCGCCGGCAAACGTTCTTTTTTCAACCAAAAGCGAAAACGTTATTCGGCATCGACCGTCGCGCTGTGCGCCTACTGGCGAAACCCGAGGGTTGAAAGCTCGGCGACGCTGGTCGAAGCCGGTCGCGAAGAATGGTTCTGGGGCGCGGCTTTGCCGGACGGCGATTTTAGCGCGATGGTCTTTATCGACGCGAAACGCCGGCGCGGTAATCAGGATTTGGAATCGTTTTATCGCGCGCGGCTCGCCGAATCGACGCTTTTGCGCGGCTGTCTGAGCGGAAGGCTCGCCGGCAAGGTGAAAGGATTCGACGCTTCCGGCTATATCGACGCGGAACCGGTTAATGAAAATTTGATAAAAGTCGGCGAAGCCTGTTTTTCAATTGACCCGCTCGCCTCGCAGGGCGTACAGGCGGCAATGAATTCCGGTTTGCAGGGCAGTTTTGTCGTCCACACTTTATTGACCCGACCGGAAAACTCAAAGGAAGCCGTACAGTTTTATCGAAACCGGCAGGAAGAGACCGTCGCCCGCCATCATAATCTGGCGGCACAGTTCTATGCCGAATCTCTTTTTTATAACACGGGCGCGTTCTGGCGAAAACGCTCGATTTCAAAGACGAGTCGGCACACTGTAATTCCGCCGGTAAATCCGGCTCTGTCCGACAAGCTGTATTTGAAATTGTCCGACGCCGCAACTCTAATAGATACGCCGTGTATCGCCGACGATATTATTACAAAAACGCGCGCCCTGACGCACGCCGCTCTGGAGCGTCCAATCGCCTACCTCAACAATACGGCAATCGCTTTATTATTGGATTCGATTCCGCAGGGCGGCACGGCTGCCGAAATAACGCAGGCGTGGCTGCCTTTTATCTCAGCTCAGGAAAGCGCCGGAATAATCAACTGGCTTTACAGCACGGGCGTCCTCCAGCCTTCATCAACCGACTAAAGCCTTAATACAAAAAATAAGCTCTGCTGCCGGAAGTTTTTCGCGACCTGTGCCGCTTTAATAATTTTTTATCAGCCAAAAACTAACCGGAAGCTGCTGAATTTAAATCGGTTAAAATCGCTAATCGACCGTGCCTCGCCAAGCTCAATGCAGAAATTTTAAAAATGTTGTTGAAAAAAAATCGAAAAAGGTTTATGAATAGTTTGTTCGTTTAAGCAACAAACTAAGTGTGCCTGCTGACGAAAACCTATTCGCCCTAAATTTTTGCGATTATGAAAAAAATTTATCTGCATAAGGCTAAAAACCAGATTGCCCGCCCCAACACGATTCGCGGAATCAACAAACAAATCGTTTTAAATTACGTCCGCGACCGCGCGCCGATTTCGCGGGCGGAGATAGCCCGCGAAACCGCATTGCAGCGGTCTACCGTCTCGGCGATTGTTGACGATTTACACGATGCCGGTTTAATCGAAGAAATCGGGACGGGCGATTCGACCGGCGGAAGAAAACCGACGCTGCTGAAAATCAGAACCGGCGTTCCCGTCGCTATCGGCATCGATCTTGCTCCGCGCCGGACGACGATTGCGACGGCTGATTTGTCGGGGCAGATTCTGGAAAAGGAAACTTTTCCGACTTCGCCCGACGCCGAGCAGATGTGCGAACAAATTGTTGCCAAAGTAGCCAAATACGCCAAGCTTCACAATAAATATGATTTGGAAGTCGGCATCAGCGTGCCCGGAATTGCCGACCAGGCGAGCGGAAATGTGGTTTATATTCCGTATTTTCAATGGAGTAATTGGGACATCGCCAAGCAGATAACCGAACAGACCGGATTGCCGGTCGTCGTGGATAACGACGCGAACGCCGTCGCACTGGCGGAATTGTGGTTCGGCGAGGAAAAAATAAGAAAACACCGCAATTTTATTACGGTTCTGGTCGCCGACGGAATCGGGACGGGCATTATTTTTGACGGTCAGGTTTATCGCGGCGAGAAAGGCGCGGCGGGCGAATTCGGGCATATGATTGTCGGCGATAATGCTCCGGTCGAATGCTCGTGCGGCAGCCGCGTCTGCTGGGAAGCTCACGCTTCGGAGAAAGCTTCCGTCTATCGTTATCAGATAAGCAACGGCTCGACCAAAGACGGCGACCTCAGTTTCGAGCAGTTAATCAATCTGGCGCACGAAGGGAAGCCTCACGCGACCAAAGCCTTAAAGGAAAGCGGCAAATATCTGGGCATCGGCATCTCGAATCTGATTGTCGGCTTCAGCCCGCAGGCGGTCGTCATCAGCGGCAATATCGTCAAGGCGTGGGCGTTAATCAAGGACGAGATTCAATCGCTGGCTGAAAGAAGCGTCCGGCAGGGTTTAGGCAGACCGACGATAACGGCGTCTTCGCTCGGCGACAGCCCGACGCTGATCGGTTCTCTGAGCCTGGTTTTAGCCAGAAAATTCGCTTCGGCAAATTAAATTCGCTTTTTGTTGATAATTTTGCAAATAAATCTTGACAAGTGTATTACAAATGTATTAAAACTTTGTTTGTTTCCACAACAAACAAAATCTGCATTTTATAATCGTATTGTTAAGTCGCTGATTTTTATCAAATAAAAATCGTTCGTTCTGGACAGCTATTAAAAAAGGACAGGGTAATCCCAAGCTAATAAGAGAGGAATCTGGATTATGAATAAATTGAGAGCTTTGAGTCGGCACAGAGTGTTTGGCTTATTAGTTGCTATTCTGTGTTTGACGACAATCATAACGGCGCAAACCGAATCGGCAAGAGTTCAGGGAACGGTGACCGATGCGTCGGGCGCGGCAATCGCCGGAGCGACGGTGACCGTAACCGACGCGGGGACGGGGCGCGTCGTCACCGCACAAACCAACGAGGAAGGCAATTACTCTATTTTGTCACTTCAGCCGGGACGCTATCAGATGTCAGTGACCCAGACAAATTTTAAAACGACTAGACAGGACGTTACGTTGGAAGTGGCGCAGAACGCGACTTTAAATTTCGCGCTGGAGGCGGGCGGCGTAACCGAAGTCGTGACGATTTCCGCGGACGTTCCGCAGGTCGAAACTTCGACCTCGGCAATCGGCGAGGTTATTCAGGGACGCGAAGCGGTCGAGCTGCCGCTGAACGGTCGCAACGTCTTGGAACTGGCGCGTTTGACGCCAGGCGTCACGCAGGGCGTGCCGGGCGGATTTGCTTCGGGCGCGGGCGGTAATGCCGAAACCTATCGCGGCGGCAATACGGGCGGCGCGGCGCTTTCCGTCAACGGTCAGCGCACGCAGGCGAACAACTTTTTGCTTGACGGCGTGGACAACAACGAATCGCTCGTCAACACAATTAATGTTTTCCCTTCGGCAGAAGCCATCCAGGAATTTCGCGTCCAGACGAGCGTCGCTCCGGCTGAGTTCGGTCGCGGCGGCGGCGCCATTATCAACTCGGTCATCAAGTCAGGAAGAAATGATTTTTACGGCAGCGCCTATGCTTTTATCCGCAACAGCGCGTTTGATGCTCGCCCGACATTTTTTAACTCGGTCGCCAACGACCGCCGCACGCCGCTGTTTCGACGCGGACAGTTCGGCGGCACATTCGGCGGACCACTGTACATTCCGGGCTTTGGCGAGGGCACGCCGATGGTTCACAAGCTGAAGGACAAGGTTTTCTTTTTCGCCGACTACGAAGGCTTACGCCAATTTCTGCCGCTCGGACAGGACACGGCGACCGTGCCGACGACTGAATTCCGCAACGGCAATTTTGCGGCGCTGTCCACGCAGCTCCGCGATCCGCTGACCGGTCTGAATGTCTGCGTTACCGGTACGACCACAAATGGCAACCTTTGCGCGAACGGCAATGGCGTTTCGTATAACCGTCTCGATTTGCTGCCGGGCGGTCGTCTGAATCAGGTCGCTTTAAATTACCTGCGCGCTTTTCCGCTGCCGAACCGTCCTGGAACTTTAAACAACTATGTGACGACGCGCAACCAGACCACCAACTCGGACACTTTCGATTTGCGCATCGACAGTAACATTTCGACGAGCAACCAGATTTTCGGTCGCGTCAGTTGGGGACGTTTCGACCAGACGACGAGCTCGCGCCTGCCCGCACTGCCTTCCGGTTTCGGCTCGGGAACCAATCCGATCCGGACAAAGGGCATCGTGCTCGGCTTGAACTCGGTTCTCTCGCCGTCAATGTTTAACGAACTGCGCGTCCAGGCAAACCGCATCAAATACGGCTACACGCCGCCGTTTTTCGATACGCCGATTTCCGCGCAGCTTGGCATTCCGAACGCGAACCGCGACGCGAGCCTCGGCGGCGGCGCGCTGATCGGCGGCTACAACGGGCAACTCGAATACACGGGCGACTTCGGACCGTATATCGTCCCGCAGGATACGTACCAGATAGTCGACAGCATCAGCTACACGACGGGCAACCACACCTTCAAAATAGGCGGCACAATTCTGCGCCGCGACGTAGCGCTTTATCGTCCGAATCGCGGCAAGGGTTATTTCTTTCTGATCGGCAACGGCGACCCGACGCAGTGCGGCGGTGCGGCTTCGACCGGATTCGAGCAGGCGGATTTGCTGATCGGTTTCGTCTGCAATTATCAAATCGGACCTCCGTTCGGGACGGTCGGCACGCGCAACTGGGAAAACGCCGCCTTCGTACAAGACGATTGGAGAGTGTCGCGCAAACTGACTTTAAACCTCGGTCTGCGTTATGAATACTTTACCAATCCGAAAGAACAGTACGGTCGGCAGGCGAATTTCGACATCACCAGCGGGCGCTTGATTGTCGCCGGCGACAACAGCAACTCGCTGACCAACACAGACAAAAACAATTTCAGCCCGCGCGTCGGCTTCGCCTATGACATCGGCGGTGAAGGCAAATCAGTAATTCGCGGCGGTTACGGAATTTTCTACTTTCTCGACCGTGGCGGCATCGATAATCAGCTGGCGCAAAATCCGCCTTACAGCGGATTCTCGGTCTTCAATTATACGGATGGCTTTCGCATCACCTTGAGCGGTCGCGCTCCCAATGGTTCGCTCGACTCGCGTCTGGCAACAGGAGCGCTTCCGCTTGGCGACGTTTCAAACATCGACCTGAACAACCCGCAGAATGTCGACGTGCTGGCGGTTCTGCCGGACAACAAAACGGCGAATGTTCAGCAGTTCAACGTTCAGTACCAGCGCCAGTTGACTAACTCGACGGCTGTCAGCGTCGGATATGTCGGCACGCGCGGTCGTAATCTCGCGCTTTACTATAATCTGAACGGTCGGACCATTGAGGCGGGGACGAATGTTGACTGCCCGCGGGCGCTGGTCAATAACAGGTGCTTTCCGCTGATTAACCGCGTCAACGTCCGTGACGATAACGGCAGGTCGCGGTATGACTCGTTGCAGTTGCAACTCGAGCGCAGGTTTACGCGCGGCTGGCTGTATCGTGCGGCTTACACCTATTCGAAGACAAAGGACAACGGCGAGGGCGCGTTCGACAGCGTCGGAGATACCGGCATTAACTTCATCGAGCCGTTCGCGACATCGAGAATCGATTTCCCGCACGTCTTCTCGTTCGCTTCGGTCTGGGACATTCCGTTCGGTCGCGGCAGGTCGTTCGGCTCGGAAATTCACCCGGCGCTCGACGTTATCATCGGCGGCTGGCAACTCAACGGAATCTATCGCTATCAGAGCGGAAGCCCTTATGATATCCGCGTCAACGGCGTGCGCGTCGATTTGGTGGGCGAGCCTTATGCTGACGACAACCGCGAAGCGCTGAACATCAGCGCGTTCAGACTGCCGCCGACGGGACGCTTCGGAACGCTGGAGCGCAACAGCTTGCGAACGCCCAACACCAGCCAGCTGAATTTGGGTCTGACGAAGAACTTCGGCATTTACGAGCGCTTTAAGGCGCAATTTCGCATCGAAGCCTTTAACGTCTTCAACACACCGCAGTTCGGCAGCGTCGGCGTCTTTGAAAGCAACGGTTCGTTCAACAATTCGAACCCGACGACGCAACTATTCACGAATCGACAGCTTCAACTCGGACTTCGTCTGGAGTTCTAGATTGAATACCAAAGATGCCATTCCGGCAACCGGCATCTTGTTATTTCTCAGGGCGTGGAACAAAATGTTTTCACGCCCTTTATTTTACTTGAATTTTGCGAGCGTCACGGAATGATGAAAAAGCTTCTTCGTTTGATTTTGATTATTGGCATAACCAATTTCGTCTGCCTCGCCGGGGCACACGCGCAAAATCAAGCGCCGCTGGTGGAAAAAGTCGAGCCGCCGAGCTGGTGGGCGAATCACACGATAAATCCGGTTCGCGTTTTGGTGCGCGGCAGAAACTTCAAGTATGTCGAATACGTCAAATCAACCGCCAACTCGCTGAAAGTTTCCAATGTCAAGCCGCAGCAAAAGGGTAAAACGCCATTTCAACTTCAGCAATCGGACAACTATCTTTTTTTTGACGTCACCATATCGCCGAACGCCAAAGCCGGAAAATATTTTTTTGAAGCCGTCTCGGCAGACGGCAAAGCGTTAATTCCCTTTGAAATCCTCGCGCCGCTCGACACGAAAACGAATTTTCAAGGCGTCACCAACGACGACGTCGTTTACCTGATAATGACCGACCGCTTTGCCGACGGCGACGCTTCAAACAACAATCCGAAAAACGCGCCCGCGTCGGCAAATAATCGCCGGAATCCGCGCGCGTGGCACGGCGGCGATTTTCAGGGCGTGATTGATAAATTGCCGTATCTGAAAGAATTAGGAGTGACGGCAATCTGGCTCACGCCGTGGTACGACAACCCGAACGAGGCAAACGAATGCGACAAGCCCTGGTGCCCGTATACGAATTATCACGGCTATCACGCGATTGATTATTACTCGACGGAAGACCATTTCGGCACAATGCGGGATTTGCAGAGATTAATCCGCGAAGCGCACAAACAAAACATCAAAGTCATTCAAGACCAGGTGGCAAATCACGTCGGCGTCCAGCACGTCTGGGCAAAAAACGCGCCGCTCGACGATTGGTTCAGCCGATTTTCGCAAAATTCTTTTAATAATTCGGTTCTTCTTTCGCCGAACGCATCGGAAAGCGAAAGAGACAATCTGCTGCGCGGCTGGTTCAACGAATTTCTGCCCGATTTAAATCAAAACCAGCCGGAAGTGGCGCGCTACGAAATCCAAAACGCTCTGTGGTGGATTGCGATGACGGGCATCGACGGCATCCGGCAGGACACGATTCAATATATGCCGCGCGCGTTTATCCGCGATTGGTCGCGTGCCATCAAAAAGCAATATCCGCGCATTTATCTGGTCGGCGAAGTTTTCGAGCGCGATTCGGCGCAGACGGCGTTTTTTCAGGGCGGAAAAACCGGCTGGGACGGCGTCGATACAAATTTGCCGAGCGTTTTCGATTTCAAATTATGGGAAACTTCCTGCGAAGTTTTCACGGGCAAAAAGCCCGTCCGCGCGCTGCGCGACGTTTTGAAATACGACGGGCTTTATCCGAACGTCAACAACGTCACGACTTTGACGAACAATCACGACACCGACCGTTTTATGTCCTTAAAAGACGCGACGCTCGAAGGCGCGATGCTGCACACGGCTTTTATTCTTTCCGTGCGCGGCATTCCGCAGCTTTATTACGGCGAGGAAATCGCGATGACCGGCGGTCACGACCCCGACAATCGCAAAGATTTTCCGGGCGGCTGGCGCGAGGATAAAATCAATAAATTCACGCGCGAAGGCAGAACGGCGGACGAGCAGAAAATGTTCGAGTGGACACAGCACTTTATAAAGCTAAGAAAAGAAAATCGGGCACTCAAAGAAGGTAAAACCATCGATTTATTTTATGACAATGATGTTTATTTGTTCGGGCGTTATTTTGAAGAAGATAAATCTTTGCGTGGCGGAAGCAATAATTACGTGGCGGTGGGAATAAATTTTTCAGAGCAAACAAAACGCATCAGGCTGGAGAATATGAAACTTTCCGAATTGGACAGACTGGATACTGTTATTGCACAAGGCAACCAAAGAAATATTTTCTCGTCGTTGAAGGAGGCAAAAGTTTCTAAGGATGAGAAAGGCAATATCATTTTAGAAATACCTCCGAAATCAATCATTATATTTAAGACAGATATAGATATTACAGTAGTAACTTAAATTATGAATTTTCCCAGAGCAAGCGGTATTTTACTTCATCCCACGTCTTTGCCGGGCAGATACGGTATCGGCGATTTGGGCGAGCAGGCTTATAAATTCGTCGATTTTCTCCAAAAAGCCAGACAAACTTACTGGCAGGTTTTGCCTTTAGGTCCGACCGGCTACGGCGATTCGCCGTATCAATGTTTTTCGGCGTTTGCCGGCAACACGAATCTGATTTCGCCCGAAAAGCTGGTCGAAGAAAATCTTTTGACCGTTGAGGAAATCAATCAAAAGCCGGATTTTCCTTTTGAGCGAGTCGATTTCGGCGCGGTTTACGAATGGAAAAACTGGATTTTGCCGAAGGCTTACGAGCGTTTTCGGGCGACGACGAGCGTGGATTTGCGCGGCAGATTTGAAACCTTCTCGCAGCAAAACGCCGCGTGGCTCGACGATTACGCGCTGTATCGTGCCGTCAAATCCGAGCAAGACCAGCGGGCTTGGTACGAATGGGACGAGCCTTTGCGCCGCCGCGACGAAACAAATTTAAATTGGGCGCGCGAGCGCCTGCGCGAGGAAATTCAGGCGCAGAAATTTTACCAGTTTTTATTTTTCCGGCAATGGCTGGCGATTAAAGATTACGCCGCCGCGCGAGGCGTAAAAATCGTCGGCGACATACCGATTTTTATCGCGCTCGATTCGGCTGACGTCTGGTGCAGTCAATCGAATTTTAAATTAAACGCCGACGGCTCGCCGAAGACGGTCGCCGGAGTTCCGCCGGATTATTTTTCGCAGACCGGACAGCTGTGGGGCAATCCGATTTACGATTGGGAAAAAATGCAGGCGGACGGTTTCCGCTGGTGGATCGAGCGCACGCGGCACACTCTGAAAACGGTTGACATCGTGCGCGTCGACCATTTTCGCGGCTTTGCGGCGGCTTGGGAAGTTCCGGGCGGCGATAAAACGGCTGAAAACGGGCGCTGGGTGAACGTGCCCGGCAAAGAGTTGTTCGACGCGCTGAAAAACGCCATCGGCGATTTGCCTTTCTGGGCGGAAGATTTGGGCGTGATTACGCCGGACGTAGAAGAGCTGCGCGACGGCTGCGGATTTCCCGGAATGAGGATTTTACAGTTTGCTTTCGGCGGCGATACGAAAAATCACGATTTGCCGCACAATTATATAAAAAACTGCGTCGCCTTTACCGGAACGCACGACAACGACACGACCGCCGGCTGGTTTCGTTCGGAAGCGGGCGCCGGCTCGACGCGCGACGAGGCGCAGATTCGCCGCGAACGCGATTTCTGTTTGAAATATCTGAATGCGGACGGCGCGCAGATTCACTGGGATTTTATCCGGGCGATTTGGGCTTCCGTTGCAAATACGGCAGTTGCTCCGATGCAGGATTTATTGGGCTTGGGCAATGAGGCGAGAATGAATCTGCCCGCGTCGAGTTCGGGAAACTGGTATTGGCGTTTTCAGGACGGCGATATTTCCGAGGAAATCGTCGAAAGATTAAAACAGTTGACGGAAATTTACGGGCGAGTATGAGCGGAAAATTTTCTGAAAAAATTCCTTCCTTTGTCTGGATTTTGATAATCGTCGGCGGAATTGCGCTTTTTATCGGCGCGATTATCGGAGTTTTTTACGGGCTGGCTTTTGTCGAAGGCTTTGCTTCGGTCATTTTGCTTGCCTGCGGCTGGGGCGCTTTTCGCGCGGGAAATAATTCGCCGAATCTGGAAAGCAGCAGCTTCGGCATCGCCATAGTAATAAGCTTTTTCGCCCTGATGGGAATGTCGCTCGACCAGCCGGGCAATTACGTTTATAACAAGCCGATGGAGTGGATTTTCTGCCCGTCGGAGAGCCGCCTGGAGCGCGGCGTCATGAGCGTCGGCACGCGCGGCGGCAGAGGCGTTTCGGTTTCGCAGAATTTTACCTGCGTGTCTGAAACCGGCGGCGAGATTTTGCGAAAGATTTCCACTTTCGAGCAGCTTGCCTTCCGGTTTTTTGAATACGTTTTGCTCGGCTACATTTTGCTCGGATTGAGCCGCGTTTATACCCGAATAAAATCGTCGATAAAGGCTGGTCGAAAGCCGGTCGCGAGCGGCTGAATTTGAAATAGATTGAATTATGAAAAATAAATTACGCTATCTGATTTTTTTACTGCTGACCGCTTTCTGCTCGCTGCCGAATCTTTACGCGCAAGCGCCGACGGTGGAAAAAATCGAGCCGCCGAGCTGGTGGACGCGTATGACCATCAATCCGGTGCGCGTGCTGGTGCGCGGAAAAAATTTGAAAGGCGCTAATGTGTTTGCGCCGGTCGCCAGCTTAAGAGCCTATAATATTCGCGTCAGCGATAATGGAAATTATCTTTTCTTTGACATCAAAATCTCTCCGGGCGCCCGCGCCGGAAAATATGATTTCAGAATTGAAACCGCCGGCGGAACAACCATTGCGCCGTTTGAAATCAAGGAAAGAATCAGCCGCGAAGGACGTTTTCAGGGCTACACGCCCGACGACGTGATTTATTTTCTGATGCCCGACCGTTTCGCGGACGGCGACCGCGCAAACAACGACCCGCCGAAGTCCAGAGGTTTGTATGATCGCTCGAAAGGTCGGCATTATCACGGCGGCGATTTTCAGGGCGTGATCGATAAATTGCCGTATTTGAAAAGTTTAGGCGTGACGGCAATCTGGACGACGCCCGTTTACGACAATAACGATAAGCCGGACACGAAAGAAGTTTACGAAGGCGTGCCCGAAACGACCGGCTATCACGGCTACGGCGCGGTCGATATGTACGCGGTGGACGAGCATCTGGGCGATATGGCGAAGCTGCGCGAGCTTGTCGATAAAGCGCACGCTCTGGGAATCAAAGTCATTCAAGACCAGGTGGCGAATCACACGGGACCTTATCACGTCTGGGCAAACGACCCGCCGACGCCGACCTGGTGGAACGGCACAATCACGAATCACCTCTCGAACAACTGGCAGAAATGGACGGCGATGAACCCGCGCGCCACGTATCAAACCCAAAAGCGCAACATCGACGGCTGGTTTATCGACATTCTGCCCGATTTTAACCAAAACGACCCGGAAGTGGAAAAATATCTGATTCAAAATTCGATTTGGTGGCTCGAAATGAACGGTTTCGACGCCATCCGGATGGACACTCTGCCGCACGTTCCGCGCCCGTTCTGGGAAAAATGGGGCGGCGCGATTAAAAAGGAATATCCGAACGTCAACATTCTGGGCGAGCTTTTCGACGGCGACCCGGCGTTGATTTCTTATTTTCAAACCGGGCGGCGCGGGCACGACGGCATTGACACGCAGATTGACACGCTTTACGATTTCGCGCTTTTTTACCCGATTCGCAACGCTTTCGCCAAAGGCAAGCCGATCCGCGAAGTTTCGCAGATGTTTTCCAAAGATTGGCTTTATCCGAACCCGTCGGTTTTGACGACGTTTCTCGGCGTTCACGATATGCCTCGATTTATGCACGAAGAAGGCGCAACCACCGAAGGCTTGAAACTGGCGCAGACTTTGATAATGACCTCGCGCGGAACGCCGCTGCTTTATTACGGCGACGAGCTGGCGATGCGCGGCGGCGCAGACCCCGATAATCGCCGGGATTTTCCCGGCGGATTTCCCGGCGACGCGCGAAGCGCTTTTACGAGCGCGGGCAGAACGGCGGAAGAACGCGACGTCTGGAATCATCTGGCGCTTTTAGGAAAACTGCGGCAGGAACTTGAGCCTTTGCGAAAAGGCAAAACGCTCGATTTATTGGACGCAGAACAGCAGATGGCTTACGTGCGATATTTATCTTTTAATCCTTACAAAGATAAAAGGATAAGTCCTGTAATTGTAGTTTTTAATAATGACACAAAGCCTGCAGCAGTCGAGTTTGAGCTTAGCCGAAACGGTTTACTTGTCGACGGGATGCGTGAACATTACACCTGGGCAAACGCGCAGGATATTAATAAATTGTGGCTTGACGAAGGAGAAACATTAACTGACAGGCTCGGCAATGTTTCCAACGTGAAAATCGAAAACGGAATGGTAAAAATTACGATGCCCGCGCGCACGGCAAGCATTTTTACAGTGAGATAAGAAAACAGGAGGCAAAAGACGGAAGCCGAAGTTATGAGTCAACTACTGACAACTGACAACTGACAACTGACTTTTAAAATTATGCAAAACAAACCGCGACTTAGTTTTTGGCAAATCTGGAATATGAGTTTCGGATTTCTCGGCATTCAAATCGGCTTCGGCTTGCAGCAGGCGAATATGTCGCCGATTTATAAATATCTCGGCGCCGAAGAAAGCAGTCTGCCGTATCTGTGGCTCGCCGGACCGGTGACGGGTTTGCTGATTCAGCCGATTATCGGCGCGATGTCGGACAGAACCTGGAATCGTCTGGGCAGGCGCCGACCGTATTTTCTCATCGGCGCGGTGATGTCGAGCATTTGTCTGGTGCTGATGCCGTTTTCGTCGGCGGTTTGGATGGCGGCGGGACTTTTGTGGATTCTGGACGCGAGCATCAATACCAGTATGGAGCCTTTCCGAGCTTTCGTCGGCGACAAATTGCCGGAAGAACAGCGCACGACCGGCTTTGTTATGCAGTCGTTTTTTATCGGCATCGGTCAGACTTTTGCGAATGCTCTGCCGTTTATTCTGGCGAGTCTGGGCATCGTCGGGGCGCTGGCGAGCGGGATTCCGTATGCGACATATTACGCGTTTATTATCGGCGCGGTCGTTTTTCTCGGCGCGGTTTTGTGGACGGTTTTCAGCACGACCGAATATCCGCCCGAAGATAT
>DASVRL010000355.1:0-11453 GCA_036388635.1 Pyrinomonadaceae bacterium
GCGTATTTTTAAAATTCTCGAAGACAATCCGGCTAAATAATGCAAAGGGCGGAAAAAGTCCGAGCATCGCGCCGAAATACGCCAGCGCTTTTTCGGTACTGAGCGGACTTTTCATCAACTCGGCTTCGAGCTGCTCGCGCTCGGTGCGAAACATCGTTTTTTCGCGCTCGATTTCGGCATTCGCCGTCAGAAGCGTGTTTAATCTTTGTTGGACAAGTTGGCTGCCGTCGCTATCATCGACCGGCTGGTTAAAGGAACAGAAATCGGCTTGGCGAGCGGCGGTTTGTGTTCTTTGGCGTTCCATACTACTTCTCTCTCCCCTTGTTTGACGGCAGAACCCTGACTGATTTGCGGGCTTTCGGCAAATAGATTTTCGATTGCGCGCCGAGTTTCAACGTCATTTAAAAGTGTAGCAAACTCGAGCGCCGCGCGGCGAAGTTTTTCAGCTTCGAAAAAAGAAAATTTTGCCAGCAGCTGCAAAAAATCACGGCTCGCAAGCCTTTGATGAAATTCCAGCCGCAAACGGTTGCGCCGATGTAAACATTTTGCTCCGAGCTCCGGATTTTTATGATTGACGATTTCAAAAACTCCACGCTCGTTTTCGCCGACCTGGTCGGTTTGTCCGGCTAAAGTCAGTCCCGAATAACGCTCAACGACTTCGCGAAATTCAAAAACGGAAACTTCCCTTTTGCAGTCCAAAAGGATTTGCAGCATTCGTTTTTCGATTTCGTCGAGTTTTTTCCTAAGGGCTGCATCCGATTCATCGAGCGTATCGAATTTCGAGACGGACGATTTTTTTGTAACGTTAGCGTTCAATATCCGCAAAGCGTAAGGAATCCAAACAACGACTGTAAGAAAAGATTTCAACAAGACAATCGGAAAGGTCGATTTCTGACGATGCTGAAAAAAGAAATACACACCGAATGGTGCGCCGCAGGAAAGATAAATTATAAAAATCTCAAAGGCATTCATCACATTTAGAAAAAATGGCAAGGTTTATGCCAGCCGTTTTGCAAGTTTTTTCCGGCGGCGCGTTCCGATAGGAAACGCTGAAATAATCGGTGTTTTCGGCGGAATTTAAGGAACTTGTAACAGCCCGTTGACGTTATTTCTAATTTAGCAAAGCGCAAAATTTCTTTTTCGAGCTTTGCAGAATGCAAAAATATTTTCGGGCATCGTCTAACGAGTGGCACCATAATTGCTAACTAAGCGAACGAGGGAATAAACAAAATCTTTCAAGGACTAATAAATTCAGGATTCATAAAGAAAAAGAGGAAACAGCAATCATGACGACAAAAGGGAAAATAAAAGTAATCAAAAAAGGAACGCAGCCGGTAGCGGCAGTATCAGCAGCGCAATCAGCGGAAATCGAGAAAAAATCAACCAAGGTAGCGGCACGGGAAATGGTTTCCAACGTCTCGAACTGGGTCACGGAATTTCAGCAGCGCAAACGCGTTGAAACTCGCAGCGCCATCGAACAATTCTTTTCGCAACAACCGCAGACGAACGGCGTGTAAAGATTCAGGGCATTTATTTATTTGTCTTGAAAGTAATAAGCCCTTCTCAAAAGGATACATTCTCCAACAAACTACTTGGGGGCAGTCACGATTGGCTGCCCCGTTTTATTTTCTAATAAACAAAGGCGTTCGGCGTCGGAATATCGCCATTTGTGCCAAACTGCGCGGCGGTAAAGCCAAGCGTCGAGCGCAGCACATACCAGATGCCTTCCGACGGGCGAAAAACAGCAAAATCCGTTTTTCCGTCGCCGTCATAATCCGCCGGCGAAGGTCTGTCCTGAGATATTCCAAACTGTACGGTGGCGAAAGTGTTCGTTCCGCTATTAATGCGATACCAGACGCCGTCCGAAGGTCTGAAAACTGCCAGATCAGTCTTGCCGTCGCCGTCGTAATCAGCGGCGATCGGTTTGTCTTCGGCGATTCCGAAATGAACGCCGACAAACTGACCGTTTGAACTGTTGAGCCGATACCAATTTCCTTCAGAAGGACGAAAGACCGCGACATCGGCTTTTCCGTCGCCGTCAAAATCGGCTCCGGCAATCGGTTTATCGCCATTTGCGCCGAAACGCACGGAATCGAAGTTTTGTGTCGGAACGCCGATTGCCCGGGCAATATACCAACTTCCGGTCGAAGGACGGAACACAGCCAAATTCGCTTTGCCGTCGCCGTCGAAATCTCCGGGCACGGGAATATCTCCGCTCGCACCGAACTGCGCCGCTCGGAATCCGGCACTCGATTGCATCACATACCAGACGCCGTCCGAAGGTCGCCAGACGGCGACATCGGTTTTGCCGTCACCGTCGTAATCCGCCGGCACGATGACGTCGCCGTTGGCTCCGAACTGCACGGCGTCGAAACTCTGCGACGGCGCACCAAGCGGGCGGGCAATATACCACACTCCCGACAACGGGCGAAACACTGACAAATCGGATTTCCCGTCGCCATCGTAGTCAAATAATGTCGCTCGTGGGGCAGCGTCATTCAACAAGCGCACGATAGAAAATTTCGGCGTATTGTTGAATCTGACAAAAGCGCCGCCGGCTAAAACTTTGCCGCTCGTGTCCTGCGCAATCGCGTTGACGTTGCCGTCCGCTCCGGTTCCGACGTTGAAAGTTAAATCGACTGAACCGTTCTGGTGCAGACGCGCAATTCTGTTTCGCGGCGCACCGCCGATATTTGTAAACGAGCCGCCGACCAGAATTTTCCCGTCACCGGGCTGCACTTTAATCGTCAGAACGCTGGAGCCTGCCGCCGCTTCAAATGTCGTGTCCAGCGAACCGTCCGCGTTCAGACGGGCAATAAAAGGTTTGGATTGACCGTTGACGGTGGTAAACAATCCGCCGATCAGAACTTTTCCGTCCGCTTGCAGGTCCAGGCTGAGAACGCCGCCGTTTGTTCCGCCCAAAGGGTTAAATGACGTATCGAGCGAGCCGTCCGCATTTAGTCGCGCGATGCTGTTGCGCGCGAAGCCGCCGATGCTGCTAAAACTGCCGCCGATAAGTATCTTACCGTCGGGCTGAGCGACGACTTTTCTGATTATAGTGCCTGAAAATCCAGAAAACACAAACGAATTATCGACCGAGCCGTCCTGGTTAAACTTCATAAGATAGCGTGTGCCGCCGCTTTGCGGCACCAATTGACCGGCGCCGATTACTTTTCCGTCAGGCAAAACGGCGATATCGTATACGGGTCCTGAGGTCGCGAGGCTGGTATTAAAAGTCGTATCCGTCGAGCCGTCCGGATTCAGACGCACCAGCATTCCTAAAAACTGTCCGCCGACCAATATCTTGTCATCAGGCTGCGCCGCAAGCGCCAGAACGAGCGGGTCCTGATTCACTCCCATAATTGTCGGGTTAAACGTCGTGTCCGGGCTGCCGTCGGCATTGAGCTTGGCGACGCTTGGGCGAATAATCGTATTGACCGCGCCGAAAACGCCGCTGATAACCGTCTGCCCATTTGATAATGGCGCGATGTCAACGACCGTTCCTCTGTTTCCAAACAGCAGCGATCTGAATGAATTGTCTACTGTGCCGTCGGAATTTATCCGGTTGACCGATGCGCCAACATTTCCCAGCCGGAACGAGTCGCCGCCGATTACGATTTGTCCATTCGGCAAAGGCGCAATGTCATACAACGCGCTGTAAATCACACCGTTCACGTTTCGATTGAAATTAAAAGAATCGTCGAGCGTTCCATTCAGATTCAAGCGGGCGATAAGATTTCTCTGCACGCCGCTGTAATTGAGAAATGTGCCGGCGACTAAAATTTTCCCGTCGCTGGCAAACTCGATATCATAAACGGTTACGGGCGTACTGCTGCTGATAAAAGTTTGGTCGAGCGTGCCGTCCGCGTTCAGGCGCGCGATGCCGCCGGGCGGAAAATTGTTGACAGTGGTAAAATTGCCGCCGATTAAAATCTTGCCGTCAGCCTGAATTTTGATGGCTAAAACTCTTCCGCTTACCCAAATATTGCCAAACAACGAATCCTGTGTTCCGTCCGGGTTCAGGCGTCTCAGATACCGGCTCTCGCCGGCGTCCGTTTCGTTAAACCCCAATATTTTACCGTCCGGCTGAACAGCAATGTCATCAATAATTTGCGGGTTAAAACCGCTTGGGGTGAACGTAGTATCAGTTGAGCCGTTCGGATTTAAACGCGCCAGATTATCTCTCGTCACGCCGCCGGATTGAGTGGTATAGCTGAATGCGCCGGCGATTAAAATTTTATCGTCCGGGCGAATGTCGAGGTCGTTAATCGAGCCTTGAAAGAGCCCTTGCAGCGTTCCCAGATTAAAAGATGTATCGAGCGAGCCGTCAGTATTCAGACGCACAATCGGAGCGCTTACGAAAAATCCGTTGATTTGGGAAAATTGCCCCGCGACGATAATCTTTCCGTTTGATTGAAGCCCGATAGCATTTATAAAGATTGTGCCGTTCGTCATTAAAAATGATGGCGGATTAAACGACGCATCGACGCTGCCGTCCGTATTCAAGCGCAACAAGCCGCCTCTGAAAACGCCGCTGACAATCTCGAAATTACCGCCTATCAAAACTTTTCCGTCAGGCTGTGTGACGACCGTCTGCACAGCGCCGCCCGGTTGTTTGTAAGCGCTGGCGTTAAATGCCGGGTCTATCTCACCTGCCGCTCTGGCAGCCGTTTGACCGAGTAAAAAAAGTAAAATAACGGCAACTGCCGTCGATAACCGGCGACGGGAAACCAGTCTTGAGGAAATAAACATTCTTTTTTCTCCCTCTGAATTTTTGTTGGGCAGTTGTTTTTATAAGGGCTGTTTTCGAAGTTAATTATATTCCGAAACCTACAAGGTGTAAATATTATTTACACCTTCAAAAAACGGCTTAACCTGAAATACAAGTGAAGCCGTTTTTTCCGGATTCAGAGATTATCGTCCGCTAAACAGTTAACGAACAAAGGCGTTCGGAGTCGGCAAATCACCGTTCGCGCCGAACTGCACGCCGGTATATCCGGCTGTCGAACGCAGCAGATACCAGTTGCCTTCGGTCGGTCGGAAAACTCCTAAATCAGCTTTCCCGTCACCGTCATAATCCGCCGGCACAGGTCTGTCGATAGATATGCCGAACTGCGTCGCCGAGAAAGAATCCGTCGCGCTGTTAATCCGATACCAAACGCCGTCCGACGGTCTGAAGACCGCCAAATCCGTCTTGCCGTCGCCGTCGTAATCAGCGGCGACCGGTTTGTCTTCCGAAACTCCGAAATGAATGCCGACAAACGGGTTGGTCGAGCTGTTGATGCGATACCAGGTGCCGTCTGACGGACGAAAGACCGCGACATCCGCTTTTCCATCGCCGTCGAAATCAGCTCCGGCAATCGGTTTGTCTCCGTTCTGACCGAAAGGAACAGAATCGAAGTTCTGCGACGGAACACCGGTCGCACGGGCAATATACCAACTTCCGGTCGAAGGTCGGAAAACGGCTAAATTAGCACGTCCGTCGCCGTCGAAATCTCCGGGCACAGGAATATCTCCGTTGGCTCCGAATTGCGCCGCTCGGAATCCGGCACTCGATTGCATCAGATACCAGACGCCGTCCGAAGGTCGCCAGACGGCAACGTCGGTTTTTCCGTCGCCGTCGTAATCCGCCGGCACGATGACGTCGCCGTTGGCTCCAAACTGAACCGTATCGAAATTCTGCGACGGCACGCCGGTCGGGCGCGCGATATACCACGCTCCGGTTGAGGGACGGAAAACGGAAAGGTCCGCCTTTCCGTCGCCATCAAAGTCGAACGGCGTCGAGGCGGGCGCGGCGGGATTCAACAAACGCGCGACGCCGATATTCGGAAAGTCGCCCGATCTGGTAAACAAACCGGCGACGATGATCTTGTTGTCGGGCTGTAAATCGACGCTCAAAACTTGATCGTTGAAGTTCATCGCGTTGTTAAAAGTCGCGTCGAGCGTTCCGTTCTGATTGACCCTGACAATTCTGCCCGGCAGCACTGACGAGCCGTTCGAGACGCTGGAAGCGCCGGCAGCCAGAATTTTCCCGTCCGGCTGGATTCTGATTGCTCTGACGAACATATCAAAAACCGGTTGAAAACCCGTGTCGAGCGAGCCGTCCGCGTTTAGACGGGCAAGCCATTTTTTGTTCGTGTCCCCGCTGACGCCCGTGAAAATTCCGCCGATGAGGATTTTGCCGTCCGCCTGCACGGCAACGTCGTAAGTCCAGTTGTTCGGACCGCCGAATGGAACGTTAAAGGTCGGGTCGGGCGTGCCGTCCGGGTTAAAGCGTCTGATCTTAAAGATGTTATTGCCGACGGCGACGATTTTCCCGTCCGGCTGCAACGCGATTTTAAAGATTGCCCCGGCGTTGTTTGTCGGAGTAAATGTCCCGTCGCCCGTGCCGTTGGCGTTGAATCTCCGGAGATAGCCGCCGCCGGCGTCGCCTGCGACGAGTATTTTCCCGTCCGGCTGCACCTTGACGTCATAAAGATCCTGCGCGGATAAGGCAATGGTAAAGTCTACGGCGCCGGTCGGAGTAAACCGCACGAAGTTAGGAGATGTCCCGCCCGCGAGGATTTTTCCGTCCGGCTGCACGGCGATGGCGCGAATCGTCGCGAAGCTCGAAAAAGCGGTCTGGCTAAAAGTGTCGTCCACGCTGCCGTCGGCGTTGAATCTCGCCAGCCCGTTAATGGCTTTGTCGCCCGCAAACGAAAATTGACCGCCGACCATGATTTTCCCGTCCGGCTGCACAACCGTTTCATAGCCGAAGCCGCGGTCTCTGATTTGCGGCGCGTAGGTTGAATCGAGCGAGCCGTCTGCATTCAGGCGGAAACGGTCGGCAAGGATTTTGCCGTCCGCCTGCACGGCAACGTCGTTGATTCCTCTGTTCGAGCCCGATTGAAGCGGCAATTGCGAAGCGAACGTCGGGTCGAGACTTCCGTCGGCATTGAGAATAGCGACCATTTTCGTCGCCAAATTGTTGACCATGTCAAATTCGCCGCCGATCAGGATTTTGCCGTTCGACAGTATTTTCACCACGCGCACGTCTTCGTTCGGTCGTCCCGGATTGACGGCGCCGAACGAAGTGTCGAGCGTCCCGTCGGCGTTAAAGCGCGCAACCTTGGCTATCTGAAAACCGAAAATCGTGTTAAAAGAGCCGACGACGACGACTTTTTCGTCCGGCTGCACCGCTACGTCCAGAAAACTCGTTCCGCCCGAAGTAGCTTGAAACGACGGGTCATCAGATAAATCCGTGTTGAGACGACGAACCTCGTTTTGATTGCCGCCCAGAGCGACTAATTTCCCGCCGGGCGACAGCGCTAGTTTGCCGTAGGAGGCGGCTGTCCTTTCCGTTTCCACATTTCCTTCGGAGCTGATGCGCCACAAGCCGGTGAACCCGCTGGTCTTCACACCGGCAAAAAAGATTTTGCCGTCCGCCGCAACGACGAAATCGTGTCCCCTGAGAAAGGTGGCGCCCAGGCTGTTGTTAAACGCGTTGTCGGGCGAGCCGTCCGCGTTAAGTCTGAGCAGCGCTTTTTCCTGTCCGCGGAATAAGAATTCGCCGCTTATCAATATCTTCCCGTCCGGCTGCACCGCCGCCTGATTGATGTAAAGATTTTGGTCCCGGTTGATGTCCAGCGCCAGCGCGGCGAAAGTCTGGTCGACCGTTCCGTCGGCGTTTAAACGCGCGATGCAGATTCGCGGGTATTTGCCGACGGCGAAAAATCGCCCGGCGATAATAATCTTTCCGTCCGGCTGCACGGCAAGTGAGTTCACACTCGTGCCGCTGCCCCCGAAAGCGCCCGCCAGAGTGGCGGTGAAACTCGTGTCCAGGTCGCCCGCCGCGGCTCTGGTCGCGTTCGGACTCACCAAAAATAATAAACCGAAAATAAAAAGCGGCACGAAAATTTTTGAAAATAGAATCATTGTTTTTCTCCTTCGGCAAAAGCTCTGCAGGGCTATTCATCGATGCTGGATTCGGTTGGGCTTTTTTTTGCCTAAGTATATGTTTTTATTGCCAAAGTGTAAATATAAATCAGCTTCTTCGCGACGAGTTCGGGCAAGAAACCAATTAGCCTGCGCGAATATTAAATTTCATGTCTGACCCGTCAGAGACCACCAACCGCTGTCCGAAGCCGCTCGAGTAAAAGGTCACACTCTATTTGAGCCTGACCTGCCTAGCATAATCACCGACGAAGTAAATTCCTCCGTCGCCGCATAATCAACGCACAAAAGCGCTGGGAGCCGGCACGTCGCCGTTCGCGCCGAACTGCACGCCGGTAAAGCCGGAGCTCGAGCGCAGCAGATACCAAGTTCCCTGCGAAGGACGAAAGACCGCCAAATCGGCTTTCCCGTCACCATCGTAATCGCCCGGCGAAGGTTTGTCTTCCGAAATGCCGAACTGCGTCGCGGCGAAAGAATCCGTGCCGCTGTTGATGCGATACCAGACTCCGTCCGAAGGTCTGAAGACCGCCAAATCGGCGCGTCCGTCGCCGTCATAATCAGCGGCGACCGGCTTGTCTTCGGCAATTCCGAAATGAATGCCGACAAACTGGTTGGTCGAGCTGTTGATGCGATACCAGTTGCCGTCTGACGGACGAAACACCGCGATATCAGCTTTTCCGTCACCGTCAAAATCCGCCCCGGCGATAGGTTTATCACCATTCGCACCAAACGGAACCGTATCGAAGTTCTGTGAAGGAACTCCCGTGGCACGCGCAATATAAAACTGACCAGCCGACGGACGAAAGACGGCTAAATTTGCTTTGCCGTCACCGTCGAAATCGCCGGGCACGGGAATATCGCCGTTGGCTCCGAACTGCGCGGCTCGGAATCCGGCGCTCGACTGCATCAGATACCACACGCCGTCCGACGGGCGGAAGACCGCAAAATCGGTTTTGCCGTCGCCGTCGTAATCTGCGGGCGCGAGCAAATCGCCGTTCGCGCCAAACGGCACGCCGCTGAAAGAATTGTTTGAGCTGTAGGTGATATACCAAAAACCGTCCGACGGGCGGAAAACCGTAATATCGGTTTTGCCGTCGCCGTCAAAGTCGAACGGCGTCCTTACCGGCGCGACGGGATTCGACAAACGCGCGACGCCGATTCTCGAAACGTCGCCCACTCTGGTAAACCAGCCGCCGATGATGATTTTGTTGTCGGACTGTAAATCAACGCTCAGAACCGAGTCGTTAAAGGTCATCGCGCTGTTAAACGTCTGGTAGAGCGCGCCGTTCTGATTCAGCCTCGCCATTCTGCCCGGCAGTATTGAATTAACGGCGACGGTCGCAGTGCCGCCGAGCAGGATTTTTCCGTCCGGCTGGAATCTGATTGCTCTGACGAACATATCCAGAACCGGCTGAAAAGCCGCGTCGAGCGTGCCGTCCGCATTCAGGCGGGCGAGATATTTTTTGTTCGTGTCTCCACTGACGCCCGTGAAATTTCCGCCGATGAGAATTTTACCGTCCGCTTGCAGAAAGACGTCCCAGGTTCTGTCGTTCGGACCGCCAAACGGCACGTTGAACGTCGCGTCGAGCGTGCCGTCCGCGTTCAGGCGTCTGATCTTCACGGCGTTGTCGCCGACAATAATTATTTTCCCGTCCGGCTGGAGCGCCATTTTAGTAACAGTCCCAATATTGATTGGACCGTTAAACGTACCATCGGGCGTAGCATCGGAGTTATATCTCCTGACGTAGCCGCCGCCGGCGTCGCCCGCGACGAGAATT
The DNA here is from genome assembly GCA_036388635.1 of Pyrinomonadaceae bacterium. GTDB lineage: Bacteria > Acidobacteriota > Blastocatellia > Pyrinomonadales > Pyrinomonadaceae > JALZHR01. Next base: position 9,711 of record DASVRL010000355.1, read on the forward strand.
TTGCCGTCCGGCTGCACCTTGATGTCGTAAGCATCCGCCGTGAGAACGGAGAAATTCATGTCGAGCGAGCCGTCCGAATTCAGCCGCTTTATGCTTGACGACGTACCGCCGACGAGGACTTTCCCGTCCGGCTGGAGCGCGATGGCGCGGATAATCGGGGTGCCAGTGCTGCTGTTGAAAGTAATCTGGTTGAAGGTGTTGTCCACGCTTCCGTCGGCGTTAAACCTTGCCACCGAGTAGATGGTTTTCTCGTTGGCGTAATTAAAAAAGCCCCCGACCAGTATTTTATTATCCGGTTGGACAAGAACTTTGTAACCCAAGCCGCGCCCCCTGATTTGCCTCACGTAAGTCTGGTCAACTGAGCCATTAGCATTCAAGCGAAAACGGTCGACGAGGACTTTGCCGTCCGCCTGCACAGCCACGGCGTCAACGCCTCTGTCCGAACCGGACGCTAACGGGAATTGGGAAATAAACGACGTGTCCAGAGCGCCGTCGGCGTTCAGAATGGTGACCATCCTCGACTCCACATTACTGACCCTGACGAATTCGCCGCCAATCAGAATTTTTCCGTTTGCCAGAATTTTCACCACCCGCACGTCATTATCCGGTCTTGCCCGATTGACGGCGCCGAACGAAGAGTCGAGCGTGCCGTCCGCGTTAAAGCGCGCGACACGGTCTATCGAGAAACCGAAAACCGTGGTGAACGTGCCGACGACGACGACTTTCCCGTCCGGCTGCGCCGCTACGTCCAGAAAAGCCGACCCGCCGTAAGTGGTCTGAAACGACGTGTCGGTCGATAAATCCGCGTTGAAACGAACTAACTCGCCGTTGGCGATGGCGATCATTTTTCCATCCGGCGCGGGCGCGATTTTTAAAATAGGTATAGGATTTCTCTCGGCTTCCGTGCTGCCGTCCGGGCTGACGCGCACAAAATAGGGTAACGACGAGGTAGGTCCGGTTCTTTTCGACGCGCCGAGAAAGATTTTGCCGTCCGCCTGAAGAACGAAGTCAACCACCTTATTAACAGTGGCGAGCGTCGGATTATTGTTAAAAGCGTTGTCGGGCGAGCCGTCCGCGTTGAGCCTGAGCAGTCCTCTGTCCTGTCCCTGATAAGCAAATTCGCCGGCTATCAGTAATTTTCCGTCCGCCTGCAGCTCAACGTGCCTGATAGCAAGACTGTTGTTATAAAATTGGCTGCCGTCCAGAGCGACCGGCGCGAAAGTCGGGTCGGGCGTTCCGTCCGCGTTCAACCGTGCGACGGCGATGCGCGGGTATTTACCGGCGGCGAAAAATCGCCCGGCGATGATGATTTTCCCATCCGGTTGAACCGTAATCGTGTTAATAACGACATCCTCGCCGTCCGCGCCCGACAAAGTGGCGATGAAACTCGTATCGACATCGCCTGCTGCCGCCGCTTTAACGCTTGGATTCAGCACAAACAGCAATCCGAAAATAAATACAGTTGTAAAAACTTTTGAAAAAGGCGTTTTCGAAAACGGAAGCATTGTTTTCTCCTCTGACAATTAACTGATTGTTAATTGTTTACGATTTGCCGGTAACAGGTTGGGCGATTTATTGCCTAAGTATAGGCGCTTATTAGAAAAATGTAAATAAAATATAGACCGCAGTCGAAGCCGGTTCAAACAAAATTAATTTCTTTCGTTTTAGACGCTTAAACCTGCAAATTTGTCCTTTATTTTTGAGAAATCGGTTTTTACCTGTCGGAAAAGAAAGTCGGATAAC
>DASVRL010000356.1:0-6821 GCA_036388635.1 Pyrinomonadaceae bacterium
GCGCCTCAAATTCCTCGCCCTTGATAAGCCATTTCATAAAATAAGCATCATCTTTTTTCGAGATGGTCGCCCGACCGCGATACATGCCGCCGTCGTCGTTATTTCCCAGCACAATGTAGCTTCCGGTAATGTCCCGCGAAACAGCGTCTTCTGCCGCCGCCGCGCCGCTCTTGAGCGCATTTTCCACGCGAATTTTATCTATTAATTCCTGCTGCTCGGTCGATAAAATCCGACCAAGCTCCGCCGCCTTCGCCCGAAGGCGGTCGCGGAGGCTTTTGTATCCGCCTTTTTTGTAATAATCAATCCATTGCAGCGAATCGAGCTCGTCCGGCGCATCGCATTTTTCCAGCAGAACGGGAATCAGCAATATATTCTCTTCCGGATGTTCTCTGGCTCTATCGACCAATAGTTTTATCTCTTGCTGAAAAAATCCGGTTTTGGCGATGGCTTTTTTGCTCAGACAGATTATTGAAACGTCGGCGGCGGCAATCGCCTTGTGAATTTCCTGTTCCCAAAACTGTCCGCCCTGCAATTTGCTTTTATCAATCCAGATGTCCATTGCGTCGTTCCGCAATCTTTGAGCAAGCCGCGCGACTTTAATTTTATCTTCGGAAGCGTATGAGACAAAAACGCTGAGCTTTTGCAGTTCTTCATCCATATATTTTTCTCCGGCAAGGTTTCGTTATAAATTCCTGAGTAAAAGCGATACGATTATACACGGAGTATGACACTTTGCGACATAATTTTTACTTTCTAAAACCGAATTTCAGAGACAAAAAGGCTGGCGCGATTTGCTTTCGCAAAGCTGACGTCAGCCGGATAGGTTTAAAAACTAAATGTCTAAAAATTGTATTAATCCGGCGCTGTCGGTCGAACAGTTAAAGCCGTCTGCCGGCATCGAACAGCCGAAGCGCGAGCAGATGACGACGGAAATCTCCGATTATTTCGGCAAAGTTTTCGATACCGACGTTTGAGAAAATACCGATCAGCCGCTTTAATTAAAAAATGAATAATTCCGGCGGAGAAGTTTCTTCAACAAATCAGAATCGGTCGCCCGTATGGTTTGCGCTCTGGATTTTGTTTGCCATCAACGCGATGAATTTTTTTGACCGGCAGATTCTGGGCGCGGTCGGCGAGCCGATTCGCAAGGAATTCGGTTTGAGCGACGCGTCGCTCGGCGCGCTCGGCACGGCGTTTACGCTGCTCTACGCCTTTGTCGGCGTTCCGCTCGGGCGGCTGGCGGATAAATCTTCGCGCAAAGGAATTCTCTCGGCGGGCGTTTTCGTCTGGAGCCTGATGACGGCGGCTTCCGGCGTGGCGACAAATTTCTGGCAGATTTTTCTGCTGCGTCTGGGCGTCGGCGTCGGCGAAGCTTCGTGCGCGCCGGCGGCGACTTCGCTTATCGGCGATTTGTTTCCCGCCGCCAAACGCGCGAAAGCGCTTTCGATTTTTATGCTCGGTCTGCCGGTAGGCGTGGCTTTGAGCTTTGCGGTCAGCGGAATCGTGGCGCGTCAATACGGCTGGCGCGCGGCGTTTCTGGTCGCGGGAATTCCGGGAATTCTCTGCGCGATTGCGGCGTTATTTATAAAAGAACCGCAGCGCGGCGCAACCGAAACGCACAATATCGGCACCGAGAAACGTGCGGGTTCGCCCTACAAATTAGTTCTTTCTTCGCCGACGATGCTCTGGCTGATTGCGTCGGGCGCGCTGCATAATTTTAATATGTATGCCATCGGCGCGTTTATCACGCCGTTTCTGATGCGCTATCACGGCGCCGATATTCAAACGGCAAATTTCGTTTCGATGATAATTTACGGTCTTTTAGGCGCGCCCGGACTTCTGCTGGGCGGCTTTATCGGCGACGCCGCGATGAAGCGACGCAAGGACGGTCGGATGCTGGTCGGAACGTTCGCAATTTTAGGCTCGGTTCCGTTTATCGTGCTCGCGCTGGGCAGACCGAACGGCGATTTTACGGGCTTTTTAATTTTAATGGGCGTCGGCTGCGCGCTGATGTATTTCTATTATTCGACCGTTTATTCGACCATCCAGGACGTCGTCGAACCGGGTTTGCGCGGCACGGCGATGTCGCTTTATTTTATGGCGATGTATCTGCTGGGCGCGTCGCTCGGTCCGTACGCCATCGGTTTAATCAGCGATTATTTCACGCAGCAGGCGGCGCAGAACGCTGGCGTCACCGTTTTCACGCAAGCGTCTTTAGAGCCGTTTCGCGCCGCCGGGCTGCATTCGGCGATGTATATAATTCCGGTTCTGAGCATTTTACTGACGCTCGTGATGTTTGCCGCCTCGCGCACGGTTTCGAAAGAAATCGAGAAACTGCAAAGCTGGATGCGCGAATCATTTACGGCTAAATAAGAAGACCGTGCAACGCGCATCCGCAAGAACGGAAACAGATTCTGAGTTCAGAATTCAAAAATCAGAATTTGCCGCTGTTTTGTCGCGCATTGACATCTGTTTTCCGTTTGCGCGCAGAAATTGTTACTTAACGATTTAATTTGTATAATCCGGCTCAGCGATGACAATTTTGACGATTTTCCATCTGGCTTTGTTATTAATGGCGGTTAATTGGTTTTTGTTAACTCCGGCGGCAATGCTAATTCGGTCTTATGCCGGGAAAAATTCCGTTGACGGCAAACGAAAAATTTTCAGGCTGGCTTCGCTGATAGTAAATTTCAATTTCGCCAGTTTCAGGTGGCTGTTATTACTGTTGATAATGTCAAACCTGACGCCGGAGACGCCGGTCACCGAAATGCCAATCACCGAAAAGCCGGCAATTTCCGCGTCCGACGAAAAGTTTGACCCTGACGATAAGTTTGACTCTGACGGTAAGCTCCAGGCTGAAGCCGACGCTTTATTGCTTTTATTCGATAATATGCCGCCGGTTCCTATATATCTCACGGATGAACCGTTTCTAAAATCCGGGACAAATACTGAAAAAGGCGCCGCTTACACGCATTGCTATAATCACGACACACCGGCTATCTTCGTCAAGAAAACTTTCTATCAAACGACCAACCGAAAACAACTCGTCAACCTCCTGAAACACGAGATGACGCACGCCTGGTTGTGCCGTCAGCGCCTGATGTCGGGTCACGATGAAAGATTTCGCCGGAAATTCAGCGAAATCGGCGGAGTGGGAAATTAGACAAAAAAGGGCTGAATCCACACAATGCCGCAAACGAATCAAACTTGAATTCAAACCCCGATATTGTAGTTTCGTCCCAAAATACCGCCGCTCGAATAAAACCGATTCTCTTCCCGTTTAAACAACCTGATAATTTGAGCCGGACATTATGACGAAAAACGTTTGGACGAAAGTGAGCCGAAAATGTATCGCCACGGCAGCAGCAGTCTTTTTTTTACTGCTCAGCTTGAATTCCGCGTCTACGGCGCAGACCGGGCGCCGCTATCCGTGGCAATATTTCTGGCAGCAGTCGCTGGCGGCGTATAAAAACAAGGATTATGCCGCGTTTCTCGAAAATTCGCGGAAAGCCCTGGAAACGGGTCCGGCGAATCACCCGACGCTTTTTTACAACGCCGCCCGCGCCTACAGCCTGACCGGCGACAAAACGGAAGCTGTAAAATGGCTCGAAAAAACTCTGAAACTCGGTTTCGGAGCCGAAGCCGCCGCGGGCGAAGATTTTTTGTTTCTGCGCGAGGCGAGCGAATACTCGGAAATTAGAAAGCTGATCGAAAAGGTCAAAGCGCCGAAAGTTAAAAGCCGGAAAGCGGCGACAATTTTCGAGCCGGATTTGATACCGGAAAGCGTCGCTTTTGACGCAAGCGACGGGAGTTTTTACGCCGGAAGTTTTTACAAGCGAAAAATCGTCAAAGTAGACCGTCGCGGCAAGACGAGCGATTTTGTCCCGGAAGCCGAGGACGATCTCGGCGCGGTCGTCGGAATCAAACTCGACGCCGCGCGCCGGGGTTTGTGGGTTTTAAATAACGTTTCGCCGGAGATGAAAAATTTCGATAAAACGCGCGAAGGCTTCGGAATGCTGCACCGGTACGATTTGAAAACCGGAAAATTAATCAAAAAATACGAGCTTTCGAACCAGCCGCGACCGCATCTTTTGAATGATTTGGTTATCGCGCGCAATGGCGACCTTTTTATCACCGACAGCCTGTCGAGCGTCGTTCACGTGCTGCGCCGCGACAAAGACGAACTTGAAAACTTCGTCAGCCTTGAGCCTTACAGCTATCCGAACGGAATCGCTTTATCAAAAGACGAAAGCAAGCTTTACGTCGCCAATTTAAACGGCGTTCTGGTTATCGAGACGAAAAACGGAAAATCCGCGCCGCTCGCGCACGCCGAAACAATCGCTCTGGCGGGAATCGACGGTTTGTATTTTTATGAAAACAGCCTTTTGGCGATACAAAACTTCGAATTGCCGAACCGCGTCGTGCGGTTTCATTTAAACGAAAGCGGCGACCGCGCCGTGCGCGCCGAGGTTCTGGAATCGAATCACCCGCTTTACAAAGTGCCGACGACCGGCGCGCTCGACGGCGGAAATTTTTATTACATCGCCAACAGCCAGCTTCGCAGCTTCGACGAAAGCGGAAAGATTCTCGCGCCGGCGAAGCTTCAAAACGTGACGATTCTGAAACTGGATTTGCGGTGAATAAATTCGGGCAAATTCTTATAAACTGCCGAACTGGATGGAGAATATGATGAAAATTAAGCGAAAAATTTTTCTTATCGCAGCAGCGATTTTGTTTATAAATACTTTCTGGCAAGACGCCCGAGCGCAGGACAAACAGACGGCGCCGCGCAAAAGTATGGCGGAAATCGTCAACGCGCCCGTCGTTTATAAACTGCCGGGAACGGAGCGCGCAGCGGTCAAAAAAGATTTAAATTACAAATCGACCGAAACCGCGACCGCTCCGCCGCTGAAAATGGACGTTTATTCTCCGCCGGACGCGGCAAAAAACGAGAAACGCCCGGCGATTATTTTTATACACGGCGGCGCGGGAGCCGAATATAATCCGAAAAACTGGGGCATTTATGTTTCGTGGGCAAAGCTGGCGGCGGCTTCCGGTTTTGTCGGCATAACTTTTACGCATCGCCTGGCATTTCCGAAAACGCTCGTCACGGAAGCCGCCGCCGATGTCACCGACGCGATAAATTACGTCCGCGCCAACGGCGATGCGCTCGGCGTCGATAAAGACCGTCTGTGCCTGGCTTCGTATTCGGCGGGCGGTCCGATGCTGAGCCTGGCGATGCGCGAAAAGCCGGAATACGTTCGCTGTCTGGTCGCTTTCTACTCTTTTCTGGATATTCAGCAATCGAAGGCGCACCGGGAAAATGAAACGCCCGAAACGGTCAAAAAATTTTCGCCGATTACGTATCTGGACGAAAACGCCGCGAAACTTCCGCCGGTGTTTATCGCGCGCGCCGGTCTGGACGAAATCCCGACGATGAACGATTCGATAGACCGTTTTATCCGCGAAGCTTTGTCAAAAAACGCCAACCTCGAAGTGATGAATCATCCGGCTGGCGTTCACGGTTTCGACAATCAGACGGACGACGAGCGCTCGCGCGAGATTATCGGGCGCGCGCTGGAATTTATGCGCAAAAATCTGGACGCGCCCGCCGTACCGGAAAAAAGCGCCATTGATGAAGCGCAGGAATTATTGGTTATCGAGCAAAAACGCAGCGCGGCGATTGTCAAACACGATATGGATTTTTTGAATAAGCTTTACGCCGACGATTTTCAAGGCATCACGGCGACCGGCTACCAAGTCGATAAAGCGAGATTGATGGAGGTTTTTAAACTTGACGACCCGAACACTAAATTCACTATCGACGAAATGCAGGCGCGCGTTTTCGAAAACACGGCGGTCGTCACCGGAAGACTGACCGGAAAAAGCGCGGCGGGCGAGCTTATCAGCCAGTCGAAATTCATACACGTTTATACCAGACAAAACGGGCAATGGCGTATAATCGCCGGGCAAGGCACGCCGGTTCGAGCGGCAGCGACGACGCGGAAATAAAAGCCGCTCTAACCAAACAAGGAGCCGCCGACGAAACGGCAAAACGAAAACTACTGTCATAATGAAAAGAAAAATGATTCTTCTCGCGCGGCAACAAACGCGTTTGAAAGAATCAGCGGCGGCAGTATTAGTATTAGTAGCAGCAGTTGTCCCGGCTCGGCAGTAAAACTCTACAATTTCAGCGCTAAAAGCTAAAATAAAAAAAGTGGCATTATGTTTTCGGGCGAGCCGGTGAAAGAAACATTCAAAATAAATTGGCGGCACTGGGCGGTCGGATTTCTGGTCTGGACGCTTGTCGGTTTTTCTTTCGCTCTGCGCACATATTTTTACAACCAGCGGATGGGAATGGATATTTCGCTTCTGCCGCTGATTATTTCTTATTCGATTGATTTTTATTTGTGGGGCTTGGCTTCGCCGCTAATTTTTTTGCTCTGCCGCCGGTTTCCGCTCGAGCGCAAACAGCTATTGCGCCACACGTTTTTTCATATTCTGAGCGCCGCTGTTTTCATCTTCGTCATCATCGTGGTATCGGTTCCGCTCTCCTGGTATCTGGGTATTGTCGATACGGCGCAGCTGCCGACGATGGCAGCGCTTTTCCGCAAAACGATTACCAGCCCGATAATGCTGCACGAAAGCCTGCTGACCTATTGGGCGACCGTAATTGTCGCGCACGCTTTCGAATATTACCGCGAGGCGCGGATGCGCGAAACTCAGGCGGCGCAACTGGCGGCGCAATCGGCAAGGCTTTCCGAGCAGCTCGTGCAGGCGCAGCTTTCCGCGCTGAAAATGCAGCTTCACCCGCATTTTCT
>DASVRL010000357.1:0-17404 GCA_036388635.1 Pyrinomonadaceae bacterium
CATAAATTTGTTGCCTTTTTCTTCTAACTCCTGGTAAAAATATTCTTGCGGTGCGGTGCTTTCGGCTTTAATATTTATTGAAACCGAAAGTTTTTCTTTTTCGTATTTTTAATACGCAACGAACTTTTAGCAGTTGAGCATCTTAGTTTGGCTCTAAAAAGGTTGAAATTTAACTACGGGAAGTGACAGGGAAAAGCTATGTCGAGAAGTAAAGCAATATATCAATTATCAGCGCGTCAGATTTTAGTAATAGCTTTCGCTTCAGCTTTGATTGCGGCTGGAACGGTAGCTGTTTTAAGTAATTTCGGCGGTATTTTCACGCCGAATGACAATATGAGCGTCGCTCTGGCGGAAGACAATCCCGTGCCGAGAGGCATCTCCGACCCGTCTGCCGTCAGCGACGAGCAAAACAGCATCGAGGTTTATAAAACTATCTCGCCGGGCGTCGCCTTTATCACCACGACCTCGACCCGCGAAGATTTTCTCGGGCAGACCGAAGAAGGAAAAGGTTCGGGTTCGGGTTCGGTAATTGATGCTCAAGGGCATATTTTAACCAACAATCACGTTATCGAAGGCGCGAGCGTGCTTAAGGTCAGCTTCGGCGGCGATAAAGTTTATCCGGCGAAAGTCGTCGGGCGCGACCCGGACACGGATTTAGCCGTTATCAAAATCGAGCCGCCGCAGGAAGGCTTGACCGTCATTTCGCTCGGCGATTCCGACAAGCTTTCGGTCGGGCAGAAAGTTCTGGCTATCGGCAATCCTTTCGGTCTGGACAGAACCTTAACGACCGGCGTCATTTCCGGCTTGCAGCGTCCGATCAGAGCGCGCAACGGTCGCCCGATTGATGCGGCGATTCAAACCGATGCGTCAATCAATCCGGGCAATTCCGGCGGTCCGCTGCTGGATAAATACGGCAGAATGATCGGCATCAATTCGCAGATTCTTTCGCCCGCCGGCGGCTCGGTCGGCGTCGGTTTTGCGATTCCGGTCAGCACGGCGCGGCGCGTTATCCCGCAACTGATTCAATTCGGCGAAGTTCGTCGTCCGAAACTCGGCGCAAATCTTTACAGCGTCTCGCAGCTTAACGAGCAGGGCGTCAATCTTCCGGTCGAAGCCGGTTTGCTGGTGCGCAGCGCGGTGACGGGCGGTCCGGCGGCGAGCGCGGGAATTCGCGGGCTTTCGCAGGGCGCTGACGGCGATGTAGTATTGGGCGATATTATTATTTCGATTGACGGTCAGAAGATGAACAATCTCGACGACCTTTATCGCTATCTCGATAAAAAACAAATCGGCGATACGATTCAGGCGGAAATTTTCCGCGACGGCAAGCGCTCGACCGTTCCGGTCAAGCTCGTTGCTTTGCCGCCGCAGACGCAGCCGACCGGCAGCGGTCGCCCCGCCGTTCGTCGCAGCAACGAATAAAAGCCAGGATAATAATAAAAAAACAAAAGCGGGTGAAATTATTCGCCCGCTTTTGTTTATGCTAATCTGTCACTCTGAAGTATGACGAAAATCGAGCTGGAAGATTTTTACAACGACGGTTTCGGATGGATTTGTAAACACTGCGAGCGTGAACTGAAGGAATCGGAAACCGGCGGCTCGAGCGCTCAATCACGCCTGATGCGCGAAGGCGAAGCCGAAAGCAAAAATCCGCGACTTTCCAGCCCGGCGCTGGCGAAATGGGCGGACAAAGCGCAGCGAACCTTAGTCTGCCCGCGCTGCGGCATCACGGAACTGGCGGATAAATATTGAAAGAAAACGCGCGAATGCGGAATGCGGAATGCAGAATTTGCAATTCCGCGTTCACGCGTTTCTTCGTGTGGTAAATTATTTTTCGATGACAAAAATTCTCGATGTCGGGTGCGGAAGCAATAAATACGAGGGCGCGATTGGCTTGGACAACAATCCGCGCACGGCGGCTGACGTTATTCACGACCTCGGGCATCTTCCGTATCCTTTCGCGGACGACGAATTCGATTTAATCGTCTCGCGACACGTTATCGAACACGTGCCGGACGTAATGGCTTTCGTCACCGAGCTTTATCGCATCAGTAAACCCGGCGGGCGGATTCGCCTCGTGACGCCGCATTACACAAATCCCGATTGGGCTACCGACCCGACGCACCGCAATCATTTTAATTCCTACACGCTCAACACATTTATGCCCGAGCGGCAGGTTTTCGATTTCTACACGGAAGTGACTTTAAAACCCGTCAGGATTTACGTTTCGCTTTTGAACCTGTGGCGAAACCTGGGAATCGAGTTTCTGGTCAATCTCGACCAGAAATCGCCGCGCTTTCGCTTTACGCGAAAATTCTGGGAGCATTATCTGAGCTATATTTTTCGCGGAAAGGAATTGCATTTCGAGTTTGAGGTGGTGAAAAATTCAGAAAAGGCGAAAGTAAAAAGGTAAAAGGCAAAAGTGAAGAAAATTACTTTCTTACTTTTGCCTTTCTACTTTTCGCCTTTCGCCTTTTTAAACTTCTTTCCCGATTTCTTCCAGCCGCGCGACGACCTTTTGAATCAGCCAGTTAGGCGTCGAAGCTCCTGCCGTCAAACCGACTTTTTCCGCGCCTTTCAGGTCTGCGGCGTTAATCTCGTCGGGCGTTTCTATCAGAAAGCTTTTCGGGCATTGTTCCAGACAGACGGCGAGCAATTTGCGGCTGTTTGATGAATGTCGCCCGCCGATAATGTAAAAAGCATCGACTTCGCCCGCCAGAGCGCGCGCTGCGTCCTGACGGTCGCGGGTCGCCGAGCAAATCGTATTGACGACCTGCGTTTCGCCTTCCGCTTTGGCTTTGACGGCTTCCGCCGCCTCAAGAAAACTTTTCAGTTTTATAGTGGTTTGCGAAACGACCAGAGGATTTTTCAGCAGCGGCAAACCCGCCACTTCCGCGGCGTCGCGGACGACGAAAGCGTGTTCCGGCGCGTAGCCTTTGACGCCAATCATTTCGGGGTGGTCGGGATTTCCGACGACGACCACGTGACGGTCTTGCGCCGCCGCGCGCGAAGCCAGTTTCTGCACTTTCGTGACAAACGGGCAGGTCGCATCGACGATCTTCGAAGCCTTTTCGCGCAGTTCCTGTTCGACCTCCGGCGTGACGCCGTGAGCGCGGATAACCCCCGTTTCGCCGCGCTGGATTTGAACGGGCGCGTTGATGGTCGCCACGCCGTGTATCGCCAGTCGTTCCATTTCCTGGTCGTTGTGAATCAACGGACCGAGCGTGCGCACCGTGTCGCCTTCGGAGAGCGCTTCTTCAACCATCTCGACAGCTCGCTCGACGCCGAAACAAAAACCGTATTCATCCGCCAGTAAAATTTGCATTTTCTTAAACCTTCGAGCCTGACTTTAGTCAAGCTAGTTGTATCTTAACAAAAGCCCGAAGGAAACAAAACTTTGCAGATAAGTTATCGTTTTCTATCGCCGGACGATTTCAGCCCGCCGCCCGCCGCGCGGCTCGAAGCCTTTTCCGATTACATCATTCCGTTTGGTGAAAATTCTTTAATAACTAGCGAATCGGCTCGCGCAAGATAATCTCCGCCGTCGTGCGCGCAATCTCTGCCGCTGCCGGATTGGATTTTTTCAGGTTCGCAATTTGCAGCAGCGCTTCGCCCGTCCGCGACAGCAGGCGCACCAAATCGCCTTCTTCCGCCTTTGTTTCGCGCACCAGGTTTTCCCAGTTGGCGCCGTCCGCCCAGTGTTCGGCGGTTGCCGCCGCCGAAAAATTCATTTCCGGCGCCGGCTCGACGCCGAATTTCCATTCCACGCCGGAAACGGCGAAAACGATGTCTTCAAATTCGGTCAGCGTGTCCAGAATCTTGTCCGACAGATGAAGCTCGCCGTAATTTCTGTCCGAATCGCCGGCGAGCGCCGCCATCAGCCCGGCGACGTGTTTCATTTCCAGTTTTTCAAAAAGCCCTTGCCGCAGCGCTTCGCCGACTAAAAGCGGTCTATCGACGCGCAGGTCAGCCAGCCATTTTCCGCTTTCCGTCACCTTTTGCGCCGAGAAATCCAGATAGCCGAAATGATGCAGAACGCGCGCGCGATGCTCGAAAGGAAGCCAGATTTCGTCGCGCAGAAAATCGATGTCGCGCCCGGTTTTTTCAATAAATTCGGCGTCGTTCCAGCTTTCCCACAAAAATTGATGCGCGAGGCGTTTGCGGTCGTCGCTCAAGCTGTCGGGCAAAAGCCGCTCAATCAACTGATTGATGACTTCCACCGCCTCGTCGTTTTCGTTTTGCGTCAACGCGATGCGCGGCTCGTCGAGCGGCGGGTTTTTGCCTTCGTAAATCTCGAAAAAAGCGGTTTCGACCGATTTATCGTTGAGCGGATATTTTTTGGCGTAAACGCGGTTGACGCGCGACAGCGCAAACGTCGTTCCGCCGCCGTCGTTTTTCATTGCCGTCACTTTTTCGCCGTAAACGTTCAGCACCAGAAAAAAGCGTTTGCCGCTGCGACCCTGCGAAACGACGCGTCCCGAAGCGACGTTTTCTTCCAGCCATTTGTGGCGGATTTCAGCGCGGCGCATCGGAAGTTTTTCCTGCAAGCGATTGCGCGCGGCGGTCAGGCGTTCGAAACCGCGCACCGCATCGACCGATAAATCGAAACCGCTCGCTTTTATTTTTTCCGCGATATTCGCCTGCCGCTTGTCGCGCTTTCTTTCCAGCCGCAGAACCTGATGCGCCGTTTCCCGAAAGGCAAAACTTTTTTCGGCAATCTCGCGCACCTGCGGAAAACTGCCGTAAGCGTCCAGTAAATTGAGCAAACTCGAATAAGTGGCGCGAAACTGGCTTTGCAGTGCATCGGGCGGCGACTTCAAAAGCGTCGCGATGCGCGGCGGGTTCTGAAAATTGCTCGGCGCTAAAATAACAAAACCGACATTATCTTTCCCGCGCCTGCCGGCGCGTCCGGTCATTTGCTGCAATTCGCTTGCCTGAAGCGAGCGCCAGCCGTCATTGCCGCGCGTGTCGGCATTGATGATAACGACGGTTCGCGCCGGGAAATCGACTCCGGCGGCGACGGTCGTCGTGGCGAAAATCGCGTCGAGCAACCCGGCGGACATCATTTTTTCAATCAAAAGTTTCCAGGCGGGAATATGCCCGGCGTGATGCGAGGCGACGCCGGCGCGGATGACCAGATTTTTGTGTTTGTGGCGGCTGATTTCCGGGTTCTGCTCGGCGTATTCCTGAAAGATTCGGCGGCGCGCCTCGCTGCGTTCGGGATTCGGATTTTGTTTCTTGAGCGCGACTTCCATCGCCGATTCGTCACAGCGCCGGCGCGTCGGCATAAAGATAATTGCGGGCAGCAAGTTGTATGAACGCAGCGACGCAATCAGCTGCGGCGGCGGAATTTCGGGCAATTTGAATCTCATCAAAGATTATTAAACCACGAAATACGAAAAAATTTTAAGTAAAAAGTAAAAAGTGATAAGTGATGAGGAAGAAACTTCTTACTCCCTATCACCTATCACTTTTTACCTACCACTTACGAAAGTTTACTGCACGTAAGCCGCCGGAATCGGAACGTCTCCGCTCGCGCCGAATTTATCCACGGTGTAGGAATTCGTCGCGCTGCGGAAGATATACCAATTACCGTCCGACGGGCGAAAGACGGCGAAATCCGTCTTGCCGTCGCGGTCGAAATCGCCCGGCACGGGTTTGTCGCCGCTGGTGCCCCATTTGAAGGCTTTCAGCGAATTCGTCGAGCTTTGCCAGACATACCAGACGCCGTCCGACGGGCGGAATACCGTAAAATCAGCCTGTTTGTCGCCGTCGAAATCGCCGACCAGCGGAACGTCGCCGTTCTGTCCGAATTTGAATCCCTGCAAATTGCCGGTCGTGCTCTGACGGACATACCAGGTGCCGTCCGACGGGCGAAAGACGGTTACATCGGCTAAGCCGTCACCGTCGAAATCGCCCGCCAGCGGAGTATCGCCGTCAGTCCCCCACTGAATGGCGATAAATTGTCCGTCCGTGCTGCGCAGGATATACCAATAACCGTTCGACGGGCGGAAAACGGCGAAATCCGTTTTCCCGTCGCCGTCAAAATCGCCGGCGGCGGGTTTATCGGTCGCGATGCCGAACTGCACGGCGCGCACCTGTCCGTTTGAACTCTGGTTGATATACCACGTTCCGTCCGACGGACGATAAACGGCTAAATCGGTTTTGCGGTCGCCGTCGTAGTTGCCGGGAACGGCGATGTCGCCGAAGCTTCCCGCGCCGAACCGCACGCCAGTATAAGTATTGTCGCTGGAACGCATCACGTGCCAGTCGCCGGTTTCCGGTCGCCAGACGGCTAAATCGCTTCTGCCGTCGCCGTCGAATTCCGAAGGCTGAACCTGCATCGTGCCCGTGAAATCTCCCGTCTGACTCGCCGCCAGATTTAAGTAAATTCGCTGGCGCGGCGAGAATGTGTAATCCATCTTCGACGCTCGCAGAATATAATTGCCGAAGGTCGTCACATTCGGAATCGTGTAATTTCCGCTGGCATTAGTCGTCACGGTTGCCACCGGAGGCTGAGGGTTTTGCTCGTCTTCCGGATAATTTCTCAGTTCGAGCGTGACGCCCTCAATGCCGAGGCTGCCGCGGTCGACGATTCTGCCGGAAATTCCGACCGGCGCGGGCGGATTGACCGTGATGTCGATGAAAACGCTGGTTATAAATCCGCCGTTGTCGCGTGCCTGCGCCCAGAGCCTGTATTCGCCTGGACGATTCGGCTGCCACGGTGCGTTGAACGTGCCGTTGTTCGTCTGTCCAATCAATGTCGATTGACTGTTGCCGACTGCGTTGACGGTCAGATGCACGACTTGTCCGTCCGGGTCGGTCGCGGTGACATTAACGGGAATTGCCGCCGGCATCGTAAAGACCGCGCCATTTGCCGGGCTGTTAATCGTCACGCTCGGCGATTGATTCGGCGCAGTAGAGACAAAATCAATATCGATATTGTCCTGCGTCACATTCGTCACGGTGAAAGACGGCGGCGCGAACGACTGTCCGCCGACGGCTTGCGGCGTAATCGTATAAGTTCCGCCCGCCGGCACATTGCCAAAGCCGTAAGCGCCGGTCGAAAGGGAAATCGAAGTCTGATTAACCGGAGTGCCGGTTGCCGTCGTTCCGGTCAGATTGACTCTGATGCCCTGCATCGGAAAACCGTCGGGATTGTAGATGTCGCCTTGCAGACGAACGGTCGTCACCGGCGCGCTGACCGTCACTTCGACGTATTGCGAATCCTTGACTGCACCACTCGAATCGAAGGCGCGCGCGAAAAAGCCGTGATTGCCAGCCGCGACGCCGGTTAATTGATGCTCGTAAGGCGCGGTCGTGTCGGTCGCCAGCAGAACAGTTTGCGCGCCCTGCCGTCGATAAAACTCGACTTTCGTAATCGTGCCCGCCCCGCTCGTCGCGTTTGCCGCGAGGTTGATGGTGGCGGGCGCGGTGAAGGTTTGACTGGAGGTCGGGCTGGTCATCGCCACATTAATCTGCGTTAACTGCGTTCCCCAGAAGTTTTCGTTTTCCCGGTGTATATAACCGAGATAATTGATGACTCTGTTTTGCGGCTCGAAAGTGTATTGGCTCGAAACCGGCGTAATCGTCACGCTGTCGTCAACGGTCGCGCCAAAATCCGTCAACAGGTAATTACCGTTCGAATCGGTCGTCGTCGTCGCCGAGACGTTCGGATTGCTTGCGCTCGTCAGATTAAGCGTGATATTCGGAATCGGAGCGTTTACCGTCAGGTCAAAAATTCGTCCCGTAATCCGGTGATTTATCGGATTGACGACGACGCTGACCGGCGTCGAAGTCAGAGATTGCCCCTGCGAATTATAAACTTTCGCGGTAATCGTGTAATTTCCCGTATTCATCACGCGCCAGTTCGCAGACCACGGCGCGCTGGTGCGCCTGCCGATTAGATTGTTGTTCTGGTCGTAAAATTCCAGAAGCGTCACCGAGGACGAAACGCTTGCCGCCAGAGGAACGTCGCTGCCCTGTGCGAAAGATTGTCCTTCGGTCGGGCTGGTTATCGAAACGCTCAAGCCTGCCGGGTCGTTGACGAAAACGTGAACCACAGGCGTCGAAATGCCGCGCAAGCCTTTCGAGTCGGTCGGAATCGCATTCAGAGACCAGGTGCCGCCCGGAACGTTGTTCCACGTAAATTCATAAGGCGCGCTTGTGTCCGTTCCCAGAGGAATACTGCCGAGCGTGCTATGGTAAGCGACGAAATCGACCTTTGTAATCGCGTCGCCGTCCTCGTCGGAAGCCGTCGCCTGAATAGTGATCGAAGCCGGCGCGCTGTAATTCGTGCCGTGCGCGGGGCTAGTGATGACGCCGACGGGAGCTTCATTATCCAGAATCGTAAAATCGGCGAATTGATTGGCGCTTAAGTTATTAAAGCTGACGCTTTCAGGGTCGGTCAAAAAGCCGGTTTTCTTAGCTGTCACCACGTAATTTCCGCCCGCCGGAAGATTGCCGAAAAAGTATGGAATCACGCCGCTTCCGTTTCCGTAAGGTAGAACGACGGAGCGAGTGACCGTGCCGGTAACGGTCACGACAATCGGCTGGTAATTGCCGAACTGCGTCGGGTCTGTAACCGTTCCGCTGATGTTGTAATTCTGTACATTCTCATCGGTCGGAGCAATTTTCAGGACAAAAGCGTCTTTATTTGAGCCGGTCGCGCTCGGGTCGCCTTTCATCGGCTGGAATGAGTTCGGCGTCACCAGAATCGAAGTCGTGTGTCCGGTAATATAAGCGCTGTTTGCGCCGTCGACCGCCAAATCATACGCTCCGCCGACACCTAAAAGCGTCGAGAAAACGAGTGCCGTCGCGTCGGTGTTAAAGCGCGTTAAGAAAATCGTGCCGTTTGTGCCGTTCAGCGAATTTTTGAGCGGGAAATTCGCGCCGCTTAAAGTCTCGCCCGCCACAAACGCGCTATTGTCTGAACCTATGCCGACCGCGAAAGGCTCGTCTTTGCCCGTGCCGCCGAAAAATGTTGAATAAACTAAAGCCGAGCCACTAGGATTAAATTTAGTTAAAAATCCGTCCGCGCCGCCGTTGAACGTCTGGTCAAAAGCGCCGGGCGTAGTCGGAAAACCGCCGTTTTCGGTTTGTCCGGTCACGTAGACATTGCCGGTCGAATCGACCGTCACGCCGCGCACGCGGTCAGATTGCAGACCGCCGCCCAGGAACGTTCCGAAGACAAGCGCGTTTCCGGCGGAATTCATTTTCGCGACAAAGCCTTCGACGCCGCCGCTCGTCGCCGGTTGAAACGCGCCGGGCGTCACCTGCGTCTGAAACTGCTGAGCCGCAGTTCCGCCGACGACTGCGTTTCCTTCGCTATCGAGCGCGACGTCATTGATGCCCACGTTCGGGAAAAGCGTCGAATAAACCGCGCTGCCGTTGGCGGCAAATTTAACGATGAAGCCGCCGCTGTAAGTAAATCCGCTGCAAGGTGCGGGCGGCGCGTCGCAAAGTTTTTCTTTATAAGCGCCGGGCGTCGTCGGAAAATACGGCGTGCCGGTAGTTCCGGCAAAAAACGCGTCGCCGGTCGCGGGATTAACCGCGATTTTGCTGCCCGCGCCGGTGCTCGTGCCTAAATAAGTCGAATAAATAATCGCCGAGCCGGTAGCGTTTAACTTGGCGGCGAAATTCATATCTATATTGTTAAAGTGCGTGCTTAAAGCGTTAACCAGAGGGAAATCGGGAGACATCGTCAAGCCGCTCAGCAGAACGTTTCCGCCGGCGTCGACGGCGACGCCCAAACCGGTTTCGTTGCCGTTGCGACCGCCGAAATACGTCGAAAAAACGATTGCCGTGCCCGTCGGATTTACTTTCGTGACAAAAGCGTCATACCAATAGGAATTCGGCGCGTCTTCGCGCGGCAGCATAACGGGTTTGACGGTTCCGGCAGTCGTCGGAAAATCGCGCGAAGCCGCCGTCCCGACAATGTAAGCGTTGCCGCTCGAATCGACCGCAATCGAGCGTCCTTCGTCGAAAATCGTTCCGCCCAGATAGCTGCCGTAAGCGAGAATCGGGTCGATGACCAGCTCTTTTGATTTATCGTAATCGGCGATTTTGAAGGTTACGCTGTAGGTTCTGGAGCTTTTGGTTTTCCCGTTCCGGTCTTCGATTACCGCGTAGCCGCTGGCGATTTCTTTTCTTTCGCCGTCGATGTTTTGATAAACTACGGGAGCGTGCTGGCGCAGCGTTCCGACTTCGGTTTCCAATAATAAATCGCCGGATTGTTTGTCGATGCCGGCGGATTTGACGCCGTCGAATTTCAGCTTGATTTGATTTGGGTCGGCATCGGGGCGAACGAGAAAGTCGTATTCAAGCCGCTGATTATTGCCGTAATAGACGAGGTCGACGCCGTCGTAAATCTGTTCGTATTTGACTTTCGAGTAATTCGGAACGTCCGATTGCCACCGAGCGGAATCGCTGCCGATAAAATAATTCGATTTGCTTTCGGTTTCGCCCAAGCCGCTCGATTGCGGCGCGTCGTTGGCGCCTTCAATCCGCATTTTAACGACGGCGCGCTTGTCCTGCGCTTTATTTTTCCCGCGTTTCTGCAAAGACAAAACGGCTTCTTTTTCGGTCAGAAAAAGCGCGTAGCCGTGACCGCGCGCGAGAAATTTCACCTGCGCGTCGGTTTGCCCGAGATTTGGCTCGAAATGAAGCGGCAGCTTGCCGTAAGCATCGACGATTTTTTCTTTATCGAGCGGCGCGGCGACGTCCGGGTTGGCGCGCGTCGCCGGAGAATTGTTTTCGATTAATGTCTGCTCTTTGATTTGCGGGGAATCGGTAATTGTTGAGTTATTAAAAAAATGTATTAAAACAAAAAGCAGCGAGGCGGCAACCGCGCCCGCCAGCGCATATTTTTTAAATCTGTTCATAATGAGAAAACCTGTCCGGAATACGAAAATAATCTATTAACCGTTTTTACAGTGTCGAAATTACCTCGCAAAAGACAGTCGGTTATTTAATTTTTGAGATTTCTATTGAGATTTTTATATTGTTAAATTTTCAATTAATGTCTTCGTCGCTCGAAACGATTTTCTTCCTGCGCAAAACGTTCAAGCTCGGAATTAAATTTTCCCTGCTCGTTAAATAACGGAAAAAGGCGCAAATCCGGCGCCAGAAAAGCGGCGCGAAGCTCGACGGGACGCGAGCCGGCGCGATTGATGACGCGGACCGAGCCGCCGCGCACTTCTTCAATCCAGCGCGCAAACTCGTCGGCATTTCCGATGGTCGCCGACAAAAGCAGCAGGCGAATACGCGGAGGGCTGAGAATAATCGCTTCTTCCCAGACGTGACCGCGGTCTTCGTCCGCCAGATAATGCGCTTCGTCCAGAATGACGAAATCCGTGCGCACCTGCTCGCCCTGCCGGAGGGCGTCGAAAAGCTGATTGCGATAAATTTCCGTGGTGCCGACGATTAAAGGCGCGTCCCAATTCTCTTTCCGGTCGCCGGTGAGAATGCCGACGTTTTCGGCGCCGAACTCCGCGGAAAATTCCGTATATTTGGAGTTGGTCAGAGCCTTTAGAGGCGTCGTATACCAGGCACGTTGCCCGTTTTCTAAAAGGCGCCGGATTTCTTCGCGCGCAATCCAGGTCTTGCCGCTGCCGGTCGGCGCGGTGACCAGAACATCTTGCTTTTCAATGGCTTCGAGCGCTTCGATTTGAAAATCGTCCGGCACCAGAGGCTTTGGTTCGGGCGTTCCGATGCCGCTCAGAAGATTTTCGACGGCGCGTTTTTGCTGCATTGAATACTGCGGCTCGCTGCGAGCGGAACTTTTCTCTGCAAGTTCGCGTTTAAATTCACGTTCCTTCTGACGGTTGCTGTCGGAACGCGCTTTATCGCGGTTGGTCGGGCGCGATTCGCGCCGGCGGCGGTCATTTGATGAACGAGACATAAAACGATTGTAAATGTTTTGTTGTCAATTGTTAATAGTTTTTTGTCAGTGGTAAGTGGAAAACGGTAAGTGGTAAGCTGCAATTAATAAAGTTGCAGTTTAAAAATAACGAACTTACCACTTACCGTTTACCGTTTACCACTTTTCGCATTTGCCGTTTAAAGATGCTAAAATAGCAATTTGCTTCACAACGATTTTTCGGCGTGAAGCGTCTAAGAAAGACGGCAAGCAGTTCAGAAGCCAGTCTTGGGAACAAGGGTTTTAAATATTTGTATGGAAGAAAAAGAGCTTTTTCAGGATTACGAGTTAAAAAGTTGGGAACTCTCACCAAGAATTTACAAAATTCTCGGGATGGCTGCCGCTTTGCATTTATTCGGACTCATCGTTTTCAGTCAAGTTGATTTATTAGGCACGAAGGCGTGCGACAGCCCGTATGTCGGCAAAGTCTGCCAGGTTCTGGACGCGGCTTACGTCAGCAGCGTCCTGCTCGGAACGGAAACCGAATTTTCCAGCCGCGATTACGACAAAACCGAAATCGAAGACGCGGACGTGACGTGGGTTGACGTGAGCGAGCAGTTTACGTATCCCGCCGGTTATTTCAGCCAGTCGAATACCACGCCGGAGTTTGACCCGTCGATGATGGGAATCGACCCGGCGACCGGAATGACATCGTCTAATATTCCCGGAATTCCGGGCGGATTGATGACGTCGCCGTCAACGCTCGACCCGAATCAACCGGCGATTCTGCCGACGCCGAATCCGAACGCGGTTCAGGGACCGCTGCCCGATTCGCCTTTTTCGACCGGTAATAACCCGACGATAAGCAGCCCGAAATTTCCGCGTCCGCCGAGAACGCAGAAATACCCGAGCGTCAGAACGCCGAGACAAAAATCGCCGACCACGCTCCCGAATATCGACGGGCTAAATGCGAATCAGATGGCGAATAAAGATAAAAATCCGAACGCCAACACGCCGGCGAATAAAGAAAATAAAGCGAAAACCGAAACGCCGAACGGAGAAGAATCCAAGCTGTTTAACAAAAAGCCGCTGGAAGATTTCGGCACGAAATACGGCGAAGCGATTTTGAAAAACGATGTTGACATCAACGCGCCGTTTATGATTGAAGTCATCGCCAAGCTGGACGAAAACGGAAAACTGGTCAAGCCGCGAATGCTTTCGACCGCCGACAGCGACCCGAAGATGACCTTAGTCGCTAAAGAAGCGATTCTGGCTTTCGGCGATTCGCAGCTGCTCCGGACTTTGTATGACGTCGGCGCGCGAAATGTGCGCATCGTATTCGCCCAGGATAAGGATAATCTACAGGCGATTATCAAAGCCGAAACCGCTTCGGAAAATGAAGCCAAGACTTTGCAGAGCGGTTTAAATTTCGCTTTAAAAAATTTATATAAGCCGAAAGAAGGTTCGGACGAGCAAGTTTTATTGGATAAGGCGCAGCTCGGCGTCGAAGGCAAGAATTTCGTTATTAATTTCCTGATTCCGAATCAGGAAAAAACGGATATGATTAAAAAGAATCTGGAAAAGCTAAAGGAAAAATCGAACCAGAGCAAACCGAACAGCGGCGTGGCGGAAACCGCCATCAAGGATGTCAGCTCGGCTAAATAAAGCACGGTGACCAAAGGAAAAAATTACAATTCGATAGTTTTTCTGACGACGCTCTCGGTCTATCTCGGGTTGGTGCTGGCGGGCGGCGCGGGCGTGCCGCAGGTCATGGCGCAGGCGGCTTTGACGCGCAATTTCGACGTTCAAATCGAAGCCGAAATCAAGGACGATTTAGACAAAAAGCCAGACGAAGATTTATTCGCCGAATCAATAGTTGAGCTTGTCAGAAAATTAGACGCATTATCAAACGACGAAAAATTTGATTGGGAAGCCGAAACAAACTTAAATGTCAAAGATTTAATCTTTTGTGAAAGCAATAATTTTCCGTCTTATCTCGCCACCAGCAAACACGGCACCAGCGTATTTAACAGAAATGTGAGCGGCGTTTTTGACGAATCCGGCATTCGAATCGGACGCCAACTTTTGAGGAAAAAATCCGATTCCGGGCTGGGAGAGTTTTATTCAAGCCTTCCCGAAACTGTAAATTTTAGTTTTTGGGTTGAAAATAAAAGTCTTAGTATCGAAGCTCAAATCAATCTGAAAACGGAAGCTGCCGCTCGAAGTTTCGCCGATTTAATAGCCGCATATCTTTCGCAAACCGAATCTCTGAAGCCTGGAAGCGGAACAAAAATCATTGCGGAAAACACAAAATCTAAAGCCGACGGAACAAAAGTGCTCATCGTCACGCGTCTGCCGCGCGGCTCGATAGATTCGCTTCTCGCCAAAAACGCAAACTAGAGCGGCGAGCGCCAGCGAACGAATCCAATCTTTCCTAAAACAACTCGCCCGAACTTTAATAATTAACAATTTTATGAGCTAATAGCGGTTTGCTTTTCAGCTCGCCCAAGAGAGGAATTTATGCCTGTAAACAGTTTTGTAGATAAATTTTTTAAAAAAGTTCTCGGCAGCAACAGCGACGTGTTTCTGAAAAAGGTCAAACCGACCGTCCAGGAAATCAACGCCATAGAGCCGGAGCTCGAAAAACTTTCCGACGATGAATTAAGAGCGAAAACGGCGCAGTTTAAAGAAGAAATTCAAAATGCGATTGCCGGAATCGAAGACGTCAAGGAGCGGCGCAAGCGCGAGCAGGAGGTTCTGCACGCAATTCTGCCCGAAGCCTTTGCGCTCGTGCGCGAAGCGTCGCGCCGCGTGACCGGAATGCGCCATTTCGACGTTCAGCTGATCGGCGGCGTCGCGCTGCATCAGGGCAGAATCGCCGAGATGCGCACCGGCGAAGGCAAAACGCTCGTTTCGACCTTGCCCGCCTATCTGAACGGCTTGACCGGGCGCGGCGTTCATATCGTCACGGTCAACGATTATCTCGCCCTGCGCGACGCGGAATGGATGGGCAAAATCCACACATTTCTCGGATTGACCGTCGGCTGTATCCAGAACGATATGGACGATTACGAGCGCAAAGAAGCCTATGCGTGCGACATCACCTACGGAACGAACAACGAATTCGGCTTCGATTACCTGCGCGACAATATGAAATTCGACGTCGAATCTCTCGTCCAGCGCGACCATTATTTCGCGATTATCGACGAGGTCGATTCGATTCTGATTGACGAAGCCCGAACGCCTCTGATTATTTCCGGCGCCTCCGACGAAGCGACCGATAAATATTACGTCGCCAACGAAATCATCCCGAAGCTCGTGAAAGGTCACAAGGACGAAGAAACGAAAGTAACGACGGGCGATTATCTGGTCGACGAAAAAAATCACTCGGCGGTTTTGACCGAGCAGGGCGTCACCAAGGCGGAACAGCTGCTCGGCGTTTCCAATCTCTACGACCCGGCGAATATGGATTTGCTGCACTGCGTCGAGCAGGCTTTGAAAGCGCACACGCTTTACAAAAACGACCATCATTACGTCGTGCAGGAAGGCGAAGTCATCATCGTCGACGATTTCACCGGACGTCTGATGCAGGGTCGCCGCTGGTCGGACGGTTTACACCAGGCGGTCGAAGCCAAAGAAGGCGTCAATATCGAGCGCGAAAACCAGACGCTGGCGACCATTACGTTGCAGAATTATTTCCGCATGTATGAAAAGCTCGGCGGTATGACCGGCACGGCGGAAACCGAAGCCGAGGAATTCGGCACGGTTTACAACCTCGACGTGATCGTCATCCCGACGAACCGCTCGATGATTCGCAAAGACCATTCCGATATGATTTACCGCACGCTGCCCGAAAAGTGGGACGCCGTGGTCGAGGAAATCAAAGAGCTTCACGAAAGAGGTCAGCCCGTGCTGGTCGGCACGGTTTCGGTCGAAAACTCGGAAAGAGTCGCCGGAATGCTTGCCAAAATGGGCATCAAGCACAACGTTCTGAACGCGAAATATCACGAGCGCGAAGCGGAAATCGTCGCGCAGGCGGGGCGCAAAGGCGCGGTCACGATTGCGACCAATATGGCTGGACGCGGAACCGACATTCTGCTGGGCGGCAACCCTGAATTTCTGGCGCGCGAGTATCTGAAAAAACTGGAAATCAACCCGGACGAAGCCGCGCCCGAACAATTTGCGGAACAGCTCGAAAAAGCCAAACGCGTCGTCGCCGAAGAACACAAGGAAGTCGTCGCCGTCGGCGGTCTGCACATTCTCGGTACGGAACGCCACGAATCGCGCCGCATCGACAATCAGCTGCGCGGGCGCGCCGGTCGTCAGGGCGACCCCGGCTCGTCGCGCTTCGTTCTCTCGCTCGAAGACGATTTGATGCGCATCTTCGCGGGCGACAAGGTGCGCTCGATGATGGAATGGCTCGGCATGGAAAAAGGCGTCGCCATCGAATCGAAAACCGTCTCCAAGCAAATCGAGCGCGCGCAGAAAGCGGTCGAAGCCCGCAACTTCGAAACGCGCAAACACGTTCTCAAATACGACGACGTGATGAACAAACAGCGCGAAACGATTTACGGCTTGCGCCGCCAGTTGATGTTCGAACCCGAACATCGCGAATATCTTTTAGGCGAGACGGGCGTCGCGCGCGACCTTCTCCACGATTTGACCGAAGGGTTCCTGAACCCGCAGGTGACGCCCGACAACTGGGACATCGACACCTACGCGGCGGAAATCGAAAGCGTCTACGCCATCGACCCGGCGGTCGATGCCGATGTCGATTTCAACACGATGAATCCGCAGCAAATCGAGGATGCCATCTGGCAGAAAGCCATCGCCGCGTACGAGGAAAAGGAAAAACTGGCGGGCACGGAATCCCTGCGGGCTTATGAGCGCTACATTATGCTCAACATCATCGACTCGCAGTGGAAAGACCACCTGCTTTCCATCGACCACCTGAAACAGGGCATCGGGCTGGTCGGCTACGGTCAGAAAGACCCGCTTGTCGAATACAAAAAACAAAGCTTCGATATGTTCCGCGAAATGCTCGACCGCATCGACACCCACACGACGCGCGCCCTGTTCAATCTGGAAATCGTCGTCAAAGACGAGCAGGAAGAAATGGAGCGCCTCGAACGCCTCGAACGCCAGCGCGCCCGCAAACAAGCGGCGGCAATGGCATTCACCGGCGCCTACGAAGGCGTCGCCGCCGCGGGCGAAGAAGCCAAACGCAACACGCCCTTCCAGCGCGAGCAGCCCAAAGTCAAACCCAACGACCCGTGCTACTGCGGCAGCGGCAAAAAATTCAAAAAATGCCACGGCATCGGCGTCTAAGTAAAGCCGCAAGGCTAATGACTGAAGGCGGAAGGTTTTTTAACTTTCCGCCTTTTTTTATGTAATAATGTTCGCAGTATGTCAGATTTACTTAACCGAATAACCATAAATCCCAAACAATGCGGCGGACGCCCGTGCATTCGCGGAATGAGGATTCGCGTGACGGACGTTTTGGATTTATTCGCCACAGGCTTAACCGCCGAAGAAATTCTCGAA
>DASVRL010000358.1:0-3685 GCA_036388635.1 Pyrinomonadaceae bacterium
TCAAACCCGGCATCGGAGATTTCGACGGCGATGGAAAAGCCGATCTGGCTGTCTTTCAACCATCTTCGGGAACCTGGTATCTGCTGAGAACAACGTTCGGGTTTACGGGCGCGCAGTTTGGCGCGAGCGGCGATATTCCGGTGTCGAGCGCTTTTGTCAGATAAAACACCGGCGTTAAAAAACGAAAAAGACCCGAAAATAATTCTTCGGGTCTTTTTCGTTTTCGGCGTTAAAATATTCAAATTAAAATCGAACGAAAAAACGCCGGAAACCGGGAGATTTATCCCTGCCTGGGCGGGTCTTTCTTTTTTCTTTAAGAAAGACCCGCCCGTTGCCCTTTCCGCCTTCAGTCCGTCCGATTGTTTTGAATACTAAGCTATAGTTTCAATCGAAAAAGACTTCCGCAAAATTTTGAAAAAAAATTGCGCCGCCTGCAAAATTACAAACGGCGCGTCTCAAATTTTTATAAAAGCCGTTTAGATTTTAAGCTGAAAATGAAGTTCCGCAGCCGCAGCCGCCGGTCGCGTTCGGATTTTCGAACGTAAAGCCCGAACCCATCATATTCGAGGTGTAGTCAACCGTAATACCGTTTAAGTATTGAGCGGAAAACATATCGACGAAAAGCTTGACGCCGTGCTGATCGACGATAAAATCGCCGTTGCGCGATTCTTCTTCGATATTCAGGCTGTATTGAAAGCCCGAACATCCGCCCGGAACGACGCGCACGCGAAGACCCGCCGTTTCCGGTAAATCCTCTTCGCCCGCCAAAAACTTTTTGATTTCCACCGCCGCGTTGGCGGTTAAATTAATTTCAACTGTCGGTGCAGCAACTGCTGACATCTGTTTTATTTCTCCTTTATCAAAACTTCGGATTCATATATTAAATGAATCTTTACATTAATTTCAATTTTACTTTGGTCTCGCTAAAATCACAAGTATTAGAGTTGGTCATTCAAGTAAAGGTTGACCAAAAAAAGCAAAACGACATTCAAAACGCCGCCTAAAATAGAAAACAGCCAGATATACCAGCGTTTCAGCGAATGAGATTGATAGCCGTAGCTCGCCATCATTTCCGATTGCAGATTATTTTCTTCGAGATCGGGAAACTTTATCCGGCACAGCGAATAGATGAGGCAAAACCCGAACGTCAAGGGAAAACCGAGAACGGCTATGCCAATCTTGTTGCTGATATCGAACACGCGGCTGTAAGCCTGATTCACCGATTCGTGAAAAAAGAGAACGCAGAGCCAGGTAACGGCGTTGACGGCGACGGCAATCCAGAGAAAACGGTACAAAAAAGTTTTGTCCGACAAATTATCGGCAAGTCCCGAAACGGCTCTATCGAATTTTTCGTTGACTATTTCGTCTTTTTCAGTTTCCCCGAACATTTATTATTTCGCTTTCGATAAAATGACCAATTCCGGCTTCATAGCTTCAATCGAAACCTGCCGCGCGACTTCTTCGGCGACTTTTCTGAAAGCTATTGCCTGCAGCGAAGCCGGTTCGGAAATGACGACCGGAATGCCTCGGTCGCCGCTTTCGCGGACTTCCATGCCGAGCGGAACTTCGCCCAAAAAGGGAACGCCGTGTTCGTCCGCCAGTTTTCTGCCGCCGCCTTCGCCGAAAATGTTGTAACGTTTGTCGGGCATATCGGGCGGCACGAAATACGACATATTTTCGATGACGCCGAGCACCGGAACGGCGACCTGCTCAAACATTTTCAGAGCGCGCAAAACGTCTGCAATCGAAACGTTCTGCGGCGTCGTCACCAAAACCGCGCCCTGCACGGGAACGAGCTGCGCGAGCGACAGCTGCACGTCGCCCGTTCCCGGCGGCATATCGACGATTAAATAATCGAGTTCGCCCCAATTTACATCGGATAAAAACTGCCGCACGATGCCGTGCAGCATCGGACCGCGCAGAATCATCGGCTTGTCGGGCGGCGCGAGCACAGCCATCGAAATCATTTTCACGCCGTGCGCCTCAATCGGTATCAATTGGTTCATCCGAACTTCCGGTTGTCGCTGCTCGACTCCAAGCATTAAAGGCACATTCGGACCGTAAACGTCGGCGTCCATCAAACCGACCTTCGCGCCGTCCAGCGCCAGCGAAACCGCCAGGTTGACCGCCACGGTCGATTTTCCGACGCCGCCTTTGCCGCTGGAGACGGCGATAATGTTTTTTACGCCCGGCACGGCGATGTTGTTGGCGATGCCGCGACCTTTCGGCACCTCGGCGTCCATCGTCACATTAACGGATGTGACGCCTTGCAGACCGGAAACGATTTCGCGCGCGGCGGTTTCCATTTCCTCTTTGACCGGACAAGCCGGCGTCGTCAAAACGATGCGAAAAGAAACCGCGCCGCCGTTTATCGCTAAATCGCGGATGAATCCGAGCGTCACGATATCCTTGCGCAAATCCGGGTCGATAATTTGTTTTAAGGCGTCTAAAACCGCCTGTTCTGTTATTTGGCTCATATAAGTTTGCGATTGAAAAATTTATTGATAGGATAACTTTTCATTTTACATAATTAGATGCAAAATGCATTACCGGATAAACGAAAAATTTCACAAACTTTGCAATGAAGCGCAAAATTGCCGGAAATGTCCGGACTTGACCGGGCGCACCGCCGTTTTGAGCGAATTGAACGGTAATCTCGCGCCAAAAGTTTTCTTTCTCGCCGAAGCGCCGGGTAGACAGGGCGGAAACCGGACTAGAAAACCCTTTTCGGGCGATAAATCGGGCGCGAATTTTCAAATTCTGCTCGATTCAATCGCTCTCCGGCGCGAGGAGATTTTTATCACCAACTCGGCTTTGTGCAACCCGCACACCGCGACCGGCGCGAACCGGAAACCGACGAAAACCGAAATCAAAAACTGCTCCGGTTTTCTGCAAAAAACCATCGAAATCATCAATCCGAAAATAATTGTGACGCTTGGCGGCGTAGCGCTTGAGGCTTTGAAACTTATTGAGTATCATCAATTTACGCTCAAGCTGAACGCGGCTGAAATCAGGCGCTGGAACGAAAGAATTTTGCTGCCGCTTTATCATCCGAGTCCGCAGGTTATCGCTTCGCACCGCCGAATGCGCGAACAGCTCGCCGATTTCCAGGTTTTAGCCCGAGCGATTGAAAAAGTCTCATCATTTGTAAAAGAGCAAGGGGAAGTTTTATGAATTGGAAGTTATTGTTTTTACTCGCATTTTTGATTTTGCCGGCGGCGGCTCCGGCGCAGAAAAAAGAATTTATCGGCTACCGGCACAAGGGCGTCGTCAGCGGCGAAACCTTGTCGAACGGCGCGCGCGATTTAGGCGGCGGTTTGCTGTCGAACGAAGATTACGGCGTTTCTCGTTTTTCCAAAGGCAAAAAACAGATGCTCTGGCTGGAAAAAATCACTTCGCGCGATAAAAAAGGCGTTCCGAGCTGGGAAGTTGTGGATGTTCTGGTCATCAATAATCCGAAGAAAAATCAGGAATTTTTGTTTTCCTACAGCTCGCCCTGCACGCAGAACGGCGAAGAAAATCTGGATTTGATTGTGCGGGCGGAATTACAGCCCGCGCCGAAAATCTATAAGGTTCTGGAAGCCTGGCAAGCCGATTTGCTGAAAGAAAAATTCGAGAAGGTTTCCGTCGAAGGCATCAAATGCGAATACGTCGAGCGGTAGTCGCTCTGAAAACATAAAGACTG
>DASVRL010000359.1:0-8018 GCA_036388635.1 Pyrinomonadaceae bacterium
GAATCATCCGCTCGTCCGGCGTGAGTTTCCGCTGCTCTCGATGGCAATCTTAGCCGGCGCCTCCGGGCAGCTCCGCAACATGGCAACGAACGGCGGTAATTTGATGCAGCGAACGCGCTGTCAGTATTTTTACGACATCGCCATGCCCTGCAATAAACGCGAACCGGGTTCGGGCTGCGGCGCTTTGGAAGGCATCAACCGCATTCACGCGATTTTCGGGTGGAGCGATAAGTGCGTCGCCACTTATCCGGGCGATATGGCGAACGCTCTTTACGCGCTCGACGCGGTCGTGAAAGTGCGGAGCGCCAACGGGCAGGAACGAGCAATTCCGATTCAGGATTTTCACCGCCTGCCGGGCGACGCGCCCGAAAAGGACAACAATCTCGAGCACGGGGAGCTGATTGTCGCCATCGACCTGCCGAAAAACAATTTCGCCGGTAAGTCTTATTATTTGAAAGTTCGCGACCGCGCCAGTTACGCCTTCGCGCTGGTCGCCGTGGCTGCCGCGTTGGAAACCAGAGGAAACAACATCGAACAGGCGCGCGTCGTTTTGGGAAGCGTCGCGCATAAGCCCTGGCGTTCTATGGAAGCGGAAAGAGTGTTGATCGGAAAGCCGGCGACGGAAGAAACCTTCAAAGCGGCGGCGGAAGCGGCATTAACGGGCGCGAAACCGCTCGCGCATAACGGTTATAAGGTCGAACTCGGAAAACGCGCCATCGTCCTCGCTCTGCAGCAGGCGATGACGGGCGGCGCGGCTTAATCAAGGAGGGTTATAGAAAATGGCAAAATACATCGGGAAAGAAATGAGCCGCGTGGACGGCGTCGCGAAAGTTACCGGCAAGGCGAAATACGCCGCCGAATTTAAAGTTCCGAATCTCGCTTACGGCTTCATTGTTTTGGGCGACATAGCCAAGGGCACGATCAAAGCCATCGACACTGCCGAAGCGAGCCGGGCGGCGGGCGTGCTCCGCGTTTTCACACACCTGAACACGCCTAAACTCGGTCCGAAAGCCAACACCGAATACGCACCGCCGGATAACTCCCGGCAGCAGGACAAATCGTTTCGCGCGCTGCAATCCGACAGGATCTTATTCAATATGCAGCCCGTGGCGCTGGTCGTCGCCGAAACTTACGAGCAGGCGCGTTACGCCGCCAGACTCGTCAAGGTCGCTTACAATGCGGAAAAACACGTGACCGATACGGAAGCCGTGCGCGGGCAGGCGCGCGTGCCTTCTCAGGGACCGAAGCCCGCGGTGCGCGGCAACCCCGAAGAGGCTTTGAAAAACGCCCCTGTGAAGGTCGAGGCGGAATACCGGATTCCCATCGAACATCACAACCCGATGGAACTGCACGCGGCGATCGCTTTCTGGGAGGGCGACCGGCTGACGATTTTCGACAAAACCCAGGACGTCTATGGCGTGCGCCGCCATTTGGCGACCAGCTTCAACGTGCCGCCGGAAAACGTGAGCGTCGTTTCTCCTTTCGTCGGCGGCGCGTTCGGTTCTTCACTGAGACCGAACTATTACCCGTCGCTGACGGCGATGGCGGCGCGCGAGTTAAAGCGCCCGGTCAAGGTCGTTTACACGCGCACGCAGATGTACACCGGGCATGGTTATCGCCCGTACACAATTCAAAAAATCGCGCTCGGCGCGGAAACGTCCGGAAAACTGGCGGCGATGATCCACGACGCCGTGCACAATACATCGACTTTTGAAGAGTTTAACGACGGCACGACGAATTTTACGCGCCAGGTCTACGCGTGCCCGAATCTCTCCGCGCCGATAAAGATCGCCGACACGGATTTCAACACTCCGACCTGGATGCGCGCGCCGGGCGCGGTTTCGGGAATGTTCGCGCTCGAATGCGCGATGGACGAACTCGCCTACGCTTTGAAGCTCGACCCGCTGGAGCTGCGCCTCATCAACTACGCCGAGACCGACCCGGAAAGCGGAAAGCCCTGGTCGAGCAAGGCGCTGCGCGAATGCTACCGTTTGGGCGCGGAAAAGTTCGGCTGGAAAAATCGCAAAATGGAACCGCGCTCGATGCGCGACGGACGCCTGCTGGTCGGCTGGGGCACGGCGACCGGCGTGTGGGGCGCATTTCAAAGCCCCGCCTCGGCGAAAATTACATTTCGCGCGGACGGCACGGCGCATGTGGCGAGCGCGACCAGCGACATCGGACCCGGTACTTACACGGTGATGACTATGATCGCCGCCGAGTATCTGGGACTCAAGCCCGAGCAGATCAAATTCGAGCTCGGCGATACGAAGTTTCCCCGCGCGCCGGCGCAGGGCGGCTCGCAGACAACTTCGAGCGTCGGCTCGGCGATTTACGAAACCGCCAACAGCATCAAACGGAAACTTCTGGATTTGGCGAAAAAGGACGCCGCTTCTCCTTTCGCCGCCGCCGCCGTCGGTTATGAAGGCGTGGAACTGCTTGACGGGAAGCTGCAAATCAAGAACGATTCGACCCGTTCAGTTAATGTTTCCGAGCTGATGCGGCGCAACAACTTAACCGAAATCACCGAGACGTTCGAGTCGAAGCCATCGCCGGAGCGCCGCAAGTACGCGCTGCTGGCGCACGGCGCGCAGTTCATCGAGGTCAAGGTCGATCCGGCTACGGGCTTCGTCCGCGTCACGCGCGCGATTGAAGTAAGCGCCTGCGGCAAGATTATGAACCCGAAAACTTCGCACTCGCAGGAGATCGGCGGCGTTGTCTGGGGTATCGGTATGGCTTTGCAGGAGGCGACCGAGGTTGACCACCGCTTCGGTAGAATTATGAATCCGAATTTGCAGCATTACCACGTCCCGGTCAACGCGGATATTCACGAAATCGAAACGATTTTCGTCGAGGAGGACGACTCGATAGTCAACCCGCTCGGCGTCAAGGGCATGGGCGAGCTCGGGATGGTCGGCATTCCGGCGGCGATCGCCAACGCCGTGTTTCACGCGACCGGCAAGCGCGTCAGAGAATTGCCGATTACGCCGGACAAACTCTTGTAAATTCAGCCGCCGCGGAAACTCGGAAAACTTCCGCGGCGCTCTTGTCCGGTTACAGAAAATCGTGTTTGTAAATTGTTGTGATAAAGGAATTACCGGAAATCTTGGATTATTCGGACGATGCCCGTTGCAAACCGGAAACGGTTTTAGCGACTAAGCTGCTGCTGCTGAAAATGAAGACAAATCGAATAAGCTAAACCCGAATCCGGGCTTTCATCCGCCAATTTATTTTTCACTTAAAAAGGCTTTATATTTCGGAAGTACCATCAGAACCGATTTATTAATCAACCCGACCAAAGTCAAAAGAAGATTGATTCTAACTAAAAAAGTATTGACTCGTCTTCCCTTTCCTAAACGTCACGGGATTGACGATTTCCGGATTTTAATTCCGGATTTTAATTTATAAATGTCCGTTTAATGTCCGGAGCCCGGTTTCTCGCCGCTAATTTATTTAAGTTTCCGAAGTTTTTTCGCCGTACTGTTTGGCTTCCGGCACACCCGCCTGCGCCGCCGCGTTTTCGATTTCGGCGTTGATTTTGCCGCCCAAAAGAATCGCGACGCCCGTCACATAAAACCAGAGCATCAGGACGATAACCGCGCCCAGCGAGCCGTAAGTCAGGCTGTAGGAATCGAAATGCCTGAGATAAAGCCGCAAAGCGAAAGAAACGACCAGCCAGAGCGTCACGCCGATGACCGAGCCGGGCGTTATCCAATACCATTTCTGGTCGTATAAATCCGGCGCGAAATAATAAATCAGCGCAAACGCCAGCAGTACGAAGGCGAGCGCGACCGGCATCTGGACGATTACCCAGACGGTCGTAAAAGTCGTTCCCTGGTAAAAATAATCGGCAATGCCCGCGCCGATTTCGCCGCCGTAGAGCATCAGCAGAAGCGCGGACATAATCAAGATGACGAGCACGGAGGTCAGCCCGATGGCAGACAAACGCACGCGCCACCACGGGCGCGATTCGCGGACGCCGTACATCGCGTTGAGCGATTCGCTGAGCGCGGCAACGCCGAGCGAGGCAAACCACAAAGCGGAAACCAGCCCGAGCCAGAGCCGCGTGCCGTCGGCGTTGGCGACGATTTCGTCAACCGTCGCGTAAATCAGCGTGAAAGCCGACGGCGGCACGACGCGGCTCAAAAATACGAGCAGGTTCGAGCGCAGCTCCGTTCCCGATTCGGCGAAAAATCCGAACAGCGTGACCAGAAACAGCAGCAGCGGGAAAAGCGCGAACAAAAAATAAAACGAAAGCGCCGCCGCGTGCGTCAGCAATCCGCCCGCATAGATTTCGTCCCACACGCGCCTGCCGAGCGTCCGCCACGACAACCCGCCGAGCCGCCAAGCCGAAACTCGCGCCGCCGTCTCCGGAGTTGTGATTTTTTCCTCTACCGCTTTCATCCCGTCGCGCCGCCAATCCTCTTTTTCAGTAAATCGCAAAGCGCCGCTTTAGTAAAGTTTTCCGCCGCGAATATTTACCTTTCGCGAAGTTGCTGCCCGTCCGGTTTGCGCGCGAGAATTGAATAGGATAGAAAACCGGCGTTTTTGAGAGACGTTTTTGAGAATCGACTCGTCCCGGCGGATATGCCGCACGAAAGCGGTTTTACAAAGGCAGACGGGCTTCGGTTTGCCGGCGCCGGTGCCGCAGGTGAAGGCGCCGGCGATATGTCAGTTGTCGCCAAATCCACTCGACCGGACCGTATCTAAAATACTTCAGCCAGACAGCGCTCAGCAATATCTGAAATAGAAAGACGCCGAGCGCCAACAGCGTCGCCGCCGTCGCCCCGAATCTTCCGAATTGACCGAAACCGTAGCCGTAAAAAACAGATAGGCAGATAACCGTCTGCAGTAAATAATTCGTGAGCGCCATCCGCCCGACCGGAGCCAGCAGGGCGAGCGGTCGCCGCCACGCCGCTTTTTGCCACAGCGTCGCGACTAAAGCGATAAAGAAGAGCGCCAGCGCGGGAACGCCGAAGGCATAACTGATAACGCCCGCAATTCCCGCCGGCGTCGGCGGCAAAACTGCTTCCTTGCCCGCTAACGCCGCAAAAGCGATATTGCCGATAAGACCCAAAACGAGTCCGTAAACAAGGACGCGCCGGATAAACGGCTGGTGACTCGACAAATCCTTCAAAAACCCCTGGCGATACGCGTAAAAGCCGAGCAGAAACATCGCCAGTATCTTCGGCAGACGCATCTCCAGAATCAAGCCCGCATATCTGCCGACCATATATTGCAGGTTAAAATCCCTGATGGTTTGCAGGTAACTGCTCTGCGTAACCATCCTGACTCCTTCGTTCCATCTCTTGAGCTGCGCGGCTTCGTCCATAAACCCCGCTACCGCTCCGGGCGGGACAAAGGCGACAAACAAAATATAAATCAGAATGTAGGTCAGAATAGGAATCACCAACAGGGCGAGCGCCCATCTGAGCAGCGCGCCGTCTGTTTTCCGGCGAAACAGAACGAGCAGAAAGCCCATCACGGCATAGATGCTCAGGATATCGCCCGCCCATAGCAGATAAGCGTGCAGCAGACCGATGACCAGCAGCCAGAACAACCGCCGTTTGAAAAGCGAGGCGGTCAGGTCGCCCCTCTCTTGCGCCCGCGCGATTTGCAGCGCAAAGCCGAAACCGAACAAAAACGAAAAAATCGAGTAAAACTTCCCTTCGACAAAAAAGTGAACCAGAAAATGCGTGATCTGGTCGGCAAGCGGACCTTGCGCGGCGACCGCCGGAGGCATCATCCCGTAACCGGAAAACCATTGCATATTGCCGATCAGAATGCCGCCGACGGCTAATCCGCGCAGCACATCCAGAATTTCGATGCGTTCCGGCGTAGAAATCGGAGTAATTTCGCTTTCAGACATAATTCACCTTGTTTGGAAAAAATGTATCGGTTCCGGGAATCGTTATCTCGTTTTGTCATTTAAGGCGGCTGCTGTTGCCGCCAGCCGGCGTCCTGGTAAAACAGGCTAACGTCAGGATTCCAAAAAATGTTCCGAACCTTTTTCCGGTTTTCCGTTTGCGGCGGCAACCGAAAACAAAGAAGACAAAATCTTTTGCCCGTCTATTGAAAGGCTGAAAGCCGCGTCAAAATCCATTGCCTTTTGACACCTGCCCGCTAAAAAGTTAAAATTTCCCTTTTGTTATTCTTGCCCGAATAATTATCTTTCTCTTTAAAGGAGTTCTACATTTGAGTAACGCAAATTTTTTATTCACTTCCGAATCGGTCACCGAAGGTCATCCCGACAAAATCGCCGACCAGATTTCCGACGCCGTTTTAGACGCGATTCTGGCACAGGACGCGACCGGCAGAGTCGCCTGCGAAACTTTAGTCACCACCGGACTTGCCGTCATCGCCGGTGAAATTACGACCAACGCCACGGTCAACTATAAAAAAATCGTTCGCGATACGATTAAGGACATCGGTTACGACGATGCCAGCTACGGCTATGACAGCAACACTCTGAGCGTCATGGACGCCGTCGGCACCCAATCGCCGGACATCGCGCAGGGCGTGGACACGGGCGGCGCCGGCGATCAGGGCTTGATGTTCGGTTTTGCCTGCAATGAAACGCCGGAATTGATGCCTCTGCCGATTCAGCTGGCGCATAACCTGACGCGACGGCTTTCGGAAGTGCGGCGCAGCGGCGAGCTTCCTTACCTGCGTCCCGACGGTAAATCGCAAGTCACGATTGAGTACCGCGACGGGCAGCCGTTCCGTGTCGACGCGGTCGTTATCTCGACGCAGCACGCCGAAGAAGTGACCACCGAGCAGCTTCGAAAGGACATTTTAGAGAAAGTCATCAAAGCGACCGTCTCAGCCGACCTTTTGGATGAAAACACCAAATATCACATCAATCCGACCGGACGCTTCGTGATCGGCGGTCCGATGGGCGACGCCGGATTAACCGGGCGCAAAATCATCGTCGACACCTACGGCGGCTACGCTCCGCACGGCGGCGGCGCATTCTCCGGCAAAGACCCGACAAAAGTTGACCGCTCGGCGGCTTATATGGCGCGCTATATCGCCAAAAACATCGTCGCGGCTGGCTTGGCGGACAAATGTACCGTCCAGCTGGCATACGCTATCGGCGTCGCCGAGCCGGTTTCGGTGCGTATCGATACGCACAATACGGGAACGGTTGACGAAATGCGGCTCGCCGAACTCGTCCGCGAGAATTTCCAGTTAACTCCGAAAGGCATTATCGAAACGCTCGATTTGCGTCGACCGATTTACAAGGCGACCGCCAAATTCGGACATTTCGGACGCACGAACGACGAATTTACGTGGGAAAAAACCGATAAAGCCGAAGCTTTAAGAACGCAAGCCGAAACTGTCGGCGCGGCAACCGGAAATTAGTTCGCTTTTGAGCGGTAAGCATTTGTGTAATAACAACTTGCCGCTCTTTTTCTATTTAAAAATCATTACAGGAAGAATTTATGGCTAAAGAAGGAATTTCGATGGAATACGATATAAAAGATATAAACCTAGCCCCGCAGGGCAAACAGAGAATCGAATGGGCTGACCGCGAAATGCCGGTTCTGCGCTTGATTCGCGAGCGTTTCGAGCAGGAAAAACCCTTAGAAGGCATCAAGCTCGTCGCCTGCGCGCATATCACGACCGAAACGGCTAATCTGGCGCGCACTCTGCAAGCCGGCGGCGCGGAAGCGATTCTTATCGCTTCGAACCCGCTCTCGACGCAGGACGACGTCGCCGCATCGCTGGTCGCCGACTGGAACATTCCGGTTTTTGCCATCAAAGGCGAATCGACCGACACATATATGCGCCACCTGCGCAACGCGCTGGAAAGCAACCCGAACATCATTATCGACGACGGCTCGGACGTGGTCGCGACGATGCTTAAGGAACGCAAAGACCTCGCCGAAAAAATCATCGGCACGACCGAAGAAACGACGACCGGGATCGTTCGCCTCAAAGCGATGGAAAAAGCCGGCGTTCTCAACTTCCCCGCCATGGCGGTCAATGACGCGCAGACAAAACATTTCTTTGATAAT
>DASVRL010000360.1:0-3908 GCA_036388635.1 Pyrinomonadaceae bacterium
AAGAAGAGGGAAACGTCGCTTTCGTGCTGCCGACCGCGGGCAGCTTTGGCGAGTTTTTCTCGGTTTTCTGGGAGGCTCTGCACCAGTTGGAATTAAACGAGCTGGGCGAAGAAATCGAAAAACTCATCATCGATTTACCGAAAGTTTCGGACGTTAAAGATGTGGCGACAAACGCGGGTTTTCAGGCAGTCGAACCGGAAACGCGGCTCGAAATTTTTGAATTTGATTTGGGTGAAGATTTTATCCGCTCGCCGCTCATTTCCGATTTTCTATTTCCGATTTGGACAAAATTTGTGCCGCCGGATGAGCAAGTTCATTTGATTAGAAAAATCGAAGACTTGATCAACATAACGCGCGACGAATTGACCTTTCGGCTGACGGTGAAAATGACTTTGGTGACGGCGCGGAAGGGATAGGAAAAGGGCGTAGGGTTTAGGGTGTAAATGTGTGGCGGAGAAATATGAATCTTTTAAATATGCCCTAATGCCCTTTCACTCTTCTATCTTTCGCGAACAGCGGCGCGCCGGCGCGCTTCTTCGAGCAGTTCTTCATCGCTCGCGCCGGAAAGATGCCCGCGCGTCGGTCGAGTTTTTTCCTCTTCGAGCTTAAAATCCTCTTCGGCTTCCAGCATTCCTTCTTTAAAGGCTTTGCGGCTTTGTCCCAAAGATTTTGCCAATTGCGGCAAGCGGCTGGCGCCGAAAAGTAAAAATAAAACTGCGACAATTAAAATTAATTCGGTGGTTCCGAGTCCAAACATAAATATTTTTTCCTTCTAACTAAAACTTCCAGCCTTTCTGACGCGGCGCGGATGAGAAAAGTTTAGCCGAAACCGCGCTTTTTGGCTAACTCGGCAGTTTGATTAGTGAGAATAATGCCGCGCGCTAATCGAAATGCGCGGTTTGATAATGTTCCGCGCCGTAATAAAGATATTTTCGCCAGGTTTGGTCGGCGCGCCCCAGATAACGCATAATCTGGCGGCTGACGTGGAGCGAAAACGGGCGCGGGCGTTTTAACAATTTCATTCCGGCTTCTTCGGGGGTTTGATTGCCTTTTCGGTGATTGCAGCGTTTGCAGCAGGCGACAAGATTGTCCCATGTTGATGCGCCGCCGCGCGAACGCGGATGAACGTGGTCGAGCGTCAATTCAGCCGGCGCAAGAACTTTCACGCAATACTGGCAAGTGTATTGGTCGCGCAGCAAAATGTTTTTGCGCGAGAGCGAACGGCGTTCGTGCGGAATGTGGCGATATTCCATCAGACGAATCACTGAGGGCGCTTCAATCGTCATTTTGGACGAGTGAAGTTGATGCCCGTTGTGTTCTTCCATCCGCGCGACGCCTTTGAAAATCATCACTACCGCACGGCGTTCCGTGCAGACGTTAATCGGTTCGTAAGATGCGTTGAGGACTAAAACTCGTCCGTTCATTTGACCTCTTTCTTAATCAAAATTCTGATTTCCTGATGAATTTCTACCTGAAAAAAGTTACAAATCTCTGAACCGCCGCCATTGGCGGCGCTCACGTCCAAGATATTTTTTGATGCTTGATTAGTGAATTTGTTCGCTTAACGCCCTTCTCTAAATTTATCCGTAGCTTCGATGAGAGCCGAAGCGATGCCGGGTTCGCTGATCGAATGCCCGGCGTCCGGGATAATGTGAAGCTCGGCTTCGGGAAAAGCTCGATGCAAATCCCAAGCCGACGTTGCCGGACAGACGACATCATAACGACCTTGCACAATAACGGTCGGAGTGTGTCGGATTTTCCCGACGTTTTCGAGGAGATAATTGTCGGTCGGGAAAAAGCAGTTGTTGACGAAATAATGACATTCGATGCGAGCGAGCGAGAGCGCTTCGTGTTCGCCGGAAAAATGATCAATCAGATTTTGATCCGGGAAAAGTTTCGACGTGCTGCCTTCCCAAACGCTCCACCGCCGCGCGGCTTCGAGCATTGTCGCTTCGTCCGCGTCGGTCATTCGCTTGTAATAAGCGCGCATCATATCACCGCGTTCTTCTTCGGGAATAAAATCGCGGTAAGGCTCCCATGAATCGGGAAAAATCTCGCTCGCGCCGTATTGATAAAACCACTGCAATTCCTTCGGTCGGCACAAGAAAATTCCGCGCAGGAAAAGACCGCGCGTTCTGTCCGGATGTGTTTCAGCGTAAGTCAGAGCCAATGTGCTCCCCCACGAACCGCCAAACACAAACCATTTTTCAATGCCGAATTTCTCGCGCAATCGTTCGATGTCGGCGACTAAATCCCAGGTCGTGTTGCCTTCGAGTTCGGCGTGCGGCGTTGAACGCCCCGAACCCCGCTGGTCAAACAGAACGACGTGATATGCTTTCGGATCAAAAAATTGCCGGTAACCGGGAATCAAACCGCCGCCCGGACCGCCATGTAAAAAAACAACGGGCAATCCTTCAGGATTGCCACAGCGTTCATAATAAATTGTGTGTTTGTCCGAGACGGGCAGCATTCCCGAATCGAAAGGCTCTATTTCTGGATAAAGCGTTTTCATTGTCCGCATCATACAAAATATTGCGCGCAAAGTTCAAATTTAAAACAAATTTCACGCGAATACTGCAAAAACGCAAAGGAAAGCCGTGAAAATTACTCCGGCAGGTTTTCGCTCAAAAGCCGCAAAACGTTTCCGCCCATTATTTGCTTTATCTCGTTTTCCGAAAAATTTTCCAGCAATAGCGCTTCGGTAATCAAAGCCATTCCAGAAACGTCGAAAGGCGTTTTGACCGCGCCGTCAAAATCCGAACCGAGCGCGACAGCGTTTGTCCCGACCGTGTTTGCAGTGTAACGAATCGCTTTGGCGATTGTGGCGGCGTCTTCGCCGCAAACCGCCGTGTCCCAAAAACCGATTCCGACAACGCCTCCGGTTTCAGCAATTAGGCGAAGCTGTTCGTCTGTCAAATTACGATTGTTATCGCATGTTCCACGTACGCCGGTGTGCGAAACCGCAACCGGGCGTTTTGCCATTTGCAAAACATCATCAATCGCCTGGGCGGAAGCATGCGCCACATCAACGATCATTCCGTGCTGTTCCATTCTGCTAATCATTTCCCGCCCCGCTTCGGTCAATCCTTCCTTTTCGACGCCGTGAGCCGAGCCGCCCATTTCCGAATCGAAAAAATGTGACGGCGACATCATCCGAAAACCCGCATCGAATAAAACATCAACGTTTTCCGGTTTACCTTCGAGAGCGTGCGCGCCTTCAATTCCCAAAACTCCCGCGATCAAATCAGGTTCGTTTCGTCGTCGTTCCAAAAAATCGGCTAAATCGCGTTTTGTTTTGATGATGATAAATTTTCCGCGTTCTTTTTGAGCGTATTGATGTAGCTTTTCGGCTTGATAAACGGCGCGTTTTAACAGACTTGAAAGATTTCCGAGAGGCTGGCGCTGCGCGAGAGTGAGCCAGAAAATATTATCAGTGTCAGGAGAATTTTGTTCGATGTTTAAATCGCGCGGTGATTTCGTCACGACTGTAAAAAACTGCAAAGCGATGTTTCCCTCTCGCATTCGCGGAAAATCAACGTGACCGCTCGCGCTTTTTTCGTTTAAATCTCGATTCCAAAGCAGCGAATCGGCGTGCAGATCGGCGACGAAAAGTTTTTGATGTAAATTGCGGGCATTTTCCGAAACTTGATATGGAGGTTTGTTTGCGACCGGATTTTGAGAATCGGCGATAATTCCAGGCAGAATGAAAAAGAAAAAGGCGGCGAAAGCTGCCAGAGCCGTCGCCGCCACGATTAAAAATTTTTTTAGGAATCTAGTTTTTTTTCGCCGCACTAGAGGTTAAAAAGTTGTCCGAGAAGCGACGCTTTGCGCGGCTTTGCCGGAGCTTCGAAAACCGAAGTCGGGCTGGCGTCTCGCTGTTCGCCGTATTTGATGAAATTTTCCAAATA
>DASVRL010000361.1:0-9689 GCA_036388635.1 Pyrinomonadaceae bacterium
CCCAATCTGGTTTGAAATCGGTCGCAGCGAATACTGCCGCGCGCGCGGATTTTCTTATCTGGAGATGGAGGAAAAAGAAAATGCGCTGCTGGTCGTCGCCGAAATTTACTGCCGCTACAAATCGCCCGCTTATTACGAGGACGAAATCACGATTCGCACCAAATGCGCGGAAATCCGCAGCCGCTCGATTCGGTTTGTTTACGAAATTTATCGCGCCGCCGACGAAACGATTTTAGCCGAAGCCGAAACGCTTCATGTCATTACCGACAACAATAAAAAAGTCCGCAGCCTGCCGCAAAGCTACAAACAAATGCTGCTCGCGCCCGAAATTCCCGATGAAGACGCTTTTCCCGACCAGGCGCCGAGCTAAAGAATTTTAGAATTTAGATTTCAGATTTCAGATTCTGATTTTAGATTTGAAATTTAAAATTTCACCTTCAAATTGTTTTCCTCAAAAATTTTGTTTTGAGTTAATTTATTTTCGCTTTCCCGCCTGCTCGGTTTTGCCTTTTCGCTCGTCCAATTCTTTGTGAGCCACTTTCGCCAATTCATAATATTCCTGGCGGATTTCGTCCAATTCGTCGTCGTCCAGTTCTTCCAGATTCAGGACTCGATTTCTCGCCGCCTTGCTGGAGCGAATCAGTTCGTCGAGCTTGACCTGCAAGGCTTCGGTATCGCGGTTCTGCGTGTTTTGAATCAGGAAAACCATCAGAAAAGTAATGATCGTCGTGCCGGTGTTAATCACCAGCTGCCACGTGTCGCTGAAATGAAAAAACGGTCCGGTCAGCGCCCAAATTAAAATTATGACGACCGCCGAAATAAAAGTCACCGGTCTTCCGGTGATGTGCGCCGTCCATTTGGCAAAACGCGTAAAAACATGATGTTTATTTTCCGCCATATTCCGATTTTCCTTTTCGTCGCCAAACGCCGGAGAGCCTCAAAACATTAATAAAACGCTAAATTTTCTTCGACCAATCGCTGAAATAATTCGATTCAGCCGTTGAAAACGACTCGCCCGTTTTTTATCACCGTTTCGACAAAATTCGAGCCGAATTCGTAGGCGATTTCGCGATAATCTTTCGTATCCAGAATTAAAAAATCGGCTTGTTTGCCGACTTCCAGAGAGCCGGTTTTTTCTCCCAGACCAAGCCCGAAAGCAGCGTTTATCGTCACGGCGTTAAACGCTTCTGCCGGAAGAAGCTTTTGATAACGACAGGCAATCGCCATCGCCATCGTCTGCGACGGGCAGGGCGCGGAACCGGGATTGTAGTCGGTCGAAAGCGCAATCGCGCAGCCGGCGTCAATCATCTTGCGCGCGTCGGCAAAATGCGCGGCGCCGAAATTAAAATTCACCGTCGGCGTGACGATGCCGATGGTGTCCGATTCGGCTAAAAGCCTGATTTCCTCGTCGCTCGTCGCGTCCAGATGGTCGATGGATGTCGCGCCCAGCCCGATTGCCGCGCGCGCGCAGCCGAGATTCGTAAATTCGTCGACGTGCGCTTTCAATTTAAAGCCGAGACTTTTCGCCGTTTCCAGAATGCGCCGCGATTGTTCGAGATTGAAAGCGTTTTTTTCGCAGAACACATCGACAAATAAAGGCTTGTGCCGGAGCGCGAATTTTTTAATATCTTTTTGAACTGCCGGCGGCGGAGTATTGAAAGTCCAACCCGTGTCGATGCCGTTTCGATAAAAAGACATTTCATACCAGCGCGAAGCTAAAGGCAGCATTTCGCCGCAAATCAAATCGACGTATTCATCCGGATTTTTCTTGTATTCGGGCGGAACGGCGTGCGCCGGAAGAAAAGTCGCCATCAAATCGACGGCGTGATTTCGGTCTAATTCTTCGACTGCCTGAAGCATCTTCAATTCGGTTTCCGTGTCCAAGCCGTAGCCGGTTTTGATTTCCGCCGTCGCCGTTCCGTGCGCGAGCATTTTATCGAGGCGAGCCGAGGATTGTTCGACCAAATCCGCCAAGCTCGCCGCGCGCGTTTTCTTCGCCGTATTCAGAATGCCGCCGCCCGCCGCCATAATTTCGAGATAATCGGCGCCTTTTATTTTCATCTCGAATTCATTTATGCGGTCGCCCGCAAAAACGATGTGCGTGTGCGGGTCGACAAACGCCGGGCAGACGACTTTTCCGGCTGCATTGATCGTGTTTTCGGCTTCAAAATCGTCAAAAATTTCCGCGTTCGTTCCGACCGCCGAGATAATTCCGTCCTGAATCGCCGCCGCGCCGCCGGCTATTAAACCGGCATCGCGCATCTGCGCCAGCCGTTTCGGCTTTTCCTCGGAAGCGCAGGTGACAAGCTGACCGGCATTATAAATTATTAAATCGACTTTCATTGCTGCCGAAATTTTAACGCAAAGAGGCAAAACGTGCGACGGGCGCAGGCAAAAAAAATACAGGGACAACAAAATCAACCGGGATTATTGATATAAAAATCTTTCATCCCCGGCGTATCGTGTTATTCCTGTTTTTTTCTTTTTAAATCCGCCTCAAGGCTGGATTTTCTTTTCCCGCCGGCTTTGCGCGTTTGCGTTAAGAATATTCTTTTTAATTGGA
Source organism: Pyrinomonadaceae bacterium (assembly GCA_036388635.1). GTDB lineage: Bacteria > Acidobacteriota > Blastocatellia > Pyrinomonadales > Pyrinomonadaceae > JALZHR01. Next base: position 2,564 of record DASVRL010000361.1, read on the forward strand.
AGCCGGCGTTTGGTTATTCGTCGCGCCGACGATATAGCTGTCGCGCGCCCGGACGACGAGATTCGGACGATTGACGCGCACTTTGATTTGCCGTCGCTGTCCCGCCGGACCTTCTTTTTGCGGGTAATAACCGATGTTGTATTGACGGCGCAGCTCTTCGGCAATGCCTTCAAAAGCTCTGGTCAAACCGCCCGGCGTCGCTTCCGGTCGAAAAACTCTGCCGCCGGTCGCATCGGCTAAATCTTCCAGGTATTTTTTGCCGAGCGCGTAATCATCGGGACTGTTGCCGCGCCCGGTCAGTACTCCGCCCTGACCGGGAAACGGGAACGGCGAGGAAATGCCGCCTCGATTATCCAAAAAAGTGTTGTAGTAAATCGGGAAAATCATCGCTTCGGCTTCTTCGGCTTCGATGACCGTGCTGTCGTAATTGGCTTTGTAGGAAGTCGTATCGACGCCGTCGGTAAACAAAACGATCGCCTTGCGCCCTTCGATTTTGCTCAGACGCTTGCGCAACGAAAACTCGACCGCGTCGTACAGCGAAGTTCCGTCGCCGAAATCCGCGCGTTTTATCGCTTTGTAAATTTTCTGGCGGTCGTTGGTCGTTTCGGTCAAAACGTGGATGCCTGCGTCAAACTCAATCACCATCACGTTGTCCTGCGGTTTTAACTGCTCGACAAAAGCCGCCGCCGCGCTTTGAATTTCATCGATTTTATATTGAGTTGAAGGGCTGGTATCGATCAGCAGGATGACCGTGAAAGGTTTGTCGGAAGTGCCGAAATAAGCGACTTCCTGTTCCTTGCCGTCTTCAAAAATCTTGAAATCCGACTGGCGCAGATTCGGAATATAAAGCCCGTTGCGGTCAAAAACCGAGACGGGAATCGAAATCAGATTGGTTTCGACCTTAATTACGTCCTGCTCATCGACAGTTGCGTCGGTCGTCACGGGCACGCTCGTTTGAGTGTTCGGCACAGGCTGAGTTTGCGTTTGCGTTTGCGGCTGCGTTTTGGGCGCCGGTTTGTCTTTCGATTTCTCGCGGTCTTTGCGCCAGTTCGGCGGGTAAATCCGGCGCGTTTTCGAGGGCGCGGTTTCCGAATAAGTCGATTCTTCTTCGACGACGGCGGGCTCAAGCGGCGTCGGCGTGGGCTGAATTTTTCTGCCTGATTGCGCTAAGCCCGCGCCGACCAGAGCAAAAACCACGAGTAAAAAAACAACGATTCTCTTCAGCATAATTTCCTCTTTAATCAAACGGTCAGTCAGCCGCTTTGATGCAGAAAACTTCAAAAAGGTTAGCAATTTATCTGCTCAAACAAAGTAAAGAATTGTAAAAAAATTCGAAATGTAAACGTCTAAAATGAAAAAGTGGAAAGCGCCAGTCAAAAGCCGGTCGGGATTTATCTTCTGTCTTCTTCATTCGATGCTTTGCATTTTCGACGTTTTGCACTTTGCATTTTGCGTTTTGCATTATTTACAATTCTACCAAAACCATTCTGCGAGGAATCAAAAAAAATGGAACCGAATGACGCCGCTGCCGCGGCTCCGCCTTCGCCGGAATTATTCTGGCAGACCATAACCGCTTTTCAGCGTTCAGCCGCGATGAAAGCCGCCATCGAGCTCGACGTTTTTACAAAGATTGACGAGGGAAATAAAACGGCGCAGGCAATCGCCGACGCCTGCCGGGCTGCCGAGCGCGGCATCCGGATTTTGTGCGACACGCTGACCGTTATGCAGTTTTTGACAAAGGAAAGCGGGCAATACGATTTAAACGAAACGTCCGCCGCGTTTCTCAGTCGAAAATCGCCGACCTTTATCGGCGACACGATAAATTTTATAATGTCGCCGATGCAGCGACGCGGTTTCGATGATTTGACCAACGCGGTGCGGCGCGGCGGCTCGACAATCACGGACGAAGGCTCGCTCGACCCGGAAAGCCCGATGTGGGTGACTTTTGCGCAGAGTATGGTGCCGATGATGATACCCGCCGCGCAGATGATGGCGGCGAATCTCGATTTTCCGCCCGACCGCAAATTAAAAGTCCTCGATATCGCCGCCGGACACGGCATCTTCGGCATTTTCGTCGCCAGGCAGTTTCCGAACGCGGAAATTTACGCCGTCGATTGGGCGAACGTTTTAACCGCCGCTACGGAAAACGCCCGGAAATTCGGCGTCGCCGACCGTCATCACCTGATTCCGGGCAGCGCCTTCGAGGTCGAATACGGCGACGATTACGACGTCGTCCTGCTGACCAATTTTCTGCATCATTTCGACCAGCCGACCAACGAAGATTTAATAAGGAAAATACATCGCGCCTTAAACGACGACGGAAAAGTTCTGACGCTCGAATTCGTGCCGAACGACGACCGCGTCTCGCCGCCTTCGGAAGCGATGTTCAGCCTCGTGATGCTCGCCGCGACGCCGGCGGGCGATGCCTACACGTTCGCCGAACTCCGCGAGATGTTCGAAAACGCCGGCTTTGCGCATAGCGAGCATATTCCGCTCGCGCCCTTGCCGCAGCATTTGATTGTTTCGACAAAATAAATCGAAAAAGCAGTCTCGGAAACCAAACGAATGAAAGGCTACCGGTTAAGGAATAATTGAAGAAAAAAAAGCAGGGCAAGTTGGGTAGGTTCTCCTGGCTTTTAAAAAAGTCGGCTGCTTCCCTAGCTGGCTCCCTGCTATTCTTTTACTGCTCAGGTTAACTTATCATAGATAAGTTAACCTTTTTTGTCCGGTAGCGCACATAACCGAAAAAAGTTTTGATAATTAATTTATCTTGCATTTATCTGCCGCGCTCGCGCTTTTTTTCGCCTTTCATCCGGATAAAATATTGACGAAAGAAAAGAAAAAGTCTTATCATCTTTGCCATGAGATATTTTAGCTTGATTGTGCTCCTGTTGGTGCTTTCCGTCGCCGCCTGTTTTGGTCAGGAAGTTAAACCGGAAGGTAAATCCAAGCCCAAATTGCGAACGACGCCCGCTAAACCGAGGGCGGCGAAAGCTAAATCTGCCCCGAAGACGCAGCCGACAGCCGAGCAATCCAAAGCGGCTGACGTAAAACCGCAGGAAAAGACCAAGGCGGAAACGACGCCCGCCAAATCCGATCCGGCGCCAACCAAACCGCAGGACAAGCCGAAATCCCAGACGGCGGAGTCAAAATCGAATCAGCCGCAGGACGAGTCGAAACCGAAAGCCGAATCAAAGGACAAGCCGGCGACACAGACAAAAGCCGTCAAATCCAAAACATCGAAATCTAAAACGGCGAAACAAACCGGCACCACCAAAACCGCGACCAGAGCTAAATCAAAACGGACGAAAGCCGAGACAAAAGATAAATCGAAACAAACGGCAGTCGAGCCGAAAGAGAAGCAAAAAACCTTAACGCCGAACCCGCCGACCCAAACGGCTCCGGTCAAACCGGCGCTTGAGAAAGTCCCGGTCAAATCGAAACCCGAAACCGTTTCGGTTAAGCCCAAAACCGACGAAACTCAGGTTAAACCGAAGCCCGACGTCGTTGCGGTGAAACCGAAAACCGCGCCGAAAACCGGATTTCAGCCGTGCGCTCTGCAAGACGCTCCCGCCATTCGCAACCTGCGATTGGGAATGTCGAGAAAAGACGCCGACCAGATAATCCCGACCGCCGGGCGAGTCAATTACATAAACTCTTCGACCATCACCGCCTACCCGGACGCGGCGCGCGGCTTTGAAAACATCGGTCAGGTCACGGCGCAGTTTGACGAAGACCGGCTCAACGTTCTGGAAATCGACTACGACCGCAGCGCCGTCCAGTGGAAAAGCGTCGAAGAATTTGCCGTCAATCTTTCCGACAATCTCAAACTGCCGCGTAATGCCTGGGACTTTCGCTTCAAAAAGTGGAACCGCGCGGAAATGAAATGCAAAGGATTTTCCCTGAAAATAAACTCGGAGATGAATGAGCTGACGCTGGAAAATTCCGGTTCGTCCGGCGCATCGGAGCAGGAAGCGAGCGGCGGCAAAAAAGCTTTTAAGCCGTAAAATAAGGATTTGGAAAGCGGGCGAAAGGCTACCGGTTAAGGAATAATTGAAGAAAAAAAGCAGGGCAAGTTGGGTAGGTTCTCCTGGCTTTAAAAAAGTCGGCTGCTTCCCTAGCTGGCTCCCTGCTATTCTTTTACTGCTCAGGTTAACTTATCTATGATAAGTTAACCTTTTTTGTCCGGTAGCGGACATTGCCGAAAAAAAATCCTCACATTTCTTTTTTTTGGATTTATAAACCTTGCCATTCGTAAGCTTGGCGGATAATTTCTCTTTCTCTGTGTGCTCAACGGCAAAAATTCTTAACGAATATAAGCATTAGCGACGGGTCTGTCAGTCGCCGCACCGAATTGCGTCGCCGTAAATCCAGCCGTCGAGCGCAATAAATACCACGTGCCGCCGCGATAAACCGCTAAATCGGCTTTGCCGTCGCCGTCGTAATCGGCGGGCGCCGGTAAATCCGTTTGAATGCCGAATTGAACGCCCGCGAAGCCTTCCGTCGTTTTCGACAGATACCAGGTGCCGCTCGACGGTCGGAAAACCGCAATGTCTGATTTGCCGTCGCCGTCGTAATCTGCCGCCACGGGTTTATCTTCCGCGATGCCGAATTGCGCGGCGGTAAAACCGCGTTCGGAGCGCAGCAGGTACCACGTTCCGTTTTCCGGTCGGAAGACGGCAACATCCGTTTTGCCGTCACCGTCGTAGTCAGCCGGAACGGGCTTGTCTCCGCCGGCGCCGAACTGAACGGCGGTGAAACGCTCGAAAACTCTGTTCCAGATATACCAATAACCGTTTGACGGGCGAAAAACCGCCATTTCCGCAAAACCGTCGCCGTCGTAATCGGCGGGCACGGGAATGTCTCCGGCGCTGCCAAACTGCACGCTTATCGGGTTGCCGAGCGGATTATTCACATACCAGACGCCTTCGCGATACACGGCGACGTCGGTCGTGCGGTCGGCATTGAATTTGGCGGGCACGATAATGTCGTTTGCCAGACCGAAATTAACGACGTTGTAGCCCTGCGTCGAACTGTTCAGGTACCAGGCGCCGTCCGAAGGGCGAAACACGCCGATGTCGCTGCGGTTGTCGCCGTCGAAATCGAACGGCGCGCCGTTGATAATCGAATAATTCAGCTCGACTTTGATATCCAGGCTTTCCGGCGTCGTGTTGCCTTTGCCCAGCACGGTGATTTTTATTCCGCTCTCGTCGTCCGTAAAAGTCTGCCCGATTAACAGCGAAGAATCCGTCAGGCTGGTCGTCGAAGGATTCATATCCAGCATCTGCGTCTGTCGCCAGCCGTTAAACGGGTATTCCCAGCGAATGAGCGCGCCGTTCATCAAATTCGGCAAACCGGTAAGCTGCTGACGGAATTCTATCCAGTAATCCCTGCCCGCATCTTTTTTGATTTTCAGCGCGCTGGTTCCGGCGGGCGCGTTAGCGTCGAAAGCATAGAGGCGATAGACGCCGTTGTGCGTGACCTTCAGGACGCTTTCGTCGGTCAGCCAATCCAGATTCCGCTTGTAGCTGGCGTTAAAATGCGTCTGCTGCGTCGCGCCTCTGCCCATCATATCGAAATCGTCGCCGTATTCGACATTGCCGCCCGCGCCGGTAATCGTGCCGTCCGTCGTGCGCCAGAGATTGGCGTGCATCAAGCCGTAGGCGTGTCCGAGTTCGTGCGCCGTCACCTTAAAAGTGAAATTGCCGTTAATCAGCGCGCCTTTGTTGGCGATAGGCGAAATGCCCGACCAAGGCAGAATCGGGCTGTAGCTGAAGGCGACCATATCGAGATTGAAATTGTTCGTTTCAAATCCGGCGGCGCGTGCCGCGTTGCGCGCGTCGATGAGCAAATCAATCAGATTACTGCTCGTATAAAAAGACTGCACCTGCGGCATTCTGACAACGGGCGTAACGGTCGTCTGGAGCGATGTTTTCCCGTAAGAATTGTTGACGTAGAATGGGTTGACCTGCGTGTTCATTAAAGACTGCGTGAACGGCTCGGTCAGAACCAGACCATTGCGGTCAACGGGGACGCCCTGATTGTCCGGAAAATCGACGCGGATAAAAAGCATAGTCTTCGCGCCTTCCGTCCACGGCGAGGCTTGATTCGCGGAATTATCCGGTTTCGTCGGCGCGATTTTGTCTTCCCAATTTCTTAAATCGCGAGCGTATTTATCAAATTCTTTTTCGTCTCGAAAATAAAGCAGCTTGCCGCCGACTTCGGCGGCGATTCCCGTTTCGCCGAGTTTGTTAACGTCAACTCCGCGCGCCGCAAATTCCGCCCGCTCGATTTTTCGCGCCGAATTTTCGTCAACCGCCATTAAATCGTCCAGCACGACGCCGCCGAGCGGAATGTCGAGCTTCGTCGTCATCGACGCTTTTCTGCCGTAAACAAAAGCCTTGTATCTCGCCTCGCCGACGATAACTTCGCGCTCAATCCGGTGATTGATTAAGCGCTCGCTCAAAGACTCGGTTTCATCAATGGCGTAAACATTAAAATCGCCGCTCGCGCTGATTCGCTTTTCCAAAAACCGAGCAACAGAAGACGGCAGGCGATTCCGCACTTCCGCCGAAACAGCCTTTTCAATCGCCGTTTCCGGTTCGGATTCAATCAGCTGTCTGAACAATTCCCGACGCTCGCGCGCCAGATTTTCACCCGCTTCGATAAATCCGCTTTCCGCGCCGGAATTCCCGCTCAAATACTGTTTAATCCAATTATCGAACGCGGAAAAAACCGGCGAATTGACAATTTGCCGGTTAGTTAACGCCGCGTTAAATTCCGTCTCTTCTGCCGCCGCCGCGCCGCGCCACATTAATATCGCCGCCAGCGCCAGCAATAAACCGAAGCAAGCTGCCGTTCTCATCAAAACATTTTTGTTAATCATTTTTTAAATCAGAGAGTTAATTCGCCATTGAATTATAAGCGATTACAACGCAGAGGCAAATGAAACGAGCGAAAATAGTTTGTTTCGTTTGATTATTCCCAATCTGCCGGGATTTAACCGCCGCTTCGGAGAATTTCGCCATCAGCGGCAATAAAATCACATTCGGCGTCGTTGAAATCAACACCAAATAGAACACTCGATGCACGAAATAGATACAAAATCATCTTAAATATAGACAAA
>DASVRL010000362.1:0-2992 GCA_036388635.1 Pyrinomonadaceae bacterium
AATTAATGATGTCAAATTGAGAAGCGAGCGGCGAGAACTATAAACCGGGATGCGTTTTTAGTTCTCGCCGCTCGCCGTTCGCTTCTCGGCTTTAATAATCGACTTTTGACGCGACGCCGTGCATCGCATCGACCAGCAGAACGACAATCGGCGGGTAAAAAATAAATTCGAGCCTCAAGGTCGGCGAAAAAAGCTTCGGCATCGAGGCGGCGATAAACATTTCCAGATAATTTCCGATGACCATCCCGATGATTAGGCTGATTCCGACTCCAATCAGTAAAAACGCCGCCGCCGCCAGCCGCGAGTACGGGCGCGTTTCTTCTTCGGTTTCTTCGAGAATCGAATCGTGCAGTTTATTGTTGTAGGTGTAATGCTCAAATCCGGCGCGCAGGCGATTGACCAGATGAATGACGCCGGTGATAAAAAGCGTCAGCAAGATAATCTTGCCGATGATTTCCGAGTTTGCCCAGAATTTCGGTTTGAAAATGGCGACGAAACACGTCGAAAGAAAAAGCGCGACAATCGGAAAAATCACTTTTTGCAGCGCCAGAACTTCCTTGCGCTCGGCGTCGATAATGCTGTCGACGATCCGGTTATAACGATTCTCGAAAGCAATCTGGCGCATACGGCTGGCGTGCGAATTATCGGAATACATAACCGAATCCGAATCGTGAATCGAGCCGCCGCTGCTGTGAAAGGCTTTAAGATATTGTTTATCGTAAAAGGCGCGTTCCTGCGGATTGCTCAGAACCTCGTAGGATTTCGCTATCAAAGCGAATTCGCGCGTGGCTTCTTCGGTTCCGCCGTTTACGTCCGGGTGCATTTTGCGCGCAAGCCGGCGATAAGCCGATTTTATCTCAGCCGCGGAAGCCTTGGGTGAAATTTTTAAAACTTTGTAATAGTCCACCATCGCTTTTTGAAAAGGAGAGCCGGAGAGCTAAGCGCGAAGCCGCTCCGCCTTTGTCAGGCAAAGGTCATTATAACACAAATCCGCGTCACGAAAAATCTTTTCGCGCTCCCTGACGCGAGCCTTTACCCGACCGATTTCCCTCAAAAAAAATAACGCAAAACAGCGGCAAAAGTTTCCGAATTCTCGTCTGAAAAACAGAGAACTCGTCTTTGCGTTTCTTTGCGAAAAACTTTGCGCTCTTTGCGGTTGAGAAAAATTTTTACCGCAAAGAGCGCAAAGTTTTAAGACGCAAATAACGCCGAGTTGGTTGACAGAGCGTTCTGAAAATTTAATCCAAATCGTCGATCTGCAAGCCGACCGGATTGGCGCCCGAAAGCTTGACGGCATCGACCACTTTCGCGACCTCGCCGTAAGCAAAGTTTTTCGGCGCTTTGATAAAAACGGTTTTCAAAACCTTCTGTTCGTTCGACAAATCGTTTCGCCCGGACAGATTTTCGTCATAAATTCCGTTCCGCAAGCGCTCTTCGAATTTTCCCGAAAGCTTTTCCAGCAAACTTTGCGGCTCCGTGATCGAGCCGGAATCTTCCCGGTTGAGCTTCAGCGAAGAATCGGGATTTATCGTCACGATTAAAGTATTCGGATTCGGCAGTAAATCGTCCGATTTCGTTTCCGGCGGCACTTTCGCCTTAAAAGTCGAAGGCTTCGACGGCGAAATGACCATAAAAATAATCAGCAGCACCAGCAAAACGTCGATTAAAGGCGTGACGTTGATATTCGGTTTGGCTTCGGGCATAAGGCGTTTTCTCCTTTTCAAAATGTTTCCGGATTAGACACCGGAAAAGAGAAAAAGTTCCTATCTGTTTAAATAAATTTTCCGTGAATCGCGGAAAGCAAAGCCTGCGCTTTAACGAGCGTTTCCTCGTATTCCTTTTCGGGCTGGCTGTCGATGACGATGCCGCCGCCGACATTGAAAATTGCTTCTCTGCCGCGCACGACCATGGTGCGGATGGCGACGCTTAAATCGAGATAGCGCCTGGCGTCGAGCGTCGAGTGCGGATTGCTCGCTTCGGAATTTTGAATTTTAAATTTTAAATTTTGTATCGAATAACCGATGGCGCCCATCGAAAGCCCGCGCGGGGCGGTTTCGATTTCGTCGATGATTTGCATCGTGCGGATTTTGGGCGCGCCGGTGATTGAGCCGCAGGGGAAAACGGCTTTTATTATTTCGGGCAGGGAAATCGAATCGCGCAGTTCGCCGGAGACGGTCGAGACGAGATGAAAAAGCGTCGGGTGCTGTTCCAAATCGCAGAGTTTCTCGACGCCGACGCTGCCGAATTTACAGATTCTGCCGAGGTCGTTGCGCAAAAGATCGACAATCATCACGTTTTCGGCGCGGTCTTTTTCGGAATTTAACAGTTCCTGTTTTAAGCGAAAATCTTCCGCGGCGGTTTTTCCGCGCGGGCGCGTGCCTTTAATCGGCGAAGTCGTAATGATTCGTCTCTGTTTGGCGGAAAATTCCGCATTCTGCTTTCCGCCTTCCGCGATTGAAAAAAATCTTTCGGGCGAGGCGGAAATGACCGTGTCGTTTTTTCTTTGCAGAAAAGCGGCGAAAGGCGCGGGATGATTTTTTCGCAAGTGCCGGAAGATTTGTTCGGGCGCGAGATTTTCCGGCAGCTCGGCGCGGATTTGCTGCGTCAGATTGGTTTGATAAGTGTCGCCGCGGCGAATGCGCTCTTTGATTTGCTCGATTGCCGCCAGATAGCTTTCTTTGGTGAAATTCGACGTGATTTTTGAATTTGCAGAGTTGATCGGGTCGACCGAATTAATCGAACTGCAAATCGTCCGCTCGATTTCGTCAAATTTATTTTCATTGCCGCAAAGAAAAGTTTTCTGCGCGTTGTAATCGTGAATGATTAAACAATCAAAAAGAGCGAGAAAAATATCAGGCTCGCCGAAACCGGGAAATTCTTTCGCTCGCGGCTCGAGCTTTTCGAGCTTTAAGCCGAAATCGTAGGCGATGGTGAAAATCGCAAACGTATTTTCCGGCGAAAGCTTTTCGTTTAAAACGGCGAGAGATTGCCC
>DASVRL010000363.1:0-5476 GCA_036388635.1 Pyrinomonadaceae bacterium
GGATTCTGCTCCATCCAGCCGTCGAGATGCCGCGCGAAAGCTTCCGCGTAATTTTCGTCGCCGGTCAGCCAGAAAGCCGCGCCGAGCTTAAAAAAATGTTGATGGCGATTCAGCTCCCAGACGATTTTTTTATCGCCCGTTTCCGCGGCATCCAGCTCGTCGAATTGTTTCCAGTGCTTGAGCGGCAAATGTTTACCGGCGACCGGCTCGAAATGCCAGTTGACGGGCGATTCGAAATCGAGATTTTTAAAGCCGAGCAAATCGAATTTGCCTTCAATTATTCGCTCGGCTTGCTCGATAATCGAATGACGGCTTTCCGCTCCGAATTGTTGAAAGGCTTCCAGAGTTTTTTCTTTTTGCGCGAAAGATTGAAAAAACGCCTGATTGCCGTGTTTGAAAAAGGCTTCAAAAAGCATCCGGTCGTCGGGCGTTCTTTCGCTGAAAAAGGATTGGTCGATGAGCTGGTGAAATTCTTCGTCGGTCGGAAGCTTGCCGCTCAGACCGATTTGCTCCGTGTAGACGGATAAAGCCTGTCCGCTGCGGGCGCGGATTTCCTTGAAACTGCGTCCTTTTAATTTTCTTATTTTATCGAGCGGATTTGCCATCGCTTTTCAAGTGCTAAGTGGTAAACGGTAAGCGGTAAGTTGCCATTGAAAAGTTAAAACCTGCCGTTTAGCCTTTAGCGCCTACCAGTTCTTCAATTCTGTGCGCCTCTGCGTTAAAAATCTTCTTTTCATCCATTATCGCCTGCAGGCGGTAATCGCGAAAATCGTTCGGCGTTCCCCGTTTGCCGTCAATCGCCGCCGAGACCATATTGAACGCCTCGCGCGCCGTCGCAAAATGAACTTTGTATTTGCCGGTTTTTTCGCCGTTTTCGACCGCTTCGCCGAAAAACTTGCGGGCATTTTCGCCGATGCAAGCCGACTGGTCGTAATCGAAAAAGCCGTGACAATAAAGTTTTATAAAAACCCAGTCCGATTTTCCCTCGACGGTGACGTTTGCCGAAAGCCAGCGGTTTAATCTCGCCAAATCCATCGGCTGATTATAAGTCAACGCGCCGTCGTCCAGGCGCGGGACGGGAAAGCCTTTGATGCGCCGCGTCCAGTTAAAAACCAGTGGTCCCTGAAATATCAGTGGCAATTGCGGCTGGTTTCCAAAAAGGCGCGCCGGAATGGCTTTGCGATGCGGCATTTTTTCGTTTAAAGGCAAGCCGCATTCGTAAATTTGATTGATGACGGGAACCTGCGTTTCGTCGGGCGCGCTCGGCAGAGTCATATCGACGTAACAGCCGGTTTCCTGCAAAATCTGCATTTCCTCGTCAACGCCGCAAAACTTTCCGCCGCAGGAATTTGCCAGCGCCAGATTGCCGTGGACAAACGCGTAGAGCGGTTTCCCGGCGCCGTCCAGACGCGAAAGACAACTATGTTCTTCGGCTAAAATATCGCGAAATTCGATTAAAGATTTTCTTAAATTTTCCGCCGTGTCCGCCCTTTCGATGCCGTGATGCAGATGAATTTCGACATCGCCCAAACCTTCCGCCTGCATTTCCGCCATTTTTTCCAGCAGCCGCGCGTCGTATTGCTCAGCCGGATAAAAGTTCGTGTGACGAAATTTTGTGCCGTCGGCATCGCGCACGGCTTCGCCGGTGGCGCGAGCCATTTTGTGATATTCGTCCAGACGGCGCAGCTGCGCGTCCGGGTCGTGAAAGCCTTTCGCCTTCCAGCTCGGCTCGAAATGGTTGGCGACGACGAAGATAACGTGTTTTTTCTCGAATAAATTCTGACTTAAAATCGATTTCGCGCGCACCAGTGGATAACGCGCGAGCCACGGCAGATTGGATTTTAACTTGGTCAGGAGATTGTTTTGCGCTTTGCTCATTTTTCACCATTAAAGCACAAACGGGCGTGCTTTCTGTAGCGTAAAAAGCGCGAATAAAATCATTTATCCAGAAACCGACGGTGCCAGAGTTCGAGCATCCACAAAATCCAGAGCGCGTGCGAATGGTCGCGGCGGCGCTTGGCGTGTTCGTCCAGAAGCGTCTGAATATAAGATTTTTCAAAATATCCGCGCTGCAAGGTGCGCGCGTCGAGCAAGGTTTCGCGGATGCGCTCGCGCAGCTGATTGTTTATCCATTCTTCAATCGGCACGCCGAAACCCTGTTTTTCGCGGTAGAGAATTTCCCGCGGAACGATGCCTTCCATCGCTTTTTTGAAAATGTATTTGGTTTCAGAACCTTTCATTTTCAAACCGGACGGAATCTGCGTGACGAATTCAATCAGTTCGTGGTCGAGCAGCGGCACGCGCGCTTCGAGCGACGCCGCCATGCTCATCCGATCGACTTTCGTCAGAATATCGCCGGGCAGGTAAGTTTTGCTGTCGAGATAAAGCAGATTGTCAATCGGGTTTCCGGTCGAGACGCTGTTGGCGATATTTCGATAAAGCCCGACGCCGGAATTTCCGTTTAATTTCGATTGAAAATCCTTCGAATAAAGCGATTTTTTGCGCAGCGCGTTGTATTGCGAGATGCTGTCGATATAGCGGTCAACCGGGTCGAGCGAGACGTTGTAAAGATAATTTCTGCCTTTCGCGCCGTGCGGCAGGCTCTCGCTGACGGCGCGCAGATTTCGCCTGACGAACGAAGGCAGATTCGCCATTCCGCTTCGCCGCCGGTCGACGACGTAGCGCGTGTAACCGGCGAAAAGCTCGTCGCCGCCGTCGCCGGACAAAACGACCGTCACGAATTCGCGCGCCATTTTGGAAACCATAAACGTCGGCAGCGCGGAAGAATCCGCAAAAGGCTCGTCAAAATGCCAAATTAGCTCGTCGACCGTCTCGACCAAATCCGGCGTCACGATAAATTCGTGATGCTCGGTCTCGAAATGTTTCGCCGCCATCCGCGCGTATTTCAGTTCGTTAAAACTGTCTTCATTGAATCCGATGGAAAAAGTTTTGACCGGCGCGTCCAGAATCTGCGACATCATCGCGACGACGCTCGACGAATCGACGCCGCCCGACAGAAACGCTCCCAAAGGAACTTCCGAGATTAAACGAATCTTGACCGCTTCTTTAATTTTTTCGCGCAGAACTTCAATGTATTCGGCTTCGGTTTTGATGCCCGAAGGTTTTTGATAATTGAAATCCCAGTATTTCCGCGTTTCGATTTCGCCGTTTTTAAAAGTCAGAAAATGTCCGGGCAAAAGCTTTCGGACGTTTTTGAAAATGCAAAACTCTTCCGGCACGTAACCGAAAGTCAGATAAGCGTCAAGCGCCGAAAAATCAATCTCTTCGGAAATTTCGCCGTGCGTCAGCAAAACTTTCATTTCCGAGCCGAAAACGAAATTTCCCCGTTCGGTCAAAGCGTAAAAAAGCGGTTTTTTGCCGACCCGGTCGCGCGCGACGAATAAACTTTCGTCCCGTTTATTCCAAATCGCGAAGGCGAACATTCCGCGCAAATGATGAAGGCAGTCCGCGCCGTATTCTTCAAAGGCGTGAACGATGGTTTCCGTGTCGGAATTGGTTTTGAATTTATGCCCGCGCGCTTCGAGTTTCGTTTTCAGCTCGCGGTAATTGTAGATTTCGCCGTTGAAAACAATCGCCAGATTGCCGTCCTCGTTATAAATCGGCTGCTGCCCGCTTTTCAGGTCGATAATCGAAAGCCGCCGCATTCCGAGCGCGGCGCGCCCCGCGACGACCGCACCCTGCTCGTCGGGTCCGCGATGCGTGATGACGCGACACATTTTATCGAGCAAACGGGCGCGCTCCGCCGTCGGCTCGTTTTTTTCCCTGTTGATGAATCCGGCTATTCCGCACATTTTAATTTTGAATTTCAGATTTCGGATTTTGGATTGCAAATCTTCTGAATAAAGATTTCGGCTTTCCGAAAATTGATTTAATAAAAGTTTTTTCCCCGTCGTCGATTAAATCGAAAGCGTTCGCTAAAATTAAATAAACCGGCGCAAAAATCGCGAAACAGACGCCGAGCGTGAAAGCGCCCGCCGCGAAAGCGGCGATTGACGGTTTCGGCGCGGCGAAAACCGCGTTGACCGCATTCGCGCCGAAATTATACAGTAAATCTTTCGCCAGCCAGTAAACTAAAAATAAAATTATTCCCGCCGCTAAACTCGCCAAAGCCGTTTTCCAGACGCCGTTTAAAAGCCGCGCGTCGGCGCGCCGGACGCCGAGCTTTCGCGCAATCACGAAAGAGGAAATGAATTTTTCCGCCAGACTCGTCGCGACGACAATCGCAATCATTCCGCGCAAATCGAAATACTGAAGCCCGAAAAAAAGCGCCGCGACCAGCGCCAGCAAAATAAAAACTCGCAGCGTGAGCAAAAATCTGCCGAGCTCGCTGTAGGCGCGCGTGATCGGGTCGACGACCCAGATATCAAACGGCAAAAGCGTCAGATTTATCAGAAAAATCGGCACGCTCGCCGCGAATTTTTCGGTGAAAAGCGTGGTCATAAAAGTCTGCGCCGTAATGAGCAGAAAAACGTAAACCGGAAAAAAGAAAAACGCCAGCTTCTGCATCGCGCGCGCCGTCAGGCGAATCATCTCGGCTTTATCGCCGCGCGCCTCGAGTTCGCTCATCCGCGGAATCAGCACGGACGTCACCGATTCCGAAAGCATTGTAATTAAAGGCAGTTGAAAACAGCCGTAAGCGTAAACGGCGAATTCCGCCGCGCTGAAACGATGCCCGACAAAATAATTGTGAATGTCCATCTGCAGCGTCCAGAGCAAACCCGCCAGACCGAACGGCAGCGCGTAAAACATCTGTTCGCGAAAAAATTTAAAATCGAAGCTGCGCCAGAATCGCGGAAAACGATTGTTCAGATAAACGAGCAAAACCAGCGCCTGCAAGCCCGCCTGCGCCATCGCCGCATACAGAAACGATTCGACCGTCGAAAAAATTATCACGGCGAGCGCCATCAGCGCGGTTTTCGTCAGTTGGGCGAGAATGATAAAAGCCGTCGCCAGTCGCGATTCCTGGTTGGCGACGGCGATGGTTTCCAGAAACGCGGAAAAAATCCAGAGCCAGATAACGACGCCGATCACCGGCGCCAGACGCGTAATTTCCGCGTTATTAAAAAGATTTCCGAGCAGCTGCGGAAAAAGAAACAGCGCCGCGCACGCCAGCCCGCCGACCAGCGCATTAAACAATAAAATATTAAAAACGACCGCGCTTCGTTTTTCCGTCTCGCGATTCAGAAAGTAAAACGCGCTCATCGAAAAACCGAGCGGCAGAATCGAAACGGCGTTGGCGATAACGAGAAAAACCTGCCTGTAAACGCCGACCTTTTCCTGCGTGAGAAACCGGACGACGAGCAGCGGCAACAGAAAAGCGAACCCGAAACCGGCGATTTTCGCAAACAGCAGCCACGCGCTCTGCGATTTCAGCGAAGGCTTTTTTTGTTCGGTTTCGTTCATCTGTTTTTAAAATAAAAAACTGAAAAGACGAAAAGGTGAAAAAGTCGGCTTA
>DASVRL010000364.1:0-2636 GCA_036388635.1 Pyrinomonadaceae bacterium
ACAAACAAAGCGTGATAAGCCGTCAAAGCGGCGCACGGCAAAGTCGCCGCTTCTTCATAGGAAAGATGTTCGGGAATTCTGACCAAGCCGTTTTCATTAAACGCGCCGAACTCGCGCAGACAGCCGTCCAAATCGCCGCCGAGCGCCGTTCTCGCCTTCTTGAATTCGATTTCGCCGTCAATCCAGCCCTGCATAAAAATCGGGCTCACGCGGTCGCCCGCTTTCCATTTCGTCACGGCTTCGCCGACTTCGACAACCTCGCCCGCGCCGTCCGAAAACGGCACGAGCGGCATTTTCAATTTCGGATTGTATGCGCCCTGCACCATCATCAAATCGCGGTAGTTAACGGACGCCGCGTGAAACTTCACTAACACTTCATGAGCCTCGGGCGGCGGCGTTTCGCGCTCGACCAGAGCCAGATTTTCCAGACCGAATTGTTGAATCTCGTATGCTTTCATAAATTTTTAAAGCGGAAAAGTGAAAGAGTGAAAAGGCGTAAAAGCTTGCTGTCGAGAAATAACCAATGCTTTTCCGCTTTTTCACTTTTCCGCTTTTTCACCTTCAACCAATCCTTACCGAAGTCATCGAAATCGAACCCAAATCGACCGCGTCGTTAAAAATCTCGACCGGCTCGCCCGGCGTTTGCAGCGCCAGCGCGTAAAGCATCGGCAGGAAATGTTCCGCCGTCGGCACGGCGAGCGCGATTTGGCTTCCTAAATTTTCATATTTAATCAGTTTGTCGTGTTCATTCGCAGAAATCAAATTTTTGAAAATCTCATTCGCCTCGTTTGCCCAATCCAGCCCTTGATTCGGAGCGCGGAAATTTATCCGCCGCAGATTGTGAACCATATTTCCGCTGCCGATGATAAGCACGCCGCGCTCGCGCAAAAACGCCAAATCCTTTGCCAGCTCGTAATGAAAGCTCGGCGGTTTCGTGTAATCCAGGCTGAGCTGCAAAACCGGCACGTCGGCGTTCGGATACAAATGGCGCAGAATCGTCCAGGTTCCGTGGTCCAAGCCCCAGGTTTCGTCAAGCTCGATTAATTTTTGTTTCAGATTTTCGGCGACCTCGGAGGCGATTTCCGGGCTTCCCGCAGCCGGATATTGCGCCTCGAAAAGTTTTTGGGGAAAACCGCCGAAATCGTAAATCACGCGCGGTTTCGGCATCGTCGTAATGCGCGTTCCGCGCGTTTCCCAGTGCGCCGAGACGACGATAATCGCTCGCGGCGGCGGCATGTTTTCAATCGCTTTCCGCCAGCCGCGCGTAAAATCGTTTTCCTCGATGCCGTACATCGGATTGCCGTGCCCGATGAACAAAACCGGCATTCGCGTTTCGGTCGGAGCTAGATTTTTTAATTCTTTAATCGGCTTCATTTTCTTAAAACTCACGATTCGAGATTCCGTATTTTCAATCCTGAATCCGGAATCTTGAATCCTGAACCGACTTCAAACGTTCGCCGCCTGCGATTTGCCCGACCATTCGTCCAGTAAAGCTTCAAATTCAGTCTGCAAAGATTGTTCTTTGTCCTGCAAATACCAGCGCTGGATGTTTTCCATCATCTGCGGTTTTTCCAAACCGTTTTGCTTCATCTCGAAAAAATAATTCATCGCTACCTGCGGGCGCGGTCCCCAGGTTCCGAGTTCTTCGAGCGTTTCGGCGTCGAGCGCGACGAGCTTCGGAATCGAGCGCGCGTTGTGGGTCAGATATTTGTCCATCAATTCCAGATTTTCGTCGCGCAAAATGTAGCGCGTTTCGATTTTTTCGGGATTTTGCGCCGCGATTTTTTCAATCGTCGGAATATTCTGCGCCGCGTCGCCGCACCAGCCTTCGGTGATAATCAACCAAATCATTTTGCGCTCGACATTTCGCGCTTTTTCTTTGACCGAATCGCTCAGCACCACCGTTTTTTCCAGGCGATGCATCCGCTGGCGATTCAATTTTCCGTAATTAAACATCGCTTCCGATTGATTTTCGCCCGTCGTTTTGCCGTCTAAAAGCAAATCGTCAATCAGCTTGATGTATTCGGCGTAAGTCATTGATTTTTCGATATAGTTTTTCATAATTGCTAACCTGTTCGCTCAACCGAGCGTTTTCGCTTTTAAACTTTCAATCTCCTTTTCCAGCTTTTGAACGTATTCATTCAGAGGCTGAACGATTGCCTTTACTTCTTCCAACGTGTAGCGCGGCGTGATGTGCTGCGGGCAATTCCAGTCAAACGCTTTGACGTGCAAAAGCATCACTCGTTCGATTTTCGCGTCGTAATTTTCATCACGCAGTTTCTCGGTCAGTTCCGGCGCTTCCGCGGCGTCTTTCACTTCGGCTTCCGCCAGAATTTTTAAGCGCCGCCGGTTGGCGTAATCCATCAGAAACAGCGCGACTTTTTTGTTGCCGCTTAAATTTCCGGCGCTGATGTATTGCCGATTGCCGCGAAAATCGGCAAAGCCGAGCGTTTTTTCGTCCAGCGCTTTCAAAAAACCGCGCTGCCCGCCGCGAAATTGTATATACGGCTGACCGCCGTCGCCGGCGCTTCCCATATAAAAACCATCCCTTTGCTCGATAAAATCAATCTCGGCGTCGGAAAGAATCGCGTTTTGCACGCTTCCGGAATTTTCAATTTTTTCGTACTGCCGCCGCG
>DASVRL010000365.1:0-40603 GCA_036388635.1 Pyrinomonadaceae bacterium
TGCAGGGCGGTTTGCCGGAATGCCATATATATCTGGTCGAGGGCGAACCGGGCTCCGGAAAAACGACGCTCGCGCTTCAATTTTTGCTCGAAGGCATCAAACGCGGTGAAACGGTTCTTTACGTGACTCTTTCCGAGACGAAACTGGAACTGGAAAATGTCGCGGCTTCGCACAACTGGTCTTTGAAAGACTTGAATATATATGAATTAGTTCCTTCGGGCGACACGCTCAAATCCGAATCGCAATACACCATTTTTCATCCTTCGGAAGTCGAGTTAAACGAGCTGACCAGCGCCGTTTTGCAGGAGGTCGAGCGCATTAATCCGAAAAGAGTCATTTTCGATTCGCTTTCCGAGATGCGCCTCCTGGCGCGCGACCCGCTTCGCTACCGGCGCCAGATTCTCGCGCTCAAACAATATTTTGCGCCGCGCGAGGCGACCGTTCTGCTGCTCGACGATAAAACCTCGAATATCGTCGATTTGCAGGTCAGCTCGATTGTTCACGGCGTTTTAATACTGGAGCATCTGGCGCTCGAATACGGCGCGGAACGGCGGCGATTGCGCGTGTCGAAGCTGCGCGGCTCGCAGTTTAGAGGCGGTTACCACGACTTTAATATCGAAACCGGCGGCGTGCGCGTTTTCCCGCGTCTGGTCTCCGCCGAGCACGTTCAGAATACGACCCAGGAAACGGTCAAAAGCAGCATTTCCGGATTGGACGAATTGCTCGGCGGCGGGCTCGACCGCGGAACCAGCACTTTGATTATCGGTCCTGCCGGTTCCGGAAAATCGTCGGTCGCCACGCAGTTTGCCGTTTCGGCGGCGGCGAACGACGAAAATGCGGCGGTTTTTATTTTTGATGAAATTCGGGAAACTTATATCGCGCGCGCCACGGGAATCGGGACAAAGTTGCAGCAGTATGTCGATAACGGTTTGGTGACGATACAGCAGGTCGACCCGGCAGAGCTTTCGCCCGGCGAATTTGCTCATTCGATTCTGGAATCGATTAATCAGAACAAAACCAAAGTTGTCGTTATCGATAGTTTGAACGGCTATCTGAACGCGATGCCGGAAGAGCGATTTTTAACGATTCAGATGCACGAGCTTTTAACTTACCTGAACCGTCAGGGCGTCATCACGATATTGATTATGGCGCAGCACGGTTTTCTGGGAAATGCGATGACCTCGCCGATCGACGTCAGCTATCTGGCGGACACGGTTTTGATGCTGCGCTATTTCGAATCGGGCGGCGCTGTGCGGCGGGCTTTATCCGTCGTCAAAAAGCGCACCGGCGCGCACGAAAATACGATTCGGGAAATGGACATCTCGCCGGACGGCATTCGCGTCGGCAAAGCGCTCGCCGATTTTCACGGAGTTTTGACCGGCGTTCCGACTTATAGCGGAAAAGACATATTTGTTTCGGATTTTAATGCAGACGAGTAAGGGACAGAACAAGCGGGAAGAACGAATATTGGTTTTAGCACCGACCGGCAGAGACGGCGAGCTAACCGCCCGTTTTTTGGACGAAGCCGGATTGACTTCCCGGATATGCGGCAGCCTTGGCGAGCTGTGCCGCGAAATTTCGGAAAATGCCGGAGCCGTTTTTCTGACGGGCGAAGCGCTGGAGCCGGAAACGGTTTTGATTCTCACACAAACCTTGCGCCGCCAGCCGCCGTGGTCTGACATTCCGATAATCGTCCTGACCAGCGGCGGCGGCGAAAATCCCGCCAACGCAGACACTCTCGCCGAACTGAGCGAAGCCGGAAACGTCACCTTAATCGAGCGCCCCGTGCGATTGATGACGCTCAGTAGCGCCATTAAATCCGCGCTCAGAGCGCGGCGCAAACAATACGAGGCACGCGATTTTCTGCTCGCCGAAATTGAATCGAAAGAAGAATTGCGCCGGAGCGAAGAGCAGTTGCGCGATGCGCGCCACCGGTTGGAATCGACGCTTGCCGCCGCCGAAATCGGAACCTGGACGTGGGACTGCGTTAACAATACAGTTATCGCCGACAAAAATTTAGCGCGGATGTTTTCCGTCTCCGACGCGGATGCCAACGGCGGCGCGCTGGAAAAATACTTGCAGGCAATTCATCCGGAAGACGTCGAACGCGTCGGCAAAATTATCGAGAAAGCCGTAAAAGACGATACCGAATTTCAGGCTGAATATCGTCTTGTTTCGCCGAACGGCGAAATTTGCTGGGTCATCGCGCGCGGCATTATCGAGCGAGATTCCGAAGGTCGCGCCGTCAGCCTGCCCGGCGTCGTCGTAGATATTACCGAGCGCCGCCAGATCGAAGAAGCTCTGCGCGAATCCGACGCGCGCCTGCGGCTCGCCATAGATATTTCACGCACCAGCACCTTCGATATCGATTTGCAGACGGATGAAGTGCAAACCGACGACATCGGGCGCGAAATTTATGGATGGAGCGCCGACACGCCGCTTACTTTCAGCCGGGTTCAGTCGCATTTTCATCCCGATGAGCGCGAGAAAGTGGCGCGTCGCGTCGCGGAAGCCTTAGCGCCGACCGGTTCGGATGAATTTGAAGTCGAGCAGCGCATCATTCGCACGGACGGTCAACTGCGCTGGATTCGCGTGCGCGGCAGGGCGTTTTTTACGGGCGAGGGCGAGCAACGCATTGCCGTGCGCTGTCTCGGCACGTATATCGACATCACCGAAAGCAAACAAGCCGAAGCCGCCCTGCGCGAAAGCGAGGAACGCTACCGCAATTTATTTAACTCGATTGACGAAGGTTTTTGCGTTATCGAAGTGATATTTGACGAAAACGATAAAGCGGTCGATTATATTTTTCTGGAAGTTAACCCGACGTTTCAGCAACAGACCGGACTCAAAAATGCGCCGGGCAGAAGGATGCGCGAATTAGCGCCTAATCACGAAGAATATTGGTTTGAAACCTACGGCAAGGTTGCTCTGACGGGCGAAGCCATTCGGTTTGAAAGCGGCGCGCGAGCTTTAAATCGGTGGTTCGATTTTTATGCCTTTCGGATCGGAAATTCCGAAAGCCGAAAGGTCGCCGTTCTTTTCAAAGACGTCACCGAACGCAAGCTGGAGGAAGAAGAACGCGAAAGACTGCTGAAAAGCGCGCAGGAAGCCCGCCGCACCGCCGAGGAAGCCAGCCGCCTGAAAGACGAGTTTCTGGCAATCGTTTCGCACGAGCTGCGCACGCCGCTCAATTCGATTTTAGGATGGACGCAAATGTTTCGCCGGCAGCCTCTGGATAAGGCAATCGTCGAGCGCGCCTTTGAAACGATTGAGCGCAATGCCCGCTCGCAGAATCAATTGATTGAAGATTTACTCGACGTCTCCCGAATTATCAGCGGCAAAGTACGGCTCGATGTTCAGCCCGTTAAATTGACGAAAATCATCGAAGCCGCGCTCGATTCCGTCAGACCGGCGGCTGACGCCCGCGAAATTACTCTGCAAACGATGCTAGACGAAAAAGTCGAGCCCATTTCCGGCGACCCCGACCGCTTGCAGCAGATTATCTGGAATCTTTTATCAAACGCCATCAAATTTACGCCGCCGGGCGGAAAAGCCCAGGTGCGGCTCGTGCAAAAAAAATCTCACGTCGAGATAATTGTCGCCGATACCGGCAAAGGAATCGACCGGGATTTTCTGCCGTTCGTTTTCGACCGCTTTCGTCAAGCCGACAGTTCCAGCAAAAGACAATACGGCGGTTTGGGTTTGGGCTTATCAATCGTTCGCCAGCTGACCGAGCTGCACGGCGGCTCGGTGGCGGTTTTCAGCGAAGGCGAGGACAAAGGCGCAACTTTTACGGTCGTCCTGCCTTTGATGAGCAGCATTCGGCAACAGCAATATCAGAAAACGCCGCGCACGGATAAAAACGGCTTTTCAATCGGTGCGACGACCTTGGCGGGAACCAGAGTTCTTTTAGTCGATGACGACGAAGACACGCGAATTTTGTTATCGATGCTGCTCGAACAGAGTTCAGCCGCCGTCAAATCGGCGGCTTCCGTTCCCGAAGCTTTAAAACTGCTGGAAACGGAAATTTTCGATTTGCTGATTTCCGATATCGAAATGCCGCACCAGGACGGTTATGATTTAATTAGATTCGTCAGAGAGATGCCGCAAAAAAGAAATATTCCGGCGATAGCGGTGACGGCATATGCGCGAAACGAAGACCGGCTGCGCGCGCTCGCCTCCGGTTACGATATGCACGTCCCGAAACCGGTCGAGTCCGGCGAACTGCTGGCGATAATAAAAAGTCTGGTCAAACGGGAAAGCTGAAGCGGGTTTTTAAAGCCTTATCTTTGTAGCACGTCCTTTTTGGAAAATGTTCGATTTAAAGTAAGCGTATGGCAAAAAAACCAGGTATTTTCCCGACATTTTTTATTTCCGGTTTCGAATGCTCCACTTTTCTCTGGAAAGATCGGCAGCGCCGCAATCTGGTCGCGGAGACGCAGCACGATAAATGCGTCCGCGAGGATTACAGGGTTTTGCGCGACCTCGGCATCGCGGTCGCGCGCGAGGGAATTCCCTGGGCGCTCGTCGATAAAAACGGGCAATACGATTTTTCCCCGATTGACCCGATGATCGCGGCGATGAACGAATCGCAAATAATTCCGATTTGGGATTTGTGTCATTACGGTTATCCTGACGATTTAGACCCTTTTTCCGAAGAATTTACCAGGCGTTTCGCCGATTACTGCCGCGCCGCCGCCCGGTACGTGATAGCGCGCGTGCGCGGTCCGCATTTTTTTACGCCGGTTAACGAAATCACATTTTTCTCATTTATCGGCGGCGAATGGGCTTGGACGGCGCCTTACAGAAATACCAGGGAAGACCGTTTTAAATTGCGTCTGGCTTTATGCCGAGCCGCGATTGCGGGCGTGAAGGCGATTCGCGAAGTCGAGCCGGAAGCGCGGATGGTTCACATCGACCCGCTCGTGCAGGTCGTCGCGCCGCGCGACCGTCCGGATTTGACGGAAGCCGCTTATCAGGAAACTTACGTGGACACTTTTCTGGCGTGGGATATTCTGTGCGGAAAAGAACACGCCGAGCTTGGCGGCTCGCCCGAAATTCTGGATATTGTCGGCGCTAATAATTATTCTTTCGGACAGATGGAATATCGCGAACAAGGTCCGCACGCCGCGCTCAGCCCTGACGACGAACGCATCAAACCGCTCTGCGATTTGATGAAATTAGTTTGGGAGCGCTACCGCCGACCGATGATAATCGGCGAAACCAGCGGGCTCGGCGGCGGACGCGCGGCGTGGCTCAAAGACGTGATGGAAGAATCGCTCGCCGCCGTTAACGAAGGTATGGATTTACACGGCATTTGTCTGTTTCCAGCCGTCGATATGCAGGATTGGCACACGGGCGAATGGCTGCACAACGGAATTTGCGATTTGGAAGATTGCGAGGGGCATCTGCGCCGCGTTCCGAGCGAAAATTATGTTAATGAGCTGCGCCGCTGGCAAAAGGAATTAAACCGCGTCACCGCGCTCGATAAAGACCCTTTCAGCGACCCGGTCGAATTGCAGGACGTCATCGACGCCGCCCGCCGTCTACAGACAAAACCGGATAAAGATTGGAGTTAACTCGCTTTTAGCCACCAAGCGCCAACCGACAAATACTGGAAAAGAAAAAGGACGAGTCTCAATGACTCGTCCTTTTTCTTTTCCAGCCGCTTATTAAATGCCTTACGGGACAAAAGCGTTTGCCACTGGTTGGTCGGATGAAACACCGAATCCGAGTGCCGCAAATCCCTGCGAAGACCGCAATAAATACCAATTGCCGTTTCTGTAAACCGCCAAATCCGTTTTGCCGTCGCCGTCATAATCGGCGGGCGCTGGCGAATCGGTTGAAATACCGAATTGAATGCCCGAAAAGCCCGCCGTGCTGCCCAGCCGATACCAGACGCCGGATGACGGGCGAAAGACAGCGACATCGGCTTTTCCGTCGCCGTCGTAATCTGCGGCTACGGGTTTATCTTCCGCGATGCCGAATTGGGTGGCGGTAAAACCCTGCGAAGAGCGCAGCAAATACCAGTAGCCGTTTTCCGGTCTGAAGACGGCGATATCGGTTTTCCGGTCGCCGTCGTAATCCGCCGGAACCGGTTTGTCGGTCGAGATGCCGAACTGCACGGCGGTAAATCTCTGGAATATCCAATTCCATAAATACCACGTGCCGTTTGAAGGACGATAAACAGCCATTTCAGCGCTTCCGTCGCCGTCATAATCAGCCGGCACGGGAATGTCGCCCGCCTGACCGAATTGCTGGATGAGCGGCGTGCCGAAAGGATAATGAACATACCACGTCCCGTCGCGGAAAACGGCGATATCCGTGGTGCGGTCGACATTGAATTTGGCGGGCACGATTTTGTCAGTCCCCAATCCCCAGCTTGTGCCGCCGAAACCCTGCGTCGAACGATTCAGATACCAGGTGCCGTCCGAAGGGCGAAACACGCCGATGTCGCTGCGGTTGTCGCCGTCGAAATCGAACGGCGCGCCGTTGATAATCGAATTATTAAACTCGACCCGCACGTCCAGGCTTTCCGGCGTCGTGTTGCCTTTTCCGAGAGGCGTAATGCTGATGCCGCTGGTGTTGTCCGTAAAAGTCTGATTGATTGTAACGGGCGCGTCGGCTATGGTCGGCGTCGTCGGCGCCATATCCAGCAGCTGAGTCTGGCGGCGATTGGCTTCGACAAACTGAAAATCCCAGCGCAAAGCCGCGCCGTTCATCAGCGCCGGCACGCTCGTAATCAACTGGCGAAATTCCAGAAGATAGTTTTTCGCGCTGTCTTTCCTGATTTTTAACAGGTGAACGCCGGTCGGCGACGCGGGCGTATCATAGGCGTAGAGGCGATATGTTCCGCTCTGCGTTACGGTTTGCACGTTGGCGTCGGTCAGCCAGTCGAGCGCGCGTTTGTAACTGGCGTTGAAATGTGTGATTTGGCTTGCGCCGCTGCCCATCATATCAAAACCGTCGCCGTATTCCAGATTGCTGCCGCTGCCGGTAACGGTCCCGTCGGTCGTCCGCCAGAGATTGGCGTGAACCAACCCGTAACAATGCCCTAATTCGTGAGCCGTAGTTTTAAAATCGAACGCGCCGTTTAAAATAAAACCTTTCGCGCCGATATTGGCGGCTCCGGCAAAACTAAAATTCGGGCTGCTGCTAAAGGCAATCAAGTCGAAATTATAATTATCGGTATCGAAACCGGCGGCGCGCGCCGCCGCACGCGCGTCATTGTAAAAGACTTGAAGATTGGCGACCGTGTAAAAGGATTGCGGCTGCGGAAGTCTGACGACGGGCGTGACGGTTGTTTGCAGCGAAGTTTTGCTGTAGGAATTGCTGACGTAAAACGGATTGACCGCGCCGTCCATCACGCTTTGCGCGCGGGCTGCGGTCAGCGGCGCATTTTGCGAATCGACCGGCTCGCCCTGACGGTCAGGAAAATCGACCCGGATATAAAGCAGATTTTTGGCGCCTTCCGTCCAGGGAGAAACTCGATT
The DNA here is from genome assembly GCA_036388635.1 of Pyrinomonadaceae bacterium. GTDB lineage: Bacteria > Acidobacteriota > Blastocatellia > Pyrinomonadales > Pyrinomonadaceae > JALZHR01. The sequence continues at coordinate 7,494 of DASVRL010000365.1, forward strand.
GCCGCTTGAATCGAAACGGGCGGGCGCGATTTTCGTTTCCCAATCAATTAAATCACGAACATATTCATCGAATTGACGAGCGCCGGGAAAATAAACCAATTGTTCTCCGACTTCGGCAGCCACGCCGCTTGCGCCCAATTTAGCCGCATCGACGCGGCGCGCCTGATATTCCGGCGGCTCAATTTTTCGCCATCCGTTTTCATCGACCGCCATCGCTTCGTCCAGAACGATGCCGCGCAGCGGAATGTCGAGCTTGCCGGTCATCGCGGCTCGTCTGCCGTAAACAAAAGCTTTGTATCTGGTTTCGCCGAAAACCGTCTCGCGCAGCATTTGGTGAGCGATAAGCTCGCCGCTCGCACGGTCGATCTCATCGGCGACCGCGACGATAAAATCGCCGCGCGCGCTGATTCTCCTTTCCAGATGCTGCGCAATAAACGGCGGCAGACGATTATAAGTTTCCGGCGAAATTGCTTGCCGGAGCGCCGCCTGCGGGTCGGTTTGAATCAGCTCTTTGAGAATCCGCCGCCGCCGAACGGCAAGATTTTCGCCTGTTTCGTTGTGCTGCGCGGCGTCTGCAAAATCATTATTCAAATGGCGCGTAACCCAGGCGTTGAATTCCTCAAAAACGGGCGAATCGGCGAGTCCATCATTTTTTTCAACAAAAGATTGCCCGGGATAAACGCCGGAGTGAAGATGTCGAGTTTGATTTGATGCGTTTTCGCCGCTCGATTCGCCGGCGGAAAGAATGGACGTTTGCCACGTCAAAACAGCTAAAACTGCCGGAAACAAAAAGAAATAAAACGTCCGGCGCTGCAAAATGCGAAAACCTGAAACACCCTTTTTCATTCGAACCCTCCCTTTGATGACTGCCGAAAATCTGAAACTTATGATGGCTGCAATGCTTCCGGAATCGGTTTATCGTCGCTGTCCGGCAAAAAAATCCTGGCGTCGTTGCCGCTTTCGCGTCCCGCCGTTAAATTTTTTCTCCAAAGAGTTTAGAGCTTTTACCGAAATGCCGCGAAGCCTTATTCGATTCACGAAACGAATATATTTTAGAACATCGTCCGGTAATGTAAAAGGAATTCTGCGTTGTTTGCCGGCAGAGACAACTGCGCCGCTTCCGCAAGCCGCGGATAATATACTGTCACAAAATATAATCAACCGGTGTTATTATAAAGAGAAAATCTTAATCCTGTTAATCCGAGATATGTTTAAAAAATTAGCGCCAGGCTGCTCAAATGGAAAAGTTTTGAAGAGTTTCGATACGGCAGGCTTTATCCTGACCGAGGTCGCCTATTCGGCACAAACGCGACTTTCGGAGCATTCACACGAAAACGCTCATTTTTGTTTTGTTTTGCAGGGCACTTATACCGAATCGCACAACAAACAGAAGCTCGAATGCGAGCCGTTTACCTTAACCTTTCGCCCGCCGGGCGAGATTCACGAAGATAAATTTCACAATCAGGACGTGCGCGTTTTCACCATCGAGATTCCGCCGCGCTGGCTCGAAAGGCTGAAACAGGACTCGATACATTTAGGTCGCTCGATCAATTTCAAGGACGGCTGCTCTATCACGCGGCTTTCCGAGCGGATTGTCCGGGAGTTTCATCGAATGGAAACGGGCGCCGGTTTGATAATCGAAGGTCTGACGCTCGAAATAATGGCTGAAACCGCGCGCCGCGCGGCGCAAAACGGCAGGCAGACGATTCCTTACTGGCTCAAACGAGCGAAAGATTTACTCCACGCGCGCTTCGCCGAAAATTTAACGCTCGAACAAATCGCCCGCGAAGTCGGCGTTCATCCGGTTCACCTTTCGAGCGTGTTCCGGCAAAAGTTTCATTGCACGGTCGGCGAGTATATTCGCCAGCTGCGAATCGAATACGCCTGCCGCGAAATTGCCAAAGGAGAAATGCCGCTGGCGATTATCGCTCTGGAAGCCGGATTTGCCAATCAAGGTCATTTTTCCGGCACTTTTAAACGCCTGACCGGCTTGACGCCCGCCGCTTACCGAAATTTTTCCCGTCAATCTTAATCGAAGATAAAAAATCTTGGTTTTTCGTAAGACGCGCCGCCCGCAGCAATTCTAAAATGCGAATAAAGACTATCGTTCTTTATTCGCAAATTTCATTTTGTTTTAAAAAATATGAAAAGGAAAAAGCTACAGGCAGTTATATTTACGGCACTAAGTTTTTGTCTGACAATCGCAAGCGTCTTCGCTCAAGGCGCTGTTGCCGGAAAAATCAACGTTCAATCCGGTAAATCGACCGTAGACGATTCGATTATCGTTCGCGGCAGTCTCGGTCAGGCGCTCGACCAATATCTCAAAAGGCTGGAAGCTTACGGTTTCTCCGGCTCGCTGCTGGTCGCCAAAAACGGGCAAATCGTTCTTTCCAAAGGTTACGGGTTAGCCGACCGCGAGCGCTCGATTCCGGTGACGCCGACGACGCTTTTTGAAGGCGCGTCGCTGAACAAACAGTTTACGGCGGCGGCGATTATGAAGCTCGAACAGATGGGAAAGCTGCGCGTCGAGGATTCAATCGATAAATATTTCGACAATGTTCCCGAAGATAAAAAATCAATCACGCTGCATCATCTGATGACGCACTCCGCCGGTTTTCCGAACGAATTTTCACAGCCCGGAGTCGATTATTATAAAAATCCCGAAGATTATTATTTCAAAGACCGCGACACGTTTGTCCGCGAAATACTCAAAGCTCCGCTCAAATATCCGATTGGCACTCGCGCCGGATATTCCAATCCGAGCTATTCGCTGGTCGCCGCCGTCATCGAAAAAGTTTCCGGACAATCTTATGAAAGCTTTGTCAGAGAGCATCTTTTCGCTCCGGCGGGACTGACGAATACTGCGTTTAATACGGAAATCGGAAAATGGAATCCGCGACAAATAGCGCGCGGTTTTAACGGCACGATTGAAATAGAGCGCGCAAGCTATAAACGCCATTGGGGTTCGCTCGGTGCGGGCGGCGTTTTGTCCAGCACGACAGACCTTTATAAATGGGAGATGGCTCTGCGCGGCGAAAAAATTCTTTCCGCCAAATCAAAGGAAAAGATGTTCGGGGCGAGAGTTCCGAGCGGCGGCGGTTTTGATTACGCTTACGGCTGGCGCGTGCATAAATCGCCGCGCGGCACGAATATCATCTGGGCGAGCGGTTTAGTTCCCGAATTCAGCGCCATGTTTCAACGCTACGTTGAGGAAGACGTGACGATAATTTTTTTCACGAATAATTCGCTCAACGGCTTTCCGCTGCGCGACGTATTGGTTATACCGGGACGCGAGGCGGCGATTGAACGAATCGTTTTCGGTAAAGAATACACGCTGCCGCCGTGGTTTATCGAAACCGACGCGAATTCGCTCAAAGCTTACGCGGGAGTTTATAAAACTGCGGCGGGCGAGGAATTTATCGTCAGCGCGGACGGAAATTCTCTGCGCCTCGCTCCGCGCTCGCAAGCCGCTGCCGATCGGCTGATTCCGCCGATTTCCGAAACGCCCGCGCCGGATTACGCAAAATATCACGAACAGATAGAAAAAGGACTCGCCGATTATAAAAACGGGAAACGGCAGGAAGCGGAAAAGGAAATCACATTTGAAGGCGAGAAGCTCGAAAAGCAGTTCGGGCGCTTTCTGGAAATAGAAAGAATGGTCACCGTGCCCGAAATCCGCAATAAAGGAACGCATCAGGCGACGACCTACGCGGAATTAAAATTTGAGCGCGGCGTCGTTTCTTACCGCTGGCACTGGTGGGACGGCGACTTGTACGAGCGACAAAAGCCAAAGCCCGGGCGGCAATTATCTTTTCTTCCGCCGTTTCGTCGGCAATCGCTCGAAGAATTTGTCACCTTCCACATCACGCTCGGCGCGTCTCTGCGCGTCAGATTCGAGATGGACAACAGCGGAAAAGTCAGGTCGTTGACGATTGCAAATCCCAAAGGCAGTGTAAAGGCGATGAAATTATAAGGATTTATTCTCTTGAGAATCGAAATAAAAGTGAGCGGTAAATATATGAAATTTAAGAAAAATATCTTCAACTATTGCGCCGGTTTGGTGCTGCTGCTGTTTCTCTGTATAACGTCGGCGCGCGCGGAAATTACGGCGATCAAAGCCGGAAAGCTGGTTAATCCCGAAACCGGCACGACCGCCGTCAATCAAACGATTCTCGTCGAAGACAATACGATTAAAGCCGTCGGCGCTAACGTCGCGATTCCGGCGGGCGCAAGCGTCATCGACCTTTCAAAATATACGGTTCTGCCCGGACTTTTCGACGCGCATTCGCATATGTGTCTGAACGTCGCGCCGGGCAAAGACCAGCTTTTTTACACTCTTTCGACTCCGACCGCTTATCGCGCCATCGAGGGCGTCGCCAATGCTCGGACAATGCTGGAATCCGGTTTTACGACGATTCGCGATGTCGGAAATAACGGCAACTACGCGGATATATCTTTAATGTTTGCGCTCGATAGAGGCATCGTGCCGGGTCCGACGATGATTGCTTCCGGTCGAATTATCGCGCCTTTCGGCGGGCAATACCAGATTCAACCCGAACGGCGCGGGCTTTCCGAACCCGAATATTTTTTTGCCGATACAAAAGACGAACTCCGGAAAGCCATCCGCGAAAACGTTCATTACGGCGCGCGCGTCATCAAAATCGTCGTCGACGACCAGAGATATATTTATTCGGTCGACGACATCAAATTTATCATTGAAGAAGCAGCAAACGCCGGTTTAAAAGTCGCCGCGCACGCCTGGACTGAGCGCGGCACGCGGAATGCCGCTGAAGCGGGCGTCGCCTCAATCGAACACGGGATGAATATGTCGGACGAGACATTGCAGATAGCCAAACGAAACAATGTCGTGCTGGTCGGCACGGAGTTTACGGCAAAGCTGTTCGAGCATTTGGGCTTGCCGGCGGCAGATGCCGAAAAGGCTCATCAAGGCTACGTCGAACGCTTAAAACGCGCCTATAAAATCGGCGTGCCGATGGTTTTCGGCTCGGACGCGTTCTTTACGGTCGAAGGCGAAACTCGCGGAGAGCAGTCGCTTTCCATTATCGACAGTTTTGTCGAGGCGAAAGTCGCCAATAAAGACCTGCTCCGCTATATGACGACGGACGCGGCTCGGCTGCTCGGCGTCGAAAGCCGGCGCGGAGCCATCAAGGCGGGTTTGAGAGCCGACATTATCGCCACGCCCGAGAATCCGCTGGATAATATTCAAACGCTCAAAAAAGTCGCCTTTGTGATGAAGAACGGCAAGGTTTTCAAAAAAGCCGTTTAGTATCGGCATAAAAGCATTTTAGAATGATTAATGCTGAAGATTTTGAAGATTTCTGATTAAGACCACGTCGTTAAGCAAAACGCCGCGCGTCATAACTATCTGCCGCCCGTCGCGCGACCAGTCAAAGCCGAAAATCTGACTGTCGTTAAAATTGGTGAGCTGGACGGTCTGCCCGCCGTCCAGCGGCAGAAAACTAATATTCGACGTTCCGTTTTGATTGTTGATAAAGGTTAAGCCGCTGCCGTCCGGCATCCAGCGCAAAAGCATATTTCCGCTGAAACGAAACGCCGTCGAGGGCAGCTCAAACGAACGAATCCGGCGACCGGTTTCCAACGAGATGATTTCGTGCTCGAAACGCTGCGGTTCGGCATTTTCGTTCCAGACCGAAAAGGCGAGCATTTTACCGTCCGGCGAGATTGCCGGATTATAAGAACTCAGCGTCGTCAATCGAACGGGTTTGCTGCTGCTGCTGCCGTCAAGCGACATCTTCCAGAGATTTTCTTTACCGGCTTTCGTCGAAAAATAAACAAACCAATTGCCGGCGGGCGAGGCGACCGGACCCCAGCCGCCGCTTTCGTCCGTCAGCTGTTTTAGATTTTTGCCGTCGATTCCCATCCGCCAGACGTGAAAAGTTCCGTTGCGATTGCTGCCGAAAAGAATGTAAGCGCCGTCGCCGGAAACGCTCGGCGAAACCTCGACTTCTTTATCGTTCGTCAGCTGCTTTTTATTGCTGCCGTCCTGCTCCATAATCCAGGTGTCGAGATTGCCGTTCGACCTTGAGCCGTAAACAATCCGGTTATCCGGCGTCCAGCTGAGAAAAACGCCTTCGTATTTGCCGGAGGTTATCTTGACGGCTTTGCCGAGGTCGGCGGTTGGCGCCGTCCAGACATTGACGTAGGCGTCGGACTGCAAAGCAACCAACGAGCCGGCGTCGGCGGTAATGCTGCAAGCCGCGTAAAAACCGTTCGAGTCGTTGGTTATCTTCTGCGCCGCGCCGGTCAGATAATTTAATTTCCAGAGTTGAAACGGCTGTTGAGCTTCTTCGGAGCCGTTAATAATCAAATCGTTTCCGTCGCGCAGCCAGACCAAACCGCCGATGCCGAGCCATTTTCGGCTGGTGAGTTCTTTTTCCCGACCGCTTTCAAACGAAAATTCGCGAACGCTGACATAGGTTTGTTCCTGCGGCGGAGAAACCCAGAGCGCAAAGACTATTTTGTTTCCGTCCGGCGACCACGCCGGATACGCCATTCCGGCAGCGCCTCGAGAAACAATCTGCTCGGAGCCGCTGTCGATATCCGCGACGATTAAAGCCTGCTCATTTTCTACGGCGTAACCGCGCACGAACGCGATTTTCCTGCCGTCCGGCGAGAGTCCGAGCGTCGCCATACAATCGTTGATTATTTTTTTTGAAACGCCGCCGAGCGCCGGAATCCGGTAAATTGCGCCGACGCTTTTTCTGTCCCACAGATTAAAATAAATAAAATTGCTGTCGGGCGAAAACGCCAGCCCTTGATACGTGACCTCCGCCGAATCGGCGATTTGCACCTCGCTGCCGGTTTCTACCTGCCTGACCCATAAAGACTGTTTGCCGATGTCGTCAGCCACGTAAACCACATATTTCCCGTCCGCCGAAATAGCCGCCTGCATTGCTTTTCCGATATTGGTCAGCTTGGTAAAGCCTAATTCCCGCTCGGTTTTTAAAGCGGCGCCGCTCTGGTTCTGATTCGGTTTTGACCAGTTCGGCACGACCAGGTAAGCAATTGCGGGAATAACGGCGGCGAAAAGACCGAGCAGCAGCAATAGAAATATAAATCTTTTTTGCAGCGTCCAAAATGGCGGCTTGATTTGAGTTTCGTTTTTCCGCGCGAAGGGTTCGGTTTCAGGCGAATCGCTTTTAAGTTCGGCGTTATACGCGGAAATCTCTTCGCTCGGACGAATCGCTTCATTTTCGTATTCCGTTTTGATTTCGGCAAACCCGTAAGCCGGGTCTTTTTTCGCGTTTCCGTTGCCGCCGGAGACGTCTTTTACTTTAGCCACAAACCGGTAGCCGCGCCGCGGAATCGTTTCGATATAGCGATTGTTTCCGGGTTCTTCGCCGAGCACTTTTCGCAAAGTCGAGATATTTCGCGTCAGGCTTCCTTCTTCGACAAAAGTATTCTGCCAGACCTGCTCGATTATCTCGTCCTTATCAACAATTCGCCCGTTATTGGCGACCAGCACGGCGAGCGTTTCCAGCGCTTTATGCGTGAGCGGAACAATCTCGTCACGATGGAGCAACAGATTTCTCTCCAAATCCAGGCGAAATTCGCCAAATTCATATGACTTGATTGATTCTGTCATTTCACCTTTATTTCCGAGCCTTTTGAGCCGCCGTTTCAGAGTTTGTCAGAACCTTTTTCAGGGTTTGACAGGACTTCCGGCTCGCGGCTCGTCTATGTTTTAGATGCGCGGGAGTTCGGTTGATTTGATTTTTAACTCGCAATTGAAAATCAATTTACAACGCTTTGGACTCGCGCGCAAGAATTTTAAAAAAATTTCGCGGAGTTTTACTTATGAAACGAATTTTTCCCTGCAAGGTTCAAGTCTTTCGGGTATTTTTCCTGTTGACGACGATTTTCTGGCTTTCGGCGACCTTTCCGGTCAACGCGCAGGATTTATTTAAACCGGCGACCGGCGACGTTTCCCGAAAAGCGGCTGACTTTTTCAAGACGGGAATTAAATTCCTAAAAGAAGGAAAAAACAGCGATGCCGCCGAGCAATTCGCCGCCGCCGTCAAATTAAAGCCCGATTACGCGGAAGCGCACAACGCGCTCGGAACCGCTTATTTCAATCTTAAACGAGAGGGCGAGGCAGCCGCGTCGCTGCGCGAGGCGGTCAGGCTCAAACCGGATTACGCCGTCGCTTATTACAATCTGGGAAATCTCTCCGACCGTTTGGGAGAGACCGATTCCGCCATCGAAAATTTGCGGCGGGCGATTAAATTCGCGCCCGATTATCTGCTCGCCTACAATCTGCTCGGAAACGTTTATCTCGGCGCGAGCCGTTACGAAGAAGCCGTTTCGGCTTTTCGGCAAGCCGCGCGCCTTCAGCCCGGAAATGCTCGCCTTTATTGTGAAATGGGATTTGCCTACAACAATCTGAAACGGCACGAAGACGCGCTCGAATCCTATCGACAGGCGCTCGTCGTCGAGCCGGATGATTTGGAGGCGCGCAATAATTTTGCCGTGACGCTTTACTATCTGAAACGCTTCGACGAAGCGAAAGCGCAATACGATAAATTAATCGGCGCGCATCCCGACTACGCGGCGGCGCGCTTTAATCTCGGCGTTTTGCATCTGGCAATGAAAAATAAAGAAGCCGCCTTTAAAGAATTAAATGCGCTGAAAAAACTCCAGCCGAATCTCGCCGCGGAACTGGTAAACCTGATTCACTCCGGTAAAGTACTGCGCGTTAACTCTCAAAAATAAAACCTGCGTTTTTGAATCGACCTGGTGGAACATCGACGAACATTATCAACATACTTTTCGCCGCTCGAAGAAAATCAAAGCCGATGTATTTCTCGCCTCACGCGGGAATTTTTTCCGTCTGGCTGGCAAAATAAAGGAACTTCAAAACGGCGACGCCGTAAATCCTTTTGTCGCCGCGCAGATGGCTATCGAAATTTACCGGCAAAACGCAAACGGGATTTCGAGAAAAACGGCGGGCGCAGCAATGCAGATAAAATTTACCGAACCGGGAAAATTTACAGGCAATGAAAAATCCAATCAATAATTCAAACGCCGTAAAAACAAGTGTTTTTATCAACCGATGGTGTCTGCTCGGTTTAATTTTTTTCGCGTTTCTCGGCGGCGTTAATGCTCAAATCAAAAAATACTCGCCCGCAAAACTTGAGTTTGAAGAAAAGATTCCGTCGTGGCTCAGGGAAAATAATGTTCCGGCGCTCGGAATCGGGATTATCGAAAACGGAAAACTCAAACAAGTGAAGGTTTTCGGCGAGCTTAAAAAGGGCGTTCCCGCGCCGCCGGACGCGATTTTTCAAGTCGCTTCCTTGACCAAGCCGGTTGTCGGAATGCTGACTTTGAAATTGGTCAGTCAAGGCAAATGGCATTTGGACGAGCCGCTTTATCAATATTGGATTGACCCCGAAGTGGCAAATGACCCGAGACATAAAAAATTAACCACGCGTCACGTTTTGACTCACCAGACCGGATTCGCCAACTGGCGCTCGATGAGCGAGTCGAAAAAACTGGAATTCAATTTCGAGCCGGGCACAAAAACAAATTATTCGGGCGAAGGACTCGAATATCTAAGACGCGCGCTGGAAATAAAATTCAAAAAATCGCTGGACGAATTATCGCGTGAATTTCTGTTCGAGCCGTATGCGATGAAAGATACGCGTTATTTCTGGGATGAAAAAATGGACGAATCGCGCTTTGCCGTCGCGCATAACGCGCAGGGCAAAGCGTATGACATATTTAAAAACAAAAACGCCAACGCCGCCGATTTGCTGCTGACGACCGTCGAAGATTACGGAAAATTCGCCGTTGAGGCGATGAAAGGAGCGGGGCTTTCCCGAAAAATATTCGACGATATGATTAGACCGCAGGCGGCATTTTCCGGCGGCAAAGATTTGTCGTTCGGCTTGGGCTGGATGATTATGAAAGACCTGGCGGGCGGCGAATATGCCCTGATTCATACGGGCAGCGACCCGGGCGTGCAGACGCTGGTCGTCCTGCTGCCGAAGTCAAAACGCGGGTTGATAGTTTTTACCAACGGAGATAAAGGCATCGAGGTCTGGAAGAACGTTTTGGCGGAAACGCTCGATTTGGGAAAGGAAATGCTGGAAAGAGGCAAGTAAATTTCCGGACAAGATTTTTACGCGCTCGTCCGCCGAACCGACTTAAATAATTGTCATTAAAATAAATGCAGCCGTGCTGCCAGCGACGTCGAAACCGCCGGTATAAAAATTTGACAGGCTTGTTATAATTGCACAACTTAATCTTTGGCTATTTATCGCGCTAAATGAAAATTTTAAGCATAAATATCGGCATTCCGGTTAAAAAACTTTACCGATTTGCCTGCGGCGTAGTCCTTGCGCTGTATATCTCGATTCCGGCGCCGGCGCAATATTATTTCGATAAATGGGATACGAATAACGGTTTGCCGCAAAACACGGTCGGCGCGATTCGGCAAACGCGCGACGGTTATTTGTGGCTGGCGACGCTGGACGGTCTGGTTCGTTTTGACGGCGTCAAATTCAAAATCTTTACCGTCGGAAACACCGAAGGATTTAATAATAATCGTTTCCGGCTGCTTCACGAAACGCCGGACTCGGCGCTCTGGATCGGCAGCGAAGAATTCGGCGTGATGCGCTACCGGAACGGCAAATTTCGCACTTTTACCGAGCGCGAAGGACTGCCGGCAAACTCGCCGCACGCTTTTGCGACCGATGCCGACGGCGCGCTTCTCGTCACCACCGCGCCGGGAATTGCCAGGTTTGACGGCGAGCGCTTTTCCAAACTTCCGGTTAACATTTCAAACGATACCCGAACCTGCCAGGCGCAGGGCGGCGGTTTGTGGCTGCTCGACGAAAACGGCTTGCGCCGCTTGAGAAACGGCGCGGTCGACGAAGTCAGGCTGACCGCTTCGCCGTTTAAAACCGACTACGTTCCGATTTGCTACGAAGATAAAGCGGGCGCGGTTTGGATTGCCGGTCAATTCGGGCAAATACTCGCCGTCAGAAACGGCGAAACCGCGGCATTCGGCGTCGAAAACGGTTTGCCCGCCGACGTGTCCGTTTTTTTTATGGGCGAAGACGGCGGCGACGGCAATCTCTGGGTCGGAACGGACGACGGTTTGCTGAAGCTCGAAAACAATCGTTTTGAGCGTTACGGCACGGAAGACGGGCTTTCGGACAAAAATCTGATTTCCTTTTATGAAGACCGCGAAGGGAATTTGTGGTTCGGAACGTCGCTCGGCGGCTTGAATCGCTTAAGTCATCGCGCCATCAGCGTTTTGACGACCGGGAACGGTTTGGCGGGCAACGGCGTTTATCCGATTTACGAAGCCAAAGACGGCGCGATTTGGGTGGGCGCGGGCGGCGTAACGCGAATTAAAGACGATGAATTCGCTCGTTTCACGTTTGAAAAGGACGGCGTTTACAACGATGTCACGGCGATTGCCGAAGACTCTGAAGGACGCTTGTGGCTCGGCACTTCGGGCGGCGTCGGATTTTTGCGGAACGGGAAATTTACGGATTTTCGCGATAAATTCGTTTTGCCGGGCGGAAGCTACACCGTCTGGACGATTCATCAGGACCGCACCGGAGCGATTTGGTTCGGCACGTCGGCGGGTTTGGTGAAATGGTCGGGCGACAAATTCGAGATTTTTACAACCGCGCAGGGCTTGCCGAGCAACGATATAAAAGTGATTCTGGAAGATAGGGAAGGGCGTTTATGGCTGGCGACTTACGGCGGTCTGAGCCTGCGGCAAAACGGGACATTTAAAAATTTCACGATGCGCGACGGGCTGTCGAGCGACCGCGTGCGCGCGCTTTACGAAGACGCGGACGGCAGTTTGTGGCTCGGCACCTACGACGGCGGCTTGAACCGTTTTCATAACGGAAAATTTACCGCCTACACGACTCGAAACGGCTTGTTCAGCGACGGCGTGTTTCAGATTTTGCCGGACGGCGCGGGGTATTTCTGGATGAGCAGCAATCAGGGCATTTACCGCGTGCCGAAGCGCGAGCTTGAAGATTTCGCCGACGGAAAAATTCAGGCGGTCACGTCTGAGGCTTTCGGAAAGCGCGACGGGCTTCTGAATACCGAATGCAACGGCGGACGCCAGCCTTCCGGCGTGCGCGCGCGCGACGGTCGTCTATGGTTTCCGACGCAGGAAGGCGCGGCGATTGTCAATCCGTCTATCGTCCAGACAAATCCGCTGCCGCCGCCAGTGGTTATAGAAAGCGTGACCGTCGACCAGAAAGCAATCGAATTAGACGAAAATATACAGATTTCCCCGAATCAATCGAATCTTGAGATTGCCTATACGGGCTTGAGCTTTGTCAAACCCGAACAGGTCAGATTTCGTTATAAACTCGAAGGCTTGGACGCCGACTGGATTGAAGCCGGAACGCGGCGGACGGCTTATTATTCGCATCTGCCCGCCGGTGAATACGTTTTTCGGGTGATGGCGGCAAACAACAGCGGCGTCTGGAATGAAGCGGGCGCCGGGCTCGGGCTGACCGTTCATCCGCCGTTCTGGCGAACGTGGTGGTTCGTTTCGCTGGCGGTTTTCGTTGCTGCCGGATTGATTTATTTTATATTCCGGCAGCGCCTGGTTAAGCTGGAGCGCGAGCGCGTCGCGCAGACGGTTTTCGCCCGCAATCTGATTGCCGCGCAGGAACAGGAGCGAAAACGGATTGCGGGCGAGCTGCACGACGGCTTGGGGCAAAATCTGCTCGTCATCAAAAACTGGGCGCTGCTGTCTCTGCAGCGAAACCGCGCTGAAACGAATGACGCGAAACTGCTCGAAGAAATTTCCGACACGGCTTCGCAAACCATTGAAGAAGTGCGCCGCATTGCTTATAATCTGCGTCCGTATCAGATTGACGAAATCGGTCTGACGCGCGCCGTCGAAGGAATGCTGACGCGTTTAAAAGCGACGACCGAAATCGAGCTGAGCTGGCAGATAGACAATATCGACGACTGCTTCGCGCCGGAAAACGAGATAAACTTATTTCGCATCGTGCAGGAATGCGGGAATAATATCATCCGGCATTCGGCGGCGACCGAAGCAAAGGTGACGATTAAGCGCGAGACGAATTCGGTCGCGCTTCTAATCGAAGACAACGGCAAAGGTTTTGTGCCGGAAAGCTTAAACGGCAAGCGAGGTCTCGGGCTGACCGGAATCGAAGAGCGCGCGCAAATGATTAACGGCGCGGCGCAGATTCAATCGGCGCCGGAAAAAGGCACGATAATTCAGATAAATATCAGTTTATGAAACAAAACGCGACGATTATCATTGCCGACGACCACCCGGTTTTCCGGCGCGGGCTGCGGATGATTATCGAATCCGAGCCTTCTTTAACCATCGTCGCCGAAGCCGCCGACGGCGGAGACGCGCTTCGGGCGATCGAAAATCACCAGCCCGATTTGGCGGTTTTAGACGTTAATATGCCGGAGATGAACGGTTTCGACGTCGTTCGCCGGTTGCAGGCGACGCGCTCGAAAGCGTCGATTGTTTTTCTGACGATGCATAAAGACGAGGAAATGTTTAACGCCGCGATGGATTTGGGCATCAGCGGCTATATTTTAAAAGACAGCGCCGTGACCGATATTATTTCCTGTCTGAAAACCGTCCTTTCCGGGCAGCCTTATATCAGCCCGCAGCTTTCCGCCTTTTTGCTGAATCGCAGCCGGCGCGCCGCCGAATTAAACCGGCAGATGCCCGCGCTCGAAAATCTGACGCCGACCGAGCGCCGCATTTTAAAGCTCATCGCCGATTACAAAACGAGCAAGGAAATCGCCGATATTCTCTGCGTCCACTCGCGCACGGTCGATAATCACCGCACCAACATCTCGCAAAAACTCGACCTCAAAGGCAGTCACTCGCTTCTTAAATTTGCCGTCGAAAACAAATCGCAAATCTGAAGTAAGTGAGAACTGATAACTGATAGCTGATAGTGAAAGGAAAACTGTCAGTTATCAGTTATCAGTTAAAATTGTGCGTCAGCACACATAAATTTGTGTGAAATCACACAGGCAAAAAGTGCGTTTCACTCTATTCAAAACTCCTTTTTTTCAGCGCAATATTAGTTCTCAAGATAAATCCGGGATTGACCGCCTGTCCTGTCAACCAATCGCAGATTAAAAGGAGTTGCCATAATGTCAGAAAAAAATTCGTCGAAACCGAGCCGCCGCGATTTTTTGAAAACCGGCTTCTTAGCGACAGCAGCCGCCGCCGGCGTAAGCGGCAGCGCGGCAAATGCCAAGGAATTTACCAAAAACTTTCTTTTTGAAACGAACAACGCGGCGCTTAATCAGCCGAATATCCTGATTTTAATGGTTGACGAGCAGCGCTACCCGACCGTCTACGAATCCGCCAGCCTGCAATTTTTCCGCCGCCAATACCTGAGAACGCAGGAAATGCTGCGCCTTCACGGGATGGAATTTCACCGTCATTACACGGCTTCGACGGCGTGCGCGCCGAGCCGGACTTCTTTTTACACCGGGCATTACCCGTCGCTGCACGGCGTGACGAACACGGACGGCGCAGCGAAATCCGCCAATGACGACGATATTTTCTGGCTCGACCCAAATACGGTGCCGACCGTCGGCGATTATTTTCGCGCCGCCGGTTATCGCACGTTCTGGAAGGGAAAATGGCACATCTCGCACGCCGACATCGAGATTCCCGGCACGACGAATTCGCTTGCCAGCTACGATTCCGGCGGCAACCGCGACGCAGCCCGTGAACAGCTTTATATAAACGCCGGGCGGCTGGAAGAATACGGTTTTTCGGGCTGGATCGGACCCGAACCGCACGGTAGCGCGCCGCTCAACAGCGGCTCGTCGGCGGGCGGCGGCAAAAAAAGCCGAGACGAAGCGTTTGCCGACCAGACGATAGAATTGCTTCAGCAGCTCGACGCGAATCCGAGCAATCAGCCGTGGCTGACGGTCGCTTCATTCGTCAACCCGCACGACATCGCGATGTACGGCTTCGTCTCCAGGCTCGGCGAGCTGGCGGGATTGTATGATTTTTCGGTGAATAAGCGCGTGCCCGAAGATTTGTTCGACGAGGAAATGTTCGCGTCGTCGAAAGGCGAAAATCTATTGCTCAAACCGAGCTGCCAGAAAAGCTATCGCGACAGCTACAGCGAATTTTTCCAGCCGACTTTGATGACGCCGGAATTTTTCCGGCTTTATTATCAACTGCACTGGAATGTCGATATGCAGCTCGAACGCGTCTACACGGCTTTGCGGCTGACCAGATTTTTCCAGAACACGATTGTCGTTTTCACTTCCGACCACGGCGAACTGCTCGGCGCGCACGGCGGAATGCACCAGAAATGGTATCAAACTTATGATGAAGCACTGCGCGTGCCTTTGATTGTTTCCAATCCGGTTTTATTCGCGCAGCCCGCCGCGCAGACGATTCCGACGAGCCACGTAGACATCGTTCCGACCTTGCTCGGTTTAGCCGGTTTGGACGCCGAATCGCTGCGTCAGGCGCTGGCGCAGTCGCACACGGAAGCGCGCCCGTTCGTCGGCAGAAATCTCGCGCCGCTGATTGAAGGACAAGCGCCGCCCGCGGCAATCGAAGCGCCCGTCTATTTTATGACCGACGACGACCCGAGCCGCGGCGACAACCAGCAGAATTTTGTCGGCATCGCTTACGATTCGGTCGTTCAGCCGAATCACATCGAATGCGTCATCACGCGCGTCGACGCTCATTTATGGAAATACACGCGCTATTTCGACAACCCGCAATTCTGGTCGAATCCGGGCGTGCCCGGCACGCTGAACGTGAAAGACGTCGTTTTGAAACCCGTTCCGCCGCAGCCCGATTTGCCGGGCGAAACGCTCGTCGCCTACACGAAACGCACGAAATATCAGCCTCAGCCGGAAGAATTCGAAATGTATAATCTTTCGGGCGACCCGCTGGAACTGGACAATCTGGCGGGCAAACCGGCGCACGCTGTGACGGAAGCGATTTTAAGAAACCTGCTCGGCTCGCAATGCGCGCAAAAGCGCCTGACGCCGCAAAGCGGCAGTGTGACCGGACAACCGGGCTGCGCGTAGCTTTTTGAAAAATGAATAGAGAAACAAACGCGAGATGAGAATTTTAATCGTCGAAGACAATCCGAAAATGCGCCGTTTGCTGAGAATTTTTCTCAGCGACGTGGCTGACGTCTGCGAATGCTCGGACGGAGATGAAGTGATAACGGCTTACAGCGATTGGAAGCCGGCGTGGGTCGTGATGGACGTACAGATGGCGCGCGTCGGAGGCATTACCGCCACGCGCCTGCTGAAAAACGCCTTTCCCGAATCGCGCGTCGTGATGCTTTCCGAACACGACGATTCGGAAACCCGCGCCGCCGCGCTCGAAGCCGGAGCGCTGGATTATCTGATTAAAGACGATTTAACCGTTCTGCGATGTTTTCTGCTCGAAACCGAAATTTGAATCGAGATTTAACAAAATGTTTTCGAAAAATTCTTCTCGCTGCTCGAATTTTATACTTTGCGCGCTTTTATTTACGACACCCATTTCAGCGCGGAAAAATGGATCGTCCGAAACCTGCTTCGGTTCGAGCTTCAATTTCTTCGTCAAAGCTCGCAATTAAAGATTTATTTTAATTTTTCTAAGACGCGCTTTTCCGCTATTATCTCAATGCATAATCTCGCGTTTTTTATATTTGGAACTATGTACGGAAAACCATCGTAGGTTTTTAGAGTTGCCTTAAACGCTAAGAATTTGAAGAGGTAAAAATATGACGTCGATGCTTTGCGTCCGCCGCCGGCAGCGGCGATGCTTTTCCTGCCGGCGGGCGGAAAAAGCGGATGACGGAAACGAAAATATTAACTCAATTTTAATAGTCGAGCCTTCTAAGGATTTAGCGAGGAGATTTTTTAATGTATTGTCCGAATTGCGGAAAGGGCGAAAACGCGCCCGATACTTACTGCCGGAATTGCGGCGAATTTTTGACGGATTTTTCCGGCAACGCTTCTCTCATAAACAGAATTCTGGGCGCGAACACGCCGGATAAGCGGGTCAATATTAGCCTTGTCTTCGACGTCCTGACTCTAATCTCCAGCATTTTTCTGCTGTTTTTCCTGTTCGGTTATTTCGACGGGCGTTATGCGAGAACGGGCGAGGCGGCGCCGACGATAATTTATCTCGTTTATTTTTTTCTCGGCTTGTTTGCGCTCTGGCAATTTCTGAGTCTGTTTATCGGCGTGATGCATAAACGCAAATTGAGCGACAGAAAAAAAGCTGCGACAGAAGCGGATTCAGAAATAAATGCCGATACCGCGCTGCCACCGCGCGAAGCTGTTGTCGGAAAGTATCTGCCGCCCGCTGACGCTAAAAACATCGCCGCGCCCGCCGTCACCGAACAGACGACCAGAAATCTCGACAAAGTAACTCGCAAGTAATTGCCGGATAAAAGAAAAATGTCAGGAATTCGACGCGGGCGGTGTTTTTAGTTTGAGAAGTTTAATCTTAAACTAAAGCGTCACCAGCTGAGCGAAACTCTTGTTATTCGGTGTCTCGAACCGGCATATCTCCAGAAGGGAAGTATCGAACATATATGCTGATATTGGAAAAAGGCGCGTATTTAGGCAAAGTGCTCGATTTGTCGCAAGCCGAGGGCATTCTTGCCGGTGCTACTTCTTACTATCCGGGCGACGGCACGGGCGTGATGCATTATCACGAGAATTCGCATCTGAGCTTTATCCTGCGCGGCGGCGGATTGGAAAAACGTAAATCCTCGGAGTTTGAAAGACTGCCGGGAGAGATTATGTTTTTTCACGCCGGAGAACCGCATCAATCTCTGAGCAAATTGTTTCCGGCGCAAAACGTCAATCTGGAAATCGAATCCGCCTTTCTGCGCGAAAATCGGGTTACCGAATCAGCCGTCAACACGTCCATCCTTAAAAATCCGAACGCCAAGCTGATTATGCTCAAAGTGTATAAGGAATTGCTGGCGGCGGACGATTTTTCCGGCTCTTCGATAAAAATGCTGCTGCTTGACCTGATTTGCGCCGCGCGCGAACTCGAAAAGGAGCCGCCCGGATGGGTCGGGATTATCTGCGAGCTGATGAACGATAAATGGAACGAGCCGCTCACGCTCAAAGATTTGTCCCGGGCGGCGGGCGTTCATCCGGTAACGATCTCCAGGTTTTTTCCAAAATATTTTTCCTGCACGTTCGGCGAGTATATGCGCAGATTAAAAATTGAAAAATCTCTCCGAATGATTAAAAATTCGTCGCGCTCGCTGACCGAGATAGCTTACGAATGCGGCTTTTACGACCAGAGCCATTTCACGCGCACGTTTAAGCATCTGACCGGATTTTTGCCAAACTCCTACGCCAGGCTGTAAAGCGGTTTTGCGCGCTAAATTCATACAATTTATTTTTAATCGACACGCGCTATGCTGTCCTCAGGTTACGTTACAGGAGGATTGGCATGCGTTTTATTCTAACAAAAAGCGTTATTTTCCCGGTCGTCGCTCTCCTGCTGGTACAAACAGCCGCGTTCGCGCAGAAATCCAAAATCGCCTTAATCGACGCTTTTGTGACGGCAAAACACAAATATCATAATTTTAACGGCAACGTTTTGGTCGCCGAAAAAGGGCGCATCGTTTACAAAAAATCATTCGGCTTCGCTGATTTTAAAACGCGCCGGCGCCTGAACGACCGCAGCGTGTTTAATATCGCCTCGATCAGCAAGCAGTTTACCGCCGCCGCCGTTTTGCTCTGCCGCGAGCGAGGTTTATTGAGTCTCGACGATTCCTTGTCGAAATATTTTCCCGAAATTCCGTACCAAGGAATCACTCTCAGGCAAATGCTGACGCACACTTCCGGACTGCCCGAACAAAACGAGCTGCTCTATAAATATTGGGATTCGGACCAGCCCGCCGCGAACAAAGATATGATTGCGCTTTTGATAAAACACCAGCCGCCGGCGGCTTTCAAACCCGGCGAGGGTTTTAAATACTGCAATACCAACTACTCGCTGCTGGCTTCGATTGTCGAAAAAGTCAGCGGGCAAAAGTTTCGAGATTTTATGGCGAAAAACATTTTCGCGCCCGCCGGAATGAAACAGACTCAGCTGCGCAATCTCGAAAACGGTTACGTTACGCTTCCGAATCAAACCTCGAATTATATCTTTGACGCGGAAAAGGAACAGTTTTCTCTGCCCGAAGACATCCCGCAATGGAAAAAAGCGATTCCCATCGCCGGGATGGTCGGCGCGGGAAATGTTTATTCGACCGCGCCGGATTTGCTCAAATGGCAGGAAAGCTTAAAGACGGGAAAGATTCTGAGCCGGAAAATTTTCGAGGAAATGAAAAGCCCGCACGTCAAAGCCAACGTTGACGGCTCCGATGCCTACGGCTACGGGTTAGCCGTCAAATCAATCTACGGCGATACCAAGGTTTTTCACTACGGCGGCACGCTCGGCTACTGGAACTCTCTCCAGCATTTCCAGAACGCCGACCGCACAATCGTCGTCTTGTCCAATAACGAGGGCGAAAAAGGCTTGACCAACGCCATCGCGGCAATTCTTTTTGAACAGAAAGTCGTGCTGCCGTCCGAACACAAAGAAATCAAGCTCGCCGAAGAGGAATTAAATAAATTTGTCGGAACCTACGAACTGAATGGCAATTTCGCTTTTGCCGTCGAAAACAGAAACGGCAAATTATACAGAGTCACCAAAAACGGCGACGCGAAAGAATTAAAACCCGAATCGAAAACCAAACTGTTTTATACCGAAAGCATCGACCGGCAAATCGAATTAATTTTTGATGGAAAAACCGTCAAACAAGTCTTTTTTATCGCCGACGGCATAATAACGGAACTGAAAAAAGCGAGCTGAACAAAGATTTCAACTTTGATAATGCAGCCCGGCAAATCCCGGCTCGAAGAAAACGCGGCGGTAAATCATAATTTAGAATCGACAAGCTGCGAGCAGTTCGGATTTTTTTTAGCGCCCGTCGATTTTCTTAAACTCCGGCAATGTTTCAAACGCTTGGAAAATAACGCGTAAGGCGAAACGATAAACGATGACTTCGCCGCATTTAATCGGCAATTCATCGTTCATCGTTTCGCCTTCATCGTTTCGTTTACGGCAGAGTATTGCGCGGGTCGTTCTGCGATTTCAGCTCGTATTCCGGCGGCGGATTGGCATTCATCAGATGGCGCACGAAGTAATCCCAGCGGCGGCGCGTCATATACAGGCTGGCGTCGCCGTAACCGTGCCGCGCGTGCGGAAACATTATCAAATCGAAATCCTTATTTGCCTTAATCAGCGCGTCGACCACCAGCAGAGTGTTATAAGGCGGCACGTTGTCGTCCATCATTCCGTGCGCGAGCAGCAGTTTTCCTTTCAGATTTTTGGCGTAAATTTGGTTCGCCTGCGTTTCGTAATTCGATTTGCCGTCCGCGCCCGGCGTCAGTAATCCGATGTATCTTTCGCCCCAATCGTCCTCGTAGTTGCGATTATCGTGATTGCCCGATTCGGAAATGCCGACTTTGAAGAATTCCGGATAGCGAAACATCGCTGCCGCCGTCGCATAACCGCCGCCGGAATGCCCCCAGATGCCGACGCGGCTCAGGTCGATATACGGATATTTCTGGGCGAGCTGCTGCATTCCGGTTATCTGGTCGGGCAGCGTGTTGTCAGCCATATTTCCGTAACAGGCGTCGTGAAATTTCTTTGAGCGCAAAGGGTTGCACGTGCCTTCAATCACGACGACGACGAAGCCCAATTCGGCGAGCGCTTGATGGTCGCCGACGGCGTGGGCGAAAGACCAGGTGGCGACGCTGCCGCCCTGCGGACCCGGATAAATGTAATTGATAACGGGATATTTTCTGTTTCGGTCGAGATTCGACGGCGTATACATTACGCCGTAAAGGTCCGTCTGATTGTCGCGCGCTTTGACGACAATCGGCGTCGGCGGTTTCCAGCCCGTCGCCGTCAGGCGCGAAATGTCGGCTTTTTCAAGATTTGTAACCAGCCTGCCTTCCCAATCGCGCAGGACGATAGCCGGCGGCGCGTCCTGTTTCGAATAGCTGTCGACGAAATAGCGTCCCGAAGGCGACAGCGCGACCGAATGATTGCCGTCTTCCGGCGTCAGAAGTTGAAGATTTTTTCCGTCAAAGCCGACTTTATAAAAGTGACTGAAATACGGGTTGCGCCCGCGCTCGCGCCCGCCCGCGAGAAAATAAATCGTCCGGTTTTGCTCGTCGACTTTAAGCATCTGCGTCACGACATAATCGCCTTTGGTTATTTGATTTTTAAGCTTTCCGGTCGTCAGGTTGTAAAGATAGAGATGTCCCCAGCCGTCGCGTTCGGAATACCAGATGATTTCGTTCGACGCGGGCAGGTAGCGCCAGTTGATGCTGCCCTGACCGGATTCGTACTGCGTCGGCGAAATTTCTTCGAAAATTTCCTGAATTTCGCCGCTGGCGGCGTCGGCAACGCGGAGTTTTGCCTGCTTGTGGTCGCGCGAGGTCGAAACAAAGGCGAGTTTACCGGCGTCCGCGCTCCATTCGACATCGTCGAAACCGTTTTCGCCGCAGGAAATATCGTCGCAGAGCGTTCCGCGTCGCGGGTCGCCGCGCATATCGAGCCGAATCACCTTCGGCGTATCGACTTCGATAATCACGCGGTGAATCATAATGATTTCCTTGTCGGTCGGCAGCGGATATTTCCACGCCTGAAGCTTCGGCGCGCCGACATTGGTCGAAACCAGATACATATCGCTGACAAATCGCTGGTCTTGCAGGTAAGTCGCGATTTTTCTCGAATCGGGCGACCAGAGCAGTACGGGGCGGTCGCTTTTTCTCCAGCCGGCGTTGTCGGTCGCGTAGCCGAAATCTTTCACGCCGTCGGTCGTGAGCTGCGTTTCCCGACCGGTGGCGACATCGCGAACCCATAAATTCCAGTCGCGGATAAATGCGATGCGCTTGCTGTCAGGCGATGTGATTCCGTTATTTCTATTGGAAGCGGCGTCGCCGGTCGCGGTCGCGGTCTCGGGCGCGCAGGTATAGGCTTGAATATCGCATTTCCAGCTTCTTCTGGCGGCGGTCAGTGAAATCGTTTTTCCGTCGGGCGAAAATGTAAACTGCGTAAACGGCAGACGCGCGGCTTCATATTTGGCGCTCGCCGCCGTCGAAAGCGCCGCCGCCAGCCGGGCGTGGTCGAAAGCCGGCTGGCGCGTTCCGTTTGCCGGATTGACGAGGACGAATTCGCTGCCCTGCGCGGTCAAAACGCGATACCAGAAACGCTCGCCGGGCAGCCAGTTCGGACGCACGCTGCCGCGGTCGACCATCTGCCCGGTGTTGTAGCCCATAAATTTTTCCGCCCGCGCGTAATCGGCGGCGGTTAAAGAAATCGTATTGCCCTGCTGTTGCGCCGGAGCGGCGAGGGCAAAAGCGAAAATTAAAGCGGGAAGGACAAGTGTCGAAAGATAAAATTTGTTCATATTTTTGATTTTCAGCGACCTTTAAAATAATGAGAATACTAGTAACTATTTAACACAGCGGGCAGAGCAGTTTCAAAGGCAACGGCGAAATAAGCGAAATCATATCGTGCGACGGAGAATCCGCCGTCGGCAGCATTAGAGAAAAGTTCGATTCATACGCGCTCGCCCGCCGTACAAACAAGCAAATATTTTCCGCCAACGAGCAAATAAGCGGCGCCAACGAGCAAATATTCGCCGCAAACGCGCGCATATTCGGAAAATATACACGTATATTTCCCGTAAACGAGCAGATATGCGCAAAATATGTGCGTATATTTTCCGCATATGAGCTTAAATTTCCCGAATATGCGCGTGTATTTTCTGAATATGTGCGTGTATTTCCGGCATACGGGCAAATATTTTGCGCAAATGAGCTTACTTATTGATAAGATTCTTCCCAAATCAAAGGTAGTGTCCTAATTTTGCGGTGCTATACTAAGAGTTATCTCAAAAACGACCCTTTTTGAGACAGGAGGCATAAAATGCTATGAAACAAATTTTACAGGCAGTATTACTCAAGAATTTTGTTCGATTCAGCTTTTGTCTTCTCCTGATTGTGTTAATTTTCTCGCAAACGGCGCGTGCCGGTTTTCTTTACGTTTATAATCAAACGGGCAACAGCATCTACGGCTATTCGGTCAACGAAAGAACCGGCGCGCTGAGGCTGCTCGGCGGCTTTCCGGTCGTCGCCAGCGGCACGGGCAGCAACTCTTCTTTCAAAACCGATTTACTGAATATCGACCCGGTAAATAACCGTTTATACGTTATCTCCGACGGGTCTGACAGAGTTAACGCCTATTCCATTAACCCAGCGACCGGCGCGCTCGCGGCTCTGCCTTTTTCGCCGATTCAGCTTCCCGCCGGCGTCTATAACTCGGTGCAGCTGAATCCTTCGGGTTCGCTGCTCGCCGTCAACGAACTCCAAAACTCAACGACACGTATTTATGCGATTACTCAGACTTCGGCAACTCTTTCGCAAACTCTTCCGTTTAACGTAAGTAATGAAATCGCCAGCAACACGGTTTTCAGCCGCGACGGAAATTATTTTTACCAGATTGCCGGCGGCGGAACTTTTTTTCGCGGATTCAATGTCAACCAAACGACGGGTTTTGTGACCGAAATGTTTGGCTCGCCTTTCAGCCCGTCTCCCGGCGCAGGCGCGCTGACCGATTCGCAGGGCAGAATTTTCGGGTTTTTCGGCAGCGCATCCCCGCCCATCGGACGCGTTTTTACCACGAATCAGGGCGTTCCTGCATTCGTTCACCAGTCGCCTATCGCCAACCAGACAATTATTACTACCGTTCTGCATCCGAACGAAAGATTTATTGCCGCCGTGAGCGGTGGTGATCGCGTGTTTTCCGTGCGGATTAACGGAACGGGCGGCGGCACGACTTTAATGCTGGTTGCGGATTCGACGACCGGGGGAAGTAATGTCCGCGCGCTGGTTTTTAATCAGGCGGGAAATTTTGTCTTCGGCGGCGGTAATAGAATTTCGACTTTTAACTTTTTCAGGGATACCGGCGGCATCACTTTAAATAACGTGCAGCCACAAGACACGAACGGCTTCGGGAACGTGCCCGGACTGGCGTATCTGCCGACCGGAATTCCCGTCTACCTGAGCGGCAGAGTAACCGATGCGGGCGGTCGCCCGATTTCCGGCGCAAGAGTCACGGCGACCGACGCGACGAACGGCACCGTACAAACCGCTCTGACCAATGCATTCGGGTATTACATTTTTGACGAGCTGATATTGGATAGGAGTTACACAGTAGAAGTCAGGCAAAAACAATTCGCCTTCGCGCCGCAGAGTTTTACGGCGAATCAGGAGTCCAATGAGCTGAATTTTTCGGCTCTTCCTTAATGTAAAATAGGACTCCACTTTTGTAGAGGTAACCAGTCTCAAAAACACCCGTTTATAGGACAACAAACAGTGTTATAATCCGTCTCAAAAACGACCCTTTTTGAGATTAATTTCGGTGTAAACTCAATAACTGAAAACCAGAAACCTTTGAGGTCGCTAAATTAAGATAATGAAGACGATTTTAGACCAGTATCAGGAACTTTATTTAGAGCGGCTTTGTGAGGAAGAAAACTTATATTGTCGGGTGGTTCCTTTAAAATTAAATAAACAACAGTTAGTCCCGAATTATAAACTTCGATATAGCGTCGAGTTTAAAAATGTCGGTGATTATTTTGTGCTGCAGGAAGTTATTGAGGCTGCCCTTGGCAACAAATATCTTGATGACAATCATTTGACTCAATGTATAGATTCAAGATTAGCCGAAATACTGCAAATTAATGAAATTTTGGGCGATGACGTAAAACATTTCGTTTTGCGCACGGCTCATTGCATCGTTCACGTTTTTACTTCTGAAAGTCCGGAGATTTCAGAGATTCAAGGCTGAATTTACAGTTAAATCCCGACGAGGAAATGAAAACATTCATTACCGGACACTACCAAATTAAAAAAAATATTGACAGTTAAAATTAAGCTGTGATAGTTTCTATCAACCGGCTGACATACAGCTTTACCGGAATGCCCCGTCGGTGAAATAAAAAAGCAGATAATAACCTGAGTCTGAAGTGTCTATGACGCGTCGGGAAAAATCACTGTAATTTCAAAAAGCAACAATTCCCGACAGATTTAATTAATCTCCGACAGATTTTTTTTCTAAAACAAAGCCAAAACTATATGCAAACAGCCCCATTTTTTACCGCTGCCGCGGAAGTCACGCCGGAAAATCTCGGCGAAGCCATCCAGCAGGCGATCGAAATCGAAATCGCTACGATTCCCGTTTATCTTTACACGTATTATTCGCTGAACCGCTCGCCTAATCAGAACGCGATTAGCGGCGCGCTGGTCAGGGATTTGACCGCCGGAGGAATGCCGCTGGCGGACGCCAACAAGGTCGCTTTAGACCTCTCGGCGCAGGTTATGGTTTACGCCAATAAAGCCGGCGCGACCATTATGAGCGTCGTGATGGAAGAGATGCTCCATATGGCGCTCTCGTCGAATCTGAAACAGGCTCTGATAGGCGAGCCGCCGGCGCTTACGGGCAGGTCGCCCTCGGTTTACCCGGCGTGCCTGCCCGGTCACGAGCCGGCTTTCGATATTAATCTCGCGCCGTTTTCGCTGGACCAGCTGATGACTTTTCTGAAAATCGAAAGCCCGCAGCCGCTGCCCGAAAAAGCGATGCAGTTAGCCGCCATTCCGTACAAAACCATCGGTCAGTTTTATGACATGATTAAAAAATGTATTAATGACAACGACCTCGAATATCATTCCGAGCTGCCGCAGCTGGTTCCGGGTCGTCATTATTACGCCACGAACAATATCGACACGGTTTATTACGACAAAGAGCATAAAGCGCGCTACGTCGACGCCGACGATTCCGGCGATTTGATTTATGTGACGGACAGAGCTTCCGCCTGTCAGGCTATCGACCAGATTGTCATCCAGGGCGAAGGCAATCCGGACGCGACTCCTTTAAACCCGGACGGCTCGGTTAACTGCGCGCAGCCGACCGACGAGGATTTCGACGATAAGGACAAGGGCGAGCTTTCGCACTTTGAAAAATTTGCCGAGATATACTGCGAATACAACGCCTTATCGACGCAATTCAAAGCTTACGGCTTGGAAACCGACATCAGCAGTTATTTCGTGATGAACGTGCCGACCAATCCGACGACGGCGAAATATCCGAACGCGACGATACAGGCGGTTTCGGCGCTTATCAGCGGCGTTTCCAGCTACCTGTTCGTGATGACCGAAGCCTGTTATAAAAACGAAGGCGACACGCAGTACGAGATATTTATGTTCGGCATTCACAAGTCGATGATTTTCATCCTGAATTCACTGTGCGGCGACATCAATAAACTGACCTACAATATGAACGGCAAAACGTTTCAGGCGGCGGCGACCTTCGAGAATTATCCTTTCGGTCTGATGACCAGCCCGAAAGCCCAACTGCTCCAGCTTTACAACAACGCCGTCAAGTTGTATCCGAACATTTCCTATCTGGCGCAAAGATTTCAGGATCTGCCGGACGTTCCGCTTAACTAAGGCGTTAAAATTCGCCTATTCGTCATCAATTCGAATTGATTATCCGACATCGAAAAATTACCACTATGGACAATAAAGAGCTTCCAACAATAGAAAATCTCTGCGGCGGCGGCGGTTGTTCGACACCCGCGCCCGCGCCGACCCCGACATCCGGTACGACTACAGTGACCGCGCCGCCTCTGGAGCTGCACATCTGTATGGGCTTAAACGCCTGCAAAGGTCACGACCGTTACGGCACCAACGACTGCGCGGGAACCGGTTACTGCGCGACGGCGCAGGCGCACACCTGTCACACTTTGAACAATTGCCGCGGGCAGGGCGGCTGCGGTTTATACGGCGACGGCGAAGAACAAAATTTTCCCGGCGCGAACGATTGCGCGTGGCAGGGCAGCTGCGCCGTTCCCGTGCAGGCGGAACGCTACAGCACGCAAGGCGAGAATAAGGGAAAAAGCGTCTGGGTGCTGGCGCGCCGATTATTTGAAGAAAGAATGCAGAAAGCCAACCGCAATTTCGGCGACTCGCCCTATCAATGCGGACCGCCGCAAGCCTGGCTGACACAAATTCTGGGCAGCTACGATTCCTGCGGCAACAGCGGCGATAAATACTGCACTTTCGGGTTTAATAATCCCGCCGAAGACGCCAAAGAGCTTTGCCAAAACAGCCAGCCGCACCTCTGCGGCTCTGCGGCGAGCGAGGCGAATAAGTGCAGCGTCGACGTGAATAAAGACGCGAATAAATGCAGCATCGACGATGTCCACAAACACAGCGTCGATGTAAATAAGTGCAGCGTCGACGTGAATAAATGCAGCGTCGACAAGAAAAACTCAGCCGATGAATAAAGAAGTTTTGCAGAATTGCCTCGGACAAACGCCCAATCCCGGACTCGGCTTGGGCTTAAGAAGCAAACACTTTAATTATATTCTGGAAAATAATCCGGCGGTCGATTGGTTTGAGGTGATTTCGGAAAATTTTATGGATTCCGGCGGCAGACCGCGCCGGGTGCTGCGCCAGATTGCCGAACGCTACCCCGTGATTATGCACGGGGTTTCGCTTTCTATCGGAAGCCTCGACGCGTTAAACTTGGAATACCTGAAAAAGCTGAAAAATCTGGCGGCGGAAATCAAGCCTTTGTGGATCAGCGACCATTTATGCTGGACGGGCATCAATGGTCTGAACACGCACGATTTGTTGCCGCTGCCGCTGACGGAAGAATCTCTAAAACACGTCTGCCAAAGGATTAATCAAGTGCAGGATTTTCTGGAACGCCCCGTCATTTTTGAAAATCCGAGCACTTATCTGACCTTCAAGCAATCGACCGTCTCCGAATGGGATTTTCTGCGCCGGATGACCGAAGAAACCGGCTGCGGCTTGCTGCTCGACGTCAACAACGTTTACGTTTCGGGATTCAATAACGATTTCGACCCGGTATATTATATTCAACAATTGCCGCACGACCGCATCGTCCAGATGCACGTCGCCGGGCATCGTCATTGCGGCGATTATATTATCGACACGCACGACGCAAAGGTGACGCGCGATGTCTGGGAGCTTTTCGCCCTGGCGTGGCGACTGACGGGCGGCGCGGCGACTCTGCTGGAATGGGACAGCAATATCCCGGATTTTGAAGACTATCACGGCGAATTATTAAAGGCGAAAGATTTTATGAATGCCTTTGCCGCCGAACCGGAAAAAGGGAAACAGACGGAATATCACGAAGCCGTCGTTTCGAACCCGCTCGATTTTCTGGTCACGGACGTGCAATACGAATTCAACCGGCAAATCGAATCTTTTTAAGTATCGATCACGAATAATGTTTACGGATAAACAATCTACTCTCGCCGAGATCCAAAACTGGATGCAGTCGGCGCTCGTCGCCGAGCCGGATGCTCAGGCGCCGCCCTTGAAACCGGAAGATTTTATCAATGAATCGAGCCGCCTGACGGCGGCGCGGCATTTGAATATCTACCGGCAGAGCTATACCGCCCGCCTGCGCGAATGTATGAAAAACCAGTTCAGCGCGCTCGCCTTTGCTCTCGGCGAAGAATTATTTCAAATGTTCGCCGACCAGTATCTGGACGCGTCGCCGTCCGGCAGCTACACCTTAAACAATCTCGGCAAAAAATTTCCCGATTTTCTCGAGCGGACCCGACCCGACGCCGCCGAACGGGAAAAGGAAGAATGGATAGATTTTATAATCGAGCTGGCGCGTTTCGAATATGAATTATCGGTGATTTTCGACGCGTATTCGGAAGAAGAATTCAAATCGGCAAACGAATCGGCGCCGGACGAAGCGTTAAAACCCGCGCCTCTGTTTCATCTTTTTCGTCATCGACATCCGGTTTCCAGATATTATCTGGACGTCACGCAGAAAAAAGAGCCGGAGCTGCCTTTCGAGGAAGAAACTTTTTGCGCCGTGACGCGAAACAATTACCGGCTCGCTTTGGCGGAGCTGAAACCGGCGCAGTATTATTTTCTCGAAAGATTGACAAAAGGCGAATCAATCGCGCAGGCAAAAGAATATTTTATAAATAATTATGGCTTCGACGCCGGAAAATTGAACGAGGTGTGGAAAGAATGGAGAAAGAATTTTATCGCGTCAGGCTTTTTCCGCGCCGCTTAAAGACTTCACAAAAATAAGGAAAGGAAAAATTATAAATTGTAAATTATCAATTCCAAATCGATGTCTGATATGTTTTGTCAAACGATTTGGAATTGATAAAAAAGCGGCAGGTCGGTTTATTCGCGCCCGAATTTTCTTAATTCCTGTTTCGTGTCTTTTCGCGTTCGTCGGCGCGCGGCTAATCTTTTTTCTCAAAATCCTTTGTTAACATTTTTCGCTCTTGACTCGTCTATATAATCGGCAGGATATTAAAAGCCGCCGCAGGTCGAGCGATGAGCAGGTTTTATAAACTTTTCATATTCATTTATTCTTTTCATCGCTCGATCTGGCTCAACCAACTTTAGATAAATGTCTGAGAGCGAAATGACCGGCAATTTACTTTTTTTTGCGACTAGCGAGGCGACGGCAACGGCGGCTGAGGATGCGGTTTCGACCGCGACCGTGACGGCGGCGGCGAAGCCGAAAGCCGAAGCGCGGCTGGTCGAGCGCGCCTGCGGCGGCGACCGCGAGGCGTTCGGCGAGCTTTACCGGATGTTCGCGCCGCTGGTTCACGGCATCGTTCTGGCGCGCGTCCCGCGCGACGAAGCCGACGATATCGCTCAAAACGTTTTTCTTTCGGCTTATAAAAATCTGCACACGCTTCGCGATTACAACGCCGTCGGTCCGTGGCTCGCGATGATTGCCCGCAATTATTCAAACGAGTTTTATCGCCGCGAAAAGCCGACCGAAGAATTGTCCGAAGAATTAGCCCACTCGGACGCGCCGCAAACGCAAGCGCGCGAGATTTTAGCGGCTATTCAGACTTTGCCCGACGCCTATAAAGAAACTCTGGTTTTGCGTCTGGTCGAACAAATGACGGGACCTGAAATTGCCGAACAGACCGGATTGACTCCCGAATCCGTGCGCGTGAATCTGCACCGAGGAATGAAGCTTTTGCGCCGGAAGCTGGGTGTCGTGGAGTAAATGATGAAAGAAGATTATCTCTGGGACAAAACGGGCGAAGACCCCGACATCGAGCGGCTGGAAAATGCGCTGCAAGTGTTTCGTTATAAAGAAACCGCGCCGCCCGAGCTGCCCGCGAAAGTTTTGCCTTTCAGAAAAGAAGAGCCTGCGGCGGCGCCGCGCAAGATTTTTTCGTTTGCTCTCGCGGCGGCAGCCTGCCTGGTCTTCGGCATAATCGCTCTCGGCGTCTGGCTTCAGGTTTTGAAAAACAATGCGGAAGTTCCAGCTGACTTAACGCAAACAGCTAAGCCTGAAATTGCCGAGCCGCCGCCGGAAACGCCGGTTGGCGACCCCGATGTTTTACCGGTTGAAAACGTCGAAAATCCGAAACAATTTTCTGCGCGAAAGATCGCCGCGATTCGCAGGATAGTTCCGGTAAAAATTTCACGAAAGGAAACGAAAGCGCGAAACGTCAGGGCGACAAAGCCGGATGTCCGGCTGACGAAAGAGGAACAATACGCTTACGACCAGTTGATGCTCGCGCTTTCGATTACGAGTTCGAAATTCAAATTAGTGAAAGACAAAGTCGAAGGAACGGAAGAAAAAAACGCCGTCATCGGAAACGGACAATAATTTATTTACGAGGAGAGTCATTATGAAATCATTAACCAATCATTCATTAAAATTTATTTTGCCGGTGCTTTTTGTGCTGGCGGCGATTACCGCCGGAAATGCGCAGGACGCGCGCCTGAGTTTTGAAAAACTGAACCGGCTCGAAGACCGGGCGATTGACGTCGTCGAGGTCAATATCGAAGGCAAGCTGCTGGATTTGGCGAAACGCGTTTTGAACAAATCGACCGACCCGAACGCCAAGAAAGTCGGGCAGGCAATCAACGGTTTAAGAGGCATCTACGTCAGAGTTTTCAATTTTGCGAACGAGAACGAATACAATATCGCCGACGTCGAAGAAATCCGCGCGCAGCTGCAAACGCCGGGCTGGGAACGCCTGGTCAATGTCCGCAGCAAAAGGAACAATCAAAAAATCGACATTTACACGATGTTTACCGGCGACGTGATGAGCGGCGTGGCGGTCGTCGTTTCCGAATCGAAAAGCATCGCGCTGATCAACGTCATCGGTCCGATCGACATCGACTTGCTGACGGAAATGAGCGGCAGATTAAACATTCCGAAAATCGACATCGAACGCGGAGAAAATCAGGAAAAACCCAAAAACTAAAAAGGAGTGAAGATGATGTTTATTGGAAAAAAGATACTACTGACGCTCGCCTTCGTGCTGCTGGTCTTCACTTTCTTCACCGTTCCGGCGGCAAACGCGAAAGGTAACGAATACAAGCAGATAGTCAGACATTTGAAAACGAAATATCAAGCCAAAAAGGTCAAAATTCCGCTTCTCTGGCTGGCGCGGTTCGCCGTCAGCGTCGTGCGTCCGGCGGGCGTCAAAAGCTTCAGCATCACGGTTTTTGAAAACGTGAAATTTTCGCGCCAAACGCTCGACGAGGAAATGCAGTCGGCAATGCGAAATTCTTTCAGCGGTGACTGGAGTTCGATTCTCCGCGTCCGCTCGCGCGAAGGTCAGCAGGCTTATATGTATATGCGCGAGGAAGGCAAAAACGTGCGGATAACGCTCGTCACCATTGATAAAGAACAAGCCGCCATTATCCGCGCCACGTTCAGCCCGGAAAAGCTCGCCGAATTTGTCGAAAATCCGAAAGTCTTCGGCGTTTCTTTAAACGACGTCGAGAAGCAGCCGGCGGGCAACAAAACCGAAAAGCCGAAAGAAGATTCAAAGCCCGAAGGGAAAACGGATAATTAACGGAAAACGAAAAGCCGAAAAGGGATATTTTCTAAGCTATGCCCAAAATATTCGTAAAGTTTTACTATCCGTCCGGCAAAATATTCCGGCAACATCCGATAATTACAACCAGAGTTTCAACGCGATGAAAAATCATCGAAATCAATTTTCGAAAATCAGTAGAGAAACGCCGCTGGGATGGGCACGTCATTTGCCAAACCGAATTGCGTGGCGCTAAAACCGCTTTGCGTGCCCAGAATATACCAGTTGCCGCCGCGATACACCGCCACATCCGTTTTCCCGTCGCCGTCGTAATCGGCGGGTACCGGAATGTCGTCCGGCAATCCGAACTGCGCGGCGGAAAACTGTCCGTCCGCGCTGCGATTGATATACCAGTTGCCGCCGCGATACACCGCCTGGTCGGCACGCCCGTCGCCGTCGTAATCAGCCGCCACCGGTTTATCCGAAGCGATGCCGAACTGCACGCTGGTAAAGCCGGCGCTCGAACGCAGCAGATACCACACACCGTCGCGATAGACTGCCGGGTCGGCGCGCCCGTCGCCGTCATAGTCTGCCACCACCGGTTTATCCGAAGCATTGCCGAATTGGATACTGGTGTTTTGGTTATTCGTCAAATCCAGCGTGTACCAATCTCCATTGCGATACACCGCCAATTCGCTGCGCCCGTCGCCGTTGTAATCAGCCGCCACCGGTTTATCGCCCGTCTGACCGAACTGCACGGCGCGAAACTGATTGTTCGAGCTTTGCAGGATATACCAGTCGCCGCCGCGAAACACACTGATGTCGGTTTTGCGGTCGCCGTCGTAATCGGCGGGTGTGATTCTATCGGTGGACAGACCGAACTGCGCGGCGCTGAATCCCGAACTGCTTTGCAAAAGATACCAGTTGCCTTGTCGAAAGACCGAGATGTCGGCGCGCCGGTCGCCGTCAAAATCGAAACGCGCGCCGCCGGCTCCCGCCTGATTAATAGTTACGGTGTGCGCGCCGATGGTGATGGTCGCGCTGCGCCCCGTCGAGCCCGTGTTCGGCTGGACGGTAAAACTCGCCGTCCCGTTGCCGCTCTGCGGCGCGCTGGTCACAAATATCCAGCCCGCGTCCGCCGACGTCTGCCAC
>DASVRL010000366.1:0-4232 GCA_036388635.1 Pyrinomonadaceae bacterium
CAGCCCGACGAAAACGCCCGAATATCTGGCGGCGGGATTGCCGGTGGTTTCCACTCCGATTAAAGACGTGGTGCGACCTTACGGCGAAATGGGGTTCGTTCACATCGCAGACACGCCCGAGGGTTTCGTGCAATCGTGCGAAGAAGCGCTGAAAGAAGCGCGCGAAGAGCGACTACCAAAGGTTGACGAATTTTTATCGAAAAGCTCATGGGATAAAACGCAGCGGCAAATGGCTGAACTGATTGAAGAGATCATTGATTCCCGCCGAATGCATGACCGCGCGGCTCATTCGGCGGCAGCGGCAAGTCATGACGCGACTGAACATTTGACCGAAAAAGTGACGCCTTCGCACGGGCGGATTTCGTAAGTTCGTTATCGAACGGTGCTTAGCTTTAAAAAGTGATATAATCTTTTAAATTATAAAAAACGGGGAGAAGAAATAAATGTTTGATTATTTAATTGTGGGGGCAGGTTTCGCCGGCAGTGTGTTGGCGGAAAGATTGGCAAATGGCTCAGGAAAAAAGATTTTGATTTGCGACAAACGACCGCACATCGCCGGCAACGCTTACGATCATTATAATGACGCCGGAATTCTGGTTCATAAATACGGTCCGCACATTTTTCATACCAATTCGAGCGAAGTTTTTGAATATCTTTCGCGTTTTACCGATTGGCGTTCTTATCAGCACCGTGTTTTGGCAAACGTTGACGGGCAGCTTGTTCCGATTCCGATTAATTTGGACACAATTAACAAACTTTACGGATTGAATTTAACGAGCTTTGAAGTCGAGCAATTTTTTGAAAAAGTTAGAGAAAAAGTTGATCAGGTTAAAACTTCTGAAGATGTCGTCGTCGGCACAGTCGGGCGCGAATTGTATGAAAAGTTTTTCCGCAATTATACGCGTAAACAGTGGGGTTTAGACCCTTCCGAGCTTGACGCATCGGTGACTTCGCGCGTGCCGACCAGAACCAATCGCGACGACCGTTATTTTACGGATACTTATCAAGCGATGCCGCTGCACGGTTATACGCGGATGTTTGAAAATATGCTCGACTCGCCGAACATCAAAGTGATGCTCAACTGCGATTACCGCGAAATCGTCAAAGACATTCCGTTTAAGGAAATGGTTTATACGGGTCCGGTTGACGAATATTTCGATTATCGTTACGGAAAACTGCCGTATCGCTCGTTGTATTTCAAACACGAAACGCACGATGTCGAAAAATATCAGGAAGCGCCGGTCGTCAATTTCCCGAACGAGCATCTTTACACCCGTATCACCGAGTTTAAAGCTCTGACCGGACAGGAACACCGCAAAACGAGCATCGTTTACGAATATCCGCGCGCCGAGGGCGATCCGTATTATCCGGTACCGCGCAAGGAAAACGCTGATCTTTACGCGAAATACAAAGCTCTCGCCGATGCGATGCCCGACGTGCATTTTGTCGGACGACTGGCGACTTACCGTTATTACAATATGGATCAAATCGTCGCGCAGGCTTTGACGCAGTACGGCAAAATCATCGGCAAGAAACGCTCGGAAGCGACCGTTGTTACGATGGACAAAAAGCTCGTCGTTCCTTCGAGCTTGATTGCCGCCAATGGCAAAAACGGGCATTCGAACGGCAAAACTGTCTCGACCAGCTAAATTTCGAGCAGCGGAAAATACGAAGTCCACAGAGAAAAATAAAAACTCTGTGGACTTCGTATTTTTTGTGGCAAAATATTTTTGTGGAAAGCGAACTCGAAAAAATGAACAAACGTCGCGCACCGATGGAAGACGGACGGCGGCATATCATTTTTTACACTTTCGGTGCAGAGAATAAAGATGAATTGAACCGCCGAGACGCTGAGACGCCGAGAGAGAAATCAAAAACAAAAAAGAAATAATCTTGAAAACTTCTTTTCTTCTCGGCGTCTCGGCGGTTCAAACAATATTAAATGTCCGAACTGCGTTGGCATCCGTTAATGGGCGAATGGGTTGCGACTGCGACTCATCGCCAGGACCGTACATTTTTCCCGCCGCCCGATTACTGTCCGTTGTGTCCGACCAAACCGGGCGGTTTTCCGACGGAAATTCCCGCGCCGGATTACGATATTGTCGCTTTTGAAAATAAATTTCCTTCGCTCAGTCCAAACCCGCCCGCGCCTGCAATCGAAGGCACAGAGCTTTATCCCGTAAAACCTTCGGAAGGCGTCTGCGAGGTCGTCGTTTACACGCCCGAACATAATTCGACTCTTGCCGATCAGCCGGTCGAGCAAATTTACAAGCTGTTTCAAGTCTGGCGCGACCGTTTTGCCGATTTGTCCGCCAACGATTTCGTCCAATACGTTTTTATTTTCGAGAACAAAGGCGTCGAAGTCGGCGTCACGCTGCATCATCCGCACGGACAGATTTACGCTTACCCGTTTGTCCCGCCGCGCGTTTTGCAGGAATTGAAAATGTGCCGCGATTTTCGAGAGAAAAACGGCAAAAATCTGATTGCGAGCATTTTGGAAGAAGAACGAAAAACGGGAAAAAGAATCGTGACGGAAAACAAAAATTTCACTGCGCTGATTCCCTTTTTCGCCCGCTATCCGTATGAAACTCACATTTATCCGAACCGGCACGCCGAAGCGTTGACGGATTTTTCCAACGACGAGCTAAAAGATTTGGCGGCAGTTTTCAAGCAGACGATTTCGGCGTTCGATAAATTATTCGACCGCAGCTTTCCTTACATAATGGTGATGCACGGGCGACCTTCGGACGGCGAAAACTACGATTTTTACGATTTTCACATCGAATTTTATCCGCCGCTGAGAACCGCCTCGAAGCTAAAATTTCTCGCCGGCAGCGAAGCCGGAGCCGGGATGTTTATCAACGATACTCTGCCGGAAGAAAAAGCCGCCGTATTGCGTTCTAAAATTGAGAATGTAGAATGGAGAATATAGAAAAATAAATTCCAAGTTCTAAATTCTAAATTCTAATGATTAACCTCGAACAGCTACGCTCGACATTCCGGGAAACTTACAATCGTGAACCGCGCGTTTTTCGCGCGCCGGGCAGAGTCAATCTGATCGGCGAACACGTTGATTACAATGACGGTTTCGTGCTGCCGATGGCGATTGACCGTGAAGCCGTTGTAGCCGCTGCGGCGCGTCGGGATTCGCTGTTTAGGATTTATGCCCTTGACGTTAACGACGCGAAAGAATTCGATTTAAACGATGAGCCGCAGCGGCTGCGCGGAACGTGGCTCGATTACATCGAAGGCACGATTCGGCTGTTAAAAGCAAAATTTCCCAAATTGACAACCGGCGCGGACATTTGCTTTTCGTCTTCCGTTCCGATTGGCGCGGGGCTTTCTTCGTCCGCCGCGCTCGAAATTGCCGCCGGTTTCACCGTTTTGACTTTAAACGAAATCGGAGTTAACCGCATTGTGCTGGCGCGCGCCGCTCAGCAAGCCGAACACGAGTTTGTCGGCGCAAAAATCGGAATAATGGATCAACTGACCTCGGCTTTGGGGCGAGCCGGACACGCGCTGCTGATTGATTGCCGCCTGCTCGACTCGAAACCGATTCCGCTGAATTTTAAAGACGTGCAAATCGTCGTTTGCGATTCGGGCGTCAAACACGATCTGGCGACCGGCGAATACAACACGCGCCGCGAGGAATGCGAACAGGGATTGCAGATTCTGCGAACGAAAATGCCGGGCGTCCGCGCTTTGCGCGACGTTAGTCCGGTTGATTTTGAAAAATATCGAGCGCTGCTGCCCGAAACAATTCGCAGCCGCTGTCGGCACGTGATCAGCGAAATCAAACGAACAACTCAAGCGGCGGAAATGCTGAAATTCGGCAGAGCCGACTCTTTCGGAAAATTGATGTACGAATCGCACGCCAGTTTGCGCGACGATTACGCCGTCAGCTCGCCCGAATTGGATTTTCTAGTCGAAACCGCGCGCAGCCTCAACGGCGTTTTCGGCGCTCGAATGACGGGCGGCGGTTTCGGCGGCTGCACCGTAAATTTAGTCGGCAAAAGCGCGGTCAGCGAGTTTCAGGAAACCGTAAAGCGCGGATACGAAACCAAGTTCGGTTTCGCCCCGAAAATCTACGTCGTCGAAGCAAGCGACGGCGCGAGCGAAATTAAAATTTCAGCGACACAACAAGGGAAATCGTAGAAGGTAATAGCGTTCTAATTTGTATTGCGAGATGACGGAAATTAGCTGTTAAACAAGTCAATCTTCAATTCATCATT
>DASVRL010000367.1:0-23104 GCA_036388635.1 Pyrinomonadaceae bacterium
GTTACTGTCGGCACGTCGTATCTCTCTTCAAGCGTTCTTAACTTTACCGTTATGCGCTATAACGCAAACGGAACGCTGGATTCCGGCTTCGGCACGGGCGGCGTGGTTTTCACCGAATTCGACAACAATCACGAAGTAGCTTACTCGGTCGCCATCCAGCCGGACGGCAAAATAGTCGCCGCCGGGACGGATAACCAGCGTCAATACGACACCATTCTGGCGCGCTACAACGCCGACGGCACGCTCGATACAACGTTTGACGGCGACGGAAAGGTGAGCAACGATTTCGGCAGCGACAGCGGGGAATCGAATGCCGTCATCACCCAACCGGACGGAAAAATTATCGTCGCCGGTTACGCTGATGATTTCACCAGAAGCCATTTTGCCGTTGCCCGCTACCTTCAGAACGGTCGGCTGGATACGAGCTTCGGAGGAACAGGCAGAGTCGTCACGCCGGTCGGACAGGGCACGACGGCAATCGCCCGCTCGATTGCCGTGCAGCCCGACGGCAAGATAATCGTCGCCGGTTCGGCTTATGTTAACAACTCTCGATTGTATGATTTTGCCGTCGTGCGCTACAACGCGGACGGCACGCTCGACACCGGCTTTGACGGCGACGGAATAGCGACGATTGATGTCACCAATTCCGTCTCCGCTTCCGATACGGCATATTCGGTTGACATTCAGCCCGACGGCAAAATCGTGCTCGGCGGCACGACCGGCGGCTCCGGCACGTTTTCTGATTCGGCGCTGGTTCGCTGCAACCCGGACGGCTCGCTCGACGCGACGTTCAACAAAAACGGCAAAGTCATTCTCCGCCTGCCGGATTACGAAGGAATAAGAGCGATAAAAGTCCAGCCGGACGGAAAAATTGCGGTCGTCGGCAATACCGGAAAGTTCGCTTCTTTCGACGGAAGTACGTTTATTAACGATGATTTTCTAGTGATGCGTTTTAATAGCGGCGGCTCGCTCGACACAACATTCGATACAGACGGCATCGCCGTCGTCCTCTGGGGCGCTTTTCCCGACACTGCCGCTGACATCGCCTTGCAGCCGGACGGAAAAATCATCGCCGCCGGCAATTACAGCCGTTCTTTAAATCGTTTCAATACGGCGCTGGCTCGGTTTAATGTCGACGGCTCTCTGGATTCTACCTTTGGCACTGACGGCAAAGTGACGACGCTCGTCGAAAGCGACAGTTCGACGCAGGCGGTTGCGCTTCAGAGCAACGGAAAAATCATCATCGGCGGCTCGGCTTACGACCAGTTAGCGCGGCGCGATTTGATGCTGGTGCGTTATAACGGCGACGGCTCTCTGGACACCGGTTTCGGGATTGGCGGAATAGTCAGAACGGATATTCAAGGCAGCAGCATCGAAGTTATCAAAGACCTAACGCTGGACAGTTTCGGGCGCATTGTCGCCGCCGGCGCAAATAGCAGTCTTTCATTCGTGGCGCGCTTTGACGGTGATGTCTCGTCTCTGGCAAGACTGATCGGTCGCGTGACGAATGCCGGCGGGCAGGGAATTTACGGCGTCACCGTAAGATTGTCCGGGACGGCTTTGACCGCTCCGATTCTGGCGCGGACAAACAATTTCGGCTATTACACTTTCACGGAAGCGCCTCTCGGCTACGGTTATAACGTCTCCGTAACTTCCAAAAGATACACTTTCGCCGTGCCGAGCCGCACGGTCGATTTGGGCGGCGACGTAGCGGATATTGATTTTATCAGCCAAGATTGAAAGTTTTTAGCCGCGAATGGACACGAGCAAAGAGTAAAGATTTTCAGCCACCGCAGAACACGGAGATTTTTGAGAAAATGAAACCACAAATTTACACCGATTTCATCTATAAAAATCGGCGTTAATTTATTATTTCAAATCTCTTTCTTTGCTCTGTGTTCTGGGCGGCTGAATTCTATTTCGCGGCTGAATTCTTATTCCGCGAAAATTTTCGGTTTTGCCTTGAGCGGAAAAGATTTTTCGTAAACGTTTGAAAGATTCAGCAGCAGACTTTCCGACCAGTTGTCGCCTAAAAGCTGCAGACCAATCGGCAAGCCGTCCGATGATAATCCGCACGGGACGGAGATGCCGGGAATGCCCGCCAGATTTGCCGAAACCGTGTAGACGTCGTTGAGATACATCGCGAGCGGGTCGTCCGATTTTTCGCCGATTTTAAAGGCGACCGTCGGCGAAGTCGGCGTGATAATCGCGTCGCATTTTTGAAAAGCGGTTTGGAAATCGCGTTTTAAAAGCGTCCGCACCTTTTGCGCTTTGGCGTAATAAGCATCGTAATAACCGCTCGATAAAACATAAGTTCCGAGCATAATCCGGCGTTTGACTTCCGCGCCGAAGCCTTCCTCACGCGTTTTAAAATACATCTCGCGCAAGCCGCCCGCTTCTTCCGCCCGGAAACCGTAGCGCACGCCGTCGAAACGCGCCAGATTCGACGAAGCCTCAGCCGTGGCGATGATGTAGTAAACCGCAATTCCGTATTTGACCAGCGGCAATTCGACATCGACGATTTCCGCGCCCAGATGGCGATAATTTTCGATTGCCTGCTCGACCGAGTCTCTTACTTCGTCGTCCAAACCTTCGCCGAATAGCGCGCGCGGAACGCCGATTTTCAAGCCTTTGATGTCTTTTTCAAGCTCGTTTGAATAATTCGGCACGGGAACGTCCGCCGTCGTCGCGTCATGCGCGTCGCGTCCGGCGATAATTTCCAGAACTTCCGCCACGTCCTTCGCCGTCTGCCCGAAAACGCCGATTTGGTCGAGCGACGAGCCGAAGGCGACCAGTCCGAAACGCGAAACTCTGCCGTAAGTCGGCTTGATGCCGAAAACGCCGCAGAACGAAGCCGGCTGGCGAATCGAGCCGCCCGTGTCCGAGCCTAAAGAAGCGCGAACGACGCCGGAAGCGACCGCTACCGCCGAGCCGCCCGAGCTTCCGCCCGGAACTCTGTCCGTGTCCCAGGGGTTGCGGACGGCGCCGAACGCGGAATTTTCGTTTGACGAACCCATCGCGAATTCGTCCATATTCGTTTTGCCGACGAT
Organism: Pyrinomonadaceae bacterium; assembly: GCA_036388635.1. Lineage (GTDB taxonomy): Bacteria > Acidobacteriota > Blastocatellia > Pyrinomonadales > Pyrinomonadaceae > JALZHR01. Next base: position 3,051 of record DASVRL010000367.1, read on the forward strand.
GATGGCGCCCGCCGCGTTCAGTTTTTCGACGACCGTCGCGTTATATTGCGGACGGTAATTTCCCAGAATATGCGAGCCGCACGAAGACTGCGTCCAATCGGTGCAGATGTTGTCTTTGACGGCGACGGCGAAACCGTTTAATTTGCCGTTTCCCGAATTGTTTTCGATTTCTTCGGCGCGTTTCGTCGCATATTCACGCTCGATGGTCAGAAACGCATTTAAAGTTTCGTTCAGTTTTACGGCGTTGTCTAAAGTTTTTTCGACGGAATTTCTTATTTCGCTCATTGAAAAATTAATGGTTCAAAATGTTTTTTAAACTGCTTGTATTATTGGAAATGTTGCTAATCAGCCATTTATCGTTTTCTTTCAGCGCCTCGACCTGTATCTCGCGCTGCTCGCTGCGCACATCGTCTTTCCAGAAAAGCAGAATCTGGACTTCGGTTTTGTCCGGCGCGCGCATTTGACAGCTGCCGACGCGAAACGCTTTCGGCACATCGTCGGGCGCGGAAAGCGTAAACGGTTCTGAATCAGTCAGAAACTTTTGCAAAAGTCTGGCTAAATCCGGCGTCAGATATTTTTCGCGCGCTGTCAGATTTTCGGGCGTGAATTTCATATCGCCGCCGAAATGATTCGAATAAAATTCTCTGACCGCCGCGCGCGCCGCGGTGCATTCGGGCGATTCCAGATTCGGAACGCTGCACGAAAAAATGAAAAGCGCAAAATGCAGAATGCAAAATACGGAAAGGCGGCTTTGAATATTGAATTTCGAATTTTGCATCATCTACAAGACTTTCGGCACGCGGAAATGTCCCGAATGCGCGTCAGGCGCTGGTTCGAGCGCCCGCTTTTGTCCGAGCGATTCGTGCGCTACGTCGGCGCGAATCGCGTTGGTCGCTTCGCTTTCCGCCGTCAAGCCGCCGGTTGCCGGTTCGATGTCTTCCGTGTCAAGCTCGTTTAATTGCTCGACGTAAGCCACGATGCTGTCCATCTGCGGCGCGAAAAGCGCGACTTCTTCGTCGGTAATTTCCAGATGCGCCAGCTTGGCTACTTTTCTAACGTCCATAAAATTTAGTTTCGGGGTCAGTTACAGATTTTGCCGTCAGCCATTGCCGCCGCCGCCGGCAGCAAACTTATTCCATATTCTTTTTTCGCGCCAGACAGCTGCCGGCGGCGAGCAGAAATTGATAGCGGAGATTTTCGTCCTTGATGGCGTCGGCGGCGGCGCGCATTTTCGGCGTCACCTCTTCGAGCGCAATTTGTCGTTGTCTTTCAGCGTCAATCGCCATTTTCTGATGTTTCGCGCGTTCCTGTTTAATGGTTTCTTCATCTACCCGAAATTCTATAAAAGTCACGAGCGGCTGTTCCAGCGTCGAATTTAATTTAAAAATCATCTGCCCGCTCAGGTGTTCCAGATGTTTTTTCCAGGTTACGCTCATCACGGCGACAATCAGGTGTTTTTGATAAAGCCGGAGCGGAACGGTGTGTTCGCGCAAACCTTCGCCCGCAATCCGCCGCCACGCGGCGAAAACGACTGCCTGGCGCAGGCTTTCATTGTCTTCCATCTGCCTGAGCAGCGCGGGCAGGGCGCGGAACAACTCATTCATCGGTTATTAAACATTTATCATTAAACATTTATCATTTATCATTTAAACAAATACAAATGTTAAATCTTTAATGGTAAATGTTCAATGATAAAACTTCCCAGATTGATTTTAGCTTCGGGCAGCCCGCGCCGCGCCGAAATTTTAACGGCGGTCGGCTGGCAATTCACAAAACAGGTCGCCGACGTGGACGAATCCGTCAAACAAGCGGAAACGCCGGAAAATTACGTCCGGCGGCTGGCGCTGGAAAAAGCCGTCGCCGTTGCCGCGCTTCACGAAAATGCGCTGGTTTTGGGCGCGGATACGACCGTCGTGATTAACGAAGAAATTATCGGCAAGCCGTCTGATTTTGCCGAAGCCGGCGAAATGCTCAAAAAGCTTTCGGGAAACTGGCACGAAGTTTTGACGGGCGTGGCGCTGGTAAAAGCGCTTGCGCCGGTGGGCAATTCGGCTCCGCAATTTGAAACTCAGGTGGCATTTGAAAGAACGCGCGTGAAATTCGCCGCGCTAAGCGAAACGGAAATCGAGTTTTTAGTCGAAAAGGGCGAGCCGCTCGACAAGGCGGGCGCGTATGCCGTGCAGGCGCAAGCCGCGCTGTTTATCGAAGGCATCGAAGGCGATTACTGGAACGTGGTCGGTTTGCCGGTTCATCTGGTTTACGAATTAATGAAAAAAATAAAATGACGAGCCTTTTTTCCCTCGGCTCGTCATTCGTTTTAAAAATTCCGGTTTAAATTATAAAAGCCTGTCAATCGCCTGCGCAATCGAATTTGCCAGGTTATCCGTCGCCGTCGCGTCCGGGTCTAAACCGGCGTAAGGCTCGGACGGATTGCCCTGCTTGTCAATCACGACGAACGAGGGAAGCTGGTCGACTTTAAATCTTTTCAAAGTCGCCGCGCCGTCGGCGTCGCGCAGGATGGGCGCGGTCATTTTGTTGCGCGTCGCAAAGGTGCGAACCGCCGCGTCGTCGGCAAAGTTTTTCGATTTGGCGTTTGCCGAATCGGTCGTGACAAAATAAATCACCACGTCGCTCGGCGAATATTTTTTCGACAATTTATTGACGATGACGGCTTGCTGTTTCGAGAGCGGCAGCCACGACGCGCCGATTGCCAGCACGACGACTTTTCCGCGCTGCGCCTGCAAAGAAAAGCTTCCGCCGTCGAGCGACGGCAAACTGACGTTTTGCGCCATCGAAACCGTCGATAAAGCGATAACCAAAGTTAAAATTCCGAATAAAATTTTGATGTTTTTCATATAGTTGAATACCAATTCGGGCATCGCTTACTTTGATGCAAAATAGTGTCGTTTTACTGCTTTCGGTTAAAGATTGTGTTGTCTATCAGGCGGACTTTGCCGAAGCGCACGGCAACCGCCAGCAGGACGGACTTATCTTCAATTCTTTCAACGGGTTCGAGCGTTTCGTTATCGACCAGCGCGACGTAATCGACATCGGCGAGCGGTTCGGTCTGAATCTTTTCGCGGACGATTTCCGCCAGCCGCGCCGCATTGCGTTCGCCCTCGCGAAAAGCGAGCTTGGCTTTGCGCAGAGCCTGGTAAATAATCGAAGCCTTTTGTCTTTCTTCGTCCGAAAGATAGGCGTTGCGCGAAGACATCGCCAGACCGCTTTCCTCGCGGACAATCGGCAGCACGACGATTTCCGTATCGAAGCCCAAATCGTGGGTCAGCTGCCTGATAACGGCGGCTTGCTGCGCGTCTTTCTGCCCGAAAAAGGCAAAGTCGGGACGAATCGTGTTGAAAAGAATCGTGACGACCGTCGCCACGCCGCGAAAATGACCGGGACGCGAAACGCCTTCCAGCGTTTCGGTCAAGCCTTCGACGTAAACGTAGGTCGAAAAGCCTTCGTGATAAATCTCCTCGGTGTCGGGCGCGAAAATGTAATCGACCTGGTATTCGGTCAGCAGCGCGGCGTCCGAGGTCAAATCGCGCGGGTATTTTTCATAATCCTCGCCGCGCGCAAACTGTGCGGGATTAACGAAAATCGAGACGATAACGACGTCGCACATCTGTCTGGCTTCGGCGACGAGGCTCAGATGTCCTTCGTGCAGCGCGCCCATCGTCGGCACAAAGCCGATCGTTTTATTTTCGCGCCGCAGCTTGCGGGTTAAAGACGCCATTCGCGGGCGACGATTGATGATTTCCATAAAAAGTTAAGCGACTTTTTTCAAATCAGCCAGAGCGGAATTGATAACCTCTTCTTTCACGCCTTGGCGGCGCAGACTTTCGATTAAACTTGAAACTTCCGGCGCGTTATCCAATCGCTCCAAGTCCATTCGCAAGCCCTGCCCGATATAAGCGCGAATCAAAGCTTCAATACTGGAAAAACCGAGATGTGATGCGACCTTCTTTAAATCTTCAATCAAATCTTCGGGAATTTGCAGATTGATAGTTGTCTGCGGACGGTCTTTATTCAATCGCGTTTTTAGTTGATTGATATTCATATCTTTTTTGTTCTTCTCTAGTCGCTAAGCGTGACGAGATTATGCGCAGCTTTTCATCTCGCATAATATAAACAACATACAATAATTTCCAACTCAGAGTTAATCCGATAACTGCTTCTCGCGCTTCGTTTTCAACCATTCCGGCATCTTCGATTTGTAAAAATGGGTCAAAGAAAACTTCGCAGGCTGTTTCGAAGGAAACTTTGTGATTTTTCAAATTCAGCGCGGCTTTTTCAGCGTCCCATTCAAAATCAATTCCTTGAAAATGATAGCTGAAATCCATTAAAGCGAATTATCCTTTCAATTCTCTTTTCGTTTCTTCCGGCAAGCCGTAGGATTCCTTCTCGCTCGGATACGTGCCGTTTTTGACGTCCGTCATCCATTCGGTAATCGCGGAATTCATCACCTCGCGGATGTTTGCGTATTGGCGGACGAATCGCGGCTGGCGTCCGAAGGTAAAGCCGACGAGGTCGTGCAAAACGAGAACCTGTATGTCGCATTCGCGCCCGGCGCCGATGCCGATGGTCGAGATTTTCAGCTCGCGCGTCATAATTTCGGCGATTTCGCGCGGAATCAGTTCCAGCACAATCGCAAACGCGCCGGCGTCTTCCAGCGCTTTGGCGTCTTCAATCAAGCGTTTTGCCGCATCCGGAGTTTTTCCCTGCACGCGATAGCCGCCGAGCTTGTAAACCGACTGCGGCGTCAAGCCGATGTGCGCGACGACCGGAATTTCCTCGTCGACCAGGCGCTTGACCAAATCCACTCGGTTGCGCCCGCCTTCCAATTTAACGGCTTCCGCGCCGCCGTGTTTCATCAATTGCAGCGCGTTTCTCACGCTTTCGTCCTCGTTGACGTGATAGCTTCCGTAGGGCATATCGGCGACGACCATCGCGCGCTCGGTCGCGCGCTTGACGGCGATGGTCGCCGAGACGATTTCTTCCAGGCTGACGGGAATCGTGTTGCCGTAACCGTGTATGACGTTGCCGATGCTGTCGCCGACCAGAATTATATCGACGCCCGCTTCATCGACGATGCGCGCCGTCGGATAATCGTAAGCGGTCAGGCACACCAGCTTTTCGCCTTTTTCTTTCGCCGCGCGAATGGCGGGCAGATAAACTTTTTCGGGTTTGTCGGGTTGCAAATATGCCATAAATTCTTAACAGTCTAGCGAGTCGAGAGTCGAGAGTCGAGCGTAGTCGCCGGCTCCGGACTCTTTACTCTCGACTCAAATTCGGTTTCCAGCGCTTCACCGTCGAGGCGTCGACGGTGTGTTCCAAAAGTTCCTGAATCGTTTGATTGACGCCCGGATGAATCAGGTGCGGTTGAAGCTCGGCGAGCGGAACAAGCACGAATCGGCGCTGGTGCAGACGCGGATGCGGGAGGGTCAGAAAGGGCGATTGATATTGCAAACTGCCGTAGAAAAGCAAATCCAAATCGACCGTGCGCGGCGCTTTTTCGTTTTTCTGCATCCTGCCCAGAAGATATTCGATGCGAATCATTCGCGCCATCATCTGTTCGGGCGTGACGCCGGTGACGCAGACTTCCGCCACCATATTTAAAAACAACCCGTGATTTTCGACGCCGACCGGCTCGGTTTCGTAAATCGCCGACAAGCGGCAGACTTCGAAATTCGCTTCCATCATCGCGCGCACGGCAAGCAGAAGATTTCCGGCGCGGTCGCCGAGATTCGAGCCGAGCGAGATGTAGGCTGTTACGGATTCGTTCTTCACGATTTAAATTCTGGCGTTGGAATAAATAAAACGAAACAAGTTTGCGAGAAAACGGGCGAAAGGTCAATTAAAAATTACGGATTACGAATGACGAATCCGAAGAAATGAGCTTTGAACTTTGAATTTGCCGATTTGCAAAGCTCAAAGCTCAAAGCTCATCCGCATCGAATTCGTCAGCCGTAATTTTTAATTCGCCATTCGGCTTTCGGGCGCGTAATTGTCTTTTTCCTCAATAAATGATTCAATTAAGGTGTTGAAACTTTTATTCCAGCAATGCGTTTAACCAGAGCGCATTCGGGCGGATTGAAGTGTTCCGTCCTGACAAAAATGACACGCAGAAAATTTCGCAACAACCCGCGCAGCGAACCGGCTACGCAACGCTCCTTTCAAGAATACATCTTGAATCAACCCGCCCCGCAGACTTCGCGGACCGAGCTTTTACGATTGATTCGCGGCGGCGAAGACACGTATCTCGAACTCAAAATCAAGCTATCGAACTCCGAGCGCATCGCGCAGGAAATCGTCGCGCTGGCAAACACGGCGGGCGGCATCGTCGTTTTCGGCGTGACCGACCAGCTGCGCGTCGAGGGCGTCGATTACGCCGAAGACGTGCAGGACGAACTGGCGCGCATCTGCCGCGAAGAAATTTATCCGCCGCTCGTGCCGCTGATCGATATGATTTATTTCGACGGCGGGCGGCGCGTCGTCGTGCTCGAAGTCGAAGGCAAGCGGCGACCGTACCGGACGCGCGACGGCAGATTTTACCTGCGCATCGGCACGGAAAAACGCGAGGCGACGCGCGAAGAGCTTTCGATGTTTCTCGAAGAAATTCGCCCGCTCGGATATGAAAATATTCCGGTCATCGGCGCGCAGGAAAAAGACATCGACGACGCGCTTTTATGGAGCTTCGCCAAAGCCTTCGAGGACGACGCCGGCAGCCGTTTCACCTACAACACCGCCGAATTTTTAAAACGCGATTTGCTGCTTGCCGTCGGTAATACGGACGAATTTATCCCGACGGTCGCCGCCGTCTTATTGTTTGGCAAAAACGAAAACGTGGCGGAGCTTCTGCCGCGCTCGACCGTGACGGCGATTCGTTATTCCGGCGATACGACGAACGCGCCCGTGGTCGAGCAGACGGAACTGAAAGGAAATTTGCTGACGCTTTTCGAATCGGCGATAAGCTTTATCAAGCGTTACGGCGATTTGTGGAACGAAAAGCCGAAAATTAAATCCGACAGTAACGGTTATTCGCCGATTCTGGCGCGCGCCAATTATTCGCAAAACGTGATTCTGGAAGCGGTCGTCAACGCGCTGGTGCATCGCGATTTGGCTTTGCGCGATTTGCAAACGCGAATTCTGATTTTCGACAACTTTATCGAAATCATCAACCCGCGCCGGACACACGGTTTTGTGCCGCCCGCCTCGCGCGCGATTCGCTACGGCATCACGCAAAGATTGAACCCGCAGATTGCGGCGATTTTCTCGAATCCGGCTTACGAAGCGAATCTGGTCAAAAGCTCGCTGCCGCAGCTTTTGCGCGAAGCCCGCGAGTTTTCCGGCAAGCGACCGGAGATTTATATGAGCAACGACGAATTCAGATTGAAGATTTACGGCAAATAGCCGAAAACGGGAAACGGGAAACGAAAGTAATCGAAAACGGGAAACGGGTAATGATTCCATTACCCGTTTCCCGTTTTCCGTTTTCGGTTTAAAAGTTATTTTTTCTTTTCTTTCTCGTCTTTCGGCGCGTTGTAAAACGGGCGGTGCTGGACGATGTATTCTTTTTCCTCATAGATGCCGTCGCCGTTTACGTCAACCCTGACTTCGAGTTTATATTTTTTGCCGTCGCGCACTTTTTCGCCCGCGTCGTAGGCTAAACTGTATTGATTTCGCAAAAGAGCGTTGATCGAATTGAGAATCGTCGGCAGTTCGGATTCGAAAGTCATTTCAAAATGCTGACCGCCGGATTCTTTAGCGAAAGTATTCATCACGTTTTTCGCCTGCAGAAAAGTCAATCTGCCCGGAGTGCCGCTGATCGAATCGGTCGCCGGCAGATACGGCTCATACATTTTGTAAAAAAGATTTCCGGTGCTGATGACGTAAATCGGAATGCCGGAGTTTTGTATGACTTTGCGAGCCTGGTCGTAATTGGTTTTGCTGAATGTGTCGATGCCGGAAGCGACCAGGATAATCGCGCGGCGCTTTGCCTTGACCGAAATCATTCCGCTGTATTCGGACGTTTCTTCCTTGGAATTTTCCAGCACGACCGAATCGCCGCGTCCGCCGACGAGCGCGAATTTTACGGCGTCGTAAAGATTGTTTTCACGAAACGCCGGATAATTTTTCAGCAGAATATCGACCGTCGCGCGCAGGCGATTCGGGTCGTTCGTAAAATCGGTAATCGGCGTCGGGCGCATATCAAAGGCGATGACCGAAGCGTAATCGTCCGGCGCTTTGATAAATTTCGAAAGAAAATAAGCGACCGGGCGAATGACTTCGTATTTTCCCGACTCGAAAGTGCCGCGCGTGCCGGCGCTGCCGAAAACTTCCGACCATTTGCTGTATTCGACGACCAAAGAAACGGTTATCGGCGCTTCGGGCATCGCGAAATTCGTGATGTCCTGCTTGACGCCGTTTTCGAAGACGCCGAAATTTTCCTTCTTTAAACCCGTGATGATCTGCCCGGTTTTCTTGTTGTAAACGACCGCATCGACGTTGACGACGTTGGTGTCGATCTTGACGACTTCGTCGTCCGGCACGGCATTTTTTTCTTCTTCGGCGCGTTTACGTTCTTCCTCTTCCTTTTTCAGTTCTTCTTCGGTTTTCGGAACGGGGCGCTGGTTTTTCTTTTGGCTGCCTTTGGGCGCGTCGGGTTTCTGCGGTTTCGATTGGGCGAAAACCGCGACGTTTAAGCCGACGAGCAAAGATAAAATGACACTAATCGAAAAAATACGACTCAGGAGACTTGATTGCATATTGGTACCTTTCGGAGAAAATCTACTGTCTTTGATTCCGATTTTCCGCTTTTAGTTGGAACAAGGCAAGTAATTAATGCAAAAGAAGATTAAGGATTCAAAATTCAGGATTTGGAGTTCTGAATTTTGAATCCTTAATCCGGAATCCTTAATTAATCGGCTCAATCTCAATCGTCACTTCGAACGAACCGGAATTGTCGTTTAAATTATTTTCGTTAATGCCGAGAAACAGCATACCGTCGCGCGTTGCCGTAAATTCGCGCGACGAGCCGATAAAAATAAACTCGTTGTTGTCGTCGCCGATGACGGCAATCAATCCGCCGGTCGCTTCCGAGGACATCAGTTTTTTGTCGTCAGCCAGCGATTTGATGCCTTCGGGCTTGGCGTAATTGCCGTTGCCGAGACTGATTTGACCGCGTCCCAAAACGCGGAATTTCTGTCCTTTTTTCACGTGAAAGCCCGAATTCGTCCAGCCGTTCGCCGTATTGTCGGCGAGCACTTTCACGTTCAGCTGAATCGGTTTCGGTCGCGGCGGCGTGGTGGTTGTGGTCGGGTTCGTATTCGTGCTGACGGGAATCGTGTTCGCATTGACATTGCCGGTCGGCGCCGAATTTGTATAAGAAGGCGTCGTATTGACGTTTGACTCGGCGTTTGTGTCGCCGCCGCCGCCCGGATTGGTCGGCAGGGAATTGGTGTTGTTTCTGCCGACGATAATGACGTTTGAATTACTGTTTGAATTCAAACCGGCGTTATTGTTGGCGTTTGTATTGACCGGAAGGGTCGGATTGCTCGCCGGAGTCGTCTGCGGTCGCGGGTTCTGCGTCGTCGGACTGGTGAGCTTAATCGGATTCGTCGTCGAGCTGAGCGGCAGCGCATCAAATTCGACCGCTTCGACCTCGTCGGCAAAAAAAGTCATCTGCCGCGCGCGCGCGCCGTCGCCGATCGAGACGACAAACTGCCCGTCGCGAAAACTGATGATTTTGCCTTTAATAACGCTTCCGTCTTTCAGCCGAATCGTGTCTGCCAGAGCCATCGCGCACAAACACAAAAGCAAGCTCAATGCCAGGGTCACGCGAAAAAATTTGGATTTCAAAAACATATTACCTCCAAAGGATTTCAAATTTTCAGGTTTAAATGGTGTCGAATTTGCGACCGTACAAAGAGACGTTTTAACGAAAACCGTTTTCAGGGAAAGTGGCTTTTAAAACTAATTGCCGCCGGCAATTTTGAGAGTTGAAAAAACAGCGACGCACAAATTCAAGGCGATTATACAGAAATTCTTGCGAGTTGTTAAACAAGCATTGCGATTTTATTTACCGAACGGCGAGAAAAGAAAATTTAGCCGCGAAAGAACACCGAAAAGCACGAAAAAAAATCGGCTCGTGAAAATAGCGGCAGCGGCAGGCGCGGCGGCGCACGCCACCATTAGTTATTACGCAGTTTCGATTTTCAGAAGGCGGTCGACAATCTCGTTCGAAGCGTTCGGACGGGCAAACCGGAGAGCGTTTCCCTTCATAAAGCTCAATCTTTCCTCATCTTTCAAAAGCTGTTCGACTTTGTAGCCGAGCGTCGCCAGATTGTTGCAGCGGATGCCGGCGCCGTTTTCCAGCAGGTGGTCGGAGTTGCGTTCTTCCTGACCGGGAATCGGGTTGACGATGACGAAAATCAAGCCTTTCGCCAGCGCTTCGCACGTCGTCAAGCCGCCGGGTTTGCCGACGACCAAATCCGAAGCCGACATATATTCGTCCATTTCCGTCGTGTAGCCGACCGGAATGATGCGGCAGTTTCCGTTTCCGTCCGGCGTTTGCGCCAGCTTGTTTTTGAGTTCTTCATTGCGCCCGCACATGGCGAGAATCTGGACGGGCTGTTTGATAATTTGCAGAGATTTCAGCAGAATCTCGATGCGCCCGACGCCGAAGCCGCCCGCCGATAAAATAATCGTCGGTTTTCCGGCATCCAGATTATATTTTTCGCGCATCTCGCGTTTGTCTTTTGTTTCCGCGAAAACCGGGTCAATCGGAATGCCGGTGACGGAAATTTTTTCGGCGGGAAAGCCGAGCGTCTCCAGATAAAATTTCGTTTCGTCGAGCGCGACGAAATAACGCTCGTAATTGCGGCACAGCCAGAGCGCGTGCAGATCGAAATCCGTGACGACAATCGCCTGCGGGCAGTTTAGTTTTCCTTTCGTTTTTAAATCCGAGATGATTTCGGCGGGCAGAAAATGCGTGCAGACAATCCAATCGGGCTGGTATTCGCGCAGCATTTTTACGAGCGGCTGCGTGTTCAGCTTTTCCAGAAACAAGCGACGTTTTTCGTTTTTCCAGGGTTCGTCAAACTGGTCGTACATCCAGCCCAGCACTTCCGGCATATTGTTGACCAAATCTATATAAGATTTTCCGTAAATCTGACGGAAAAGCGGATTGGTGAAATCCAGAGTGTCTTCGTGACGAATCTCCGCCGCGGCATTTTTCAGCCGGAATGTTTTTTCCAGCGCCTGCGCCGCGCGCGTGTGACCGTTGCCGACCGAAGCCGAAAGAATCAGAATTTTTTTGAACATATTTGTATTAGAATGAACGTTGATAAATTCGGAAGTGAAAGCAAACAAGCAAAATGCAGATTACTTTTCGCCAGATAAAGATAAAGGATTTTGAGTTTTTATGGCAACTTCATAATGCGGCTCTGAAAAAATATATTACGGCGACCTGGGGCTGGAACGAAGATTGGCAGCGGCGCAATTTTGAAAAGAATTTTAATCTGCGGGAAGGCGAAATCATCGTCGTCGGCGAAAAAGATGCCGGATTTTTATGGATCAGCGAAAAAGAAACGGAAATCGCGCTGATTTCGATTCGCCTGCTGCCGGAATTTCAAAATCGGGGCATCGGCACAAAATTGATAAAAGACGTTCTCGACAAAGCGCGCGCGCAAAAAAAGCCGGTGCGTTTACAGGTTTTGAAAATAAATCCCGCGCAAAATTTATATGAAAAACTCGGCTTTGAAGTTTTCGGCGAAACGGCGACGCATTTTTTGATGAGATTTCCGGTTGAGGAAATTTAAACGCCGGCGCCGTCCGGCGCTAAAGCCAGGCTCGCCTTTCCCGGCAGCACACATATTTTCCCGAAAGTTATGCGGGCTTTTTGCTGCGGGCGCGCCTTTTCCCGAAAAGCCTTGCTTTTATTTCTATAAAGAATTATAAAAACAGAAGTCGTATCAATCGCTAATCCCCCGTTACCCTATACTTTTATCTTATTGAAAGGAGTTTCGCCGTGAGAAGAATATTTAATTTATTCGGTTTAGCAGTCGTCTCCGGTATTTTATGCCTGGCGACCAGTGCGCGGGCGGAGATAAGTTTTACCGCGACATTGAGCGGCGCGCAGGAAGTTCCGCCGACCGCTTCAACTGCCAAAGGCTTCGGCATCGTGACGCTCAACGACGCCGAAACGCAGATTCGTTTTTCGCTGACGTTTTCCGGTTTGGGCAGCAATCAGACGGCTTCGCACATTCACGGCGCGGCGCCAATCGGCGCCAACGCGCCGGTGCTTTTTAATATCGGCTCGACCGGCGCGACCAGCGGAACGTTTACCGCTCTGACGCAAAACGTCACGCCGGCGCAGGTGCAGCAGCTGAAAAGCGGGCTTTGGTATTTCAACGTTCATTCGAACGCTTTGCCGACCGGCGAGATACGCGGTCAGATTCTGCCCGCGCCGCCGTTTATCGCCAATCTGAGCGGTTTGCAGGAAGTTCCGTCAAACAATTCGGCGGGAACGGGAATCGGCAAGGTTTTTCTGAATGCCGCGCAAGACCAGATTGTGATGTCTTTGAGCTTTAGCGGTCTCGGCAGCGAGCAGACGGCATCGCATATTCACGGCTCGGCGATGCCGGGCGTCAACGCGCCGGTTCTGTTTAATATCGGCTCGCAGGGGATGACTTCCGGCAGCTTTCCGGATTTGTTTTTTGCGGTCACGCCGCAGCAGGCGGCTAATTTAAAAGCCGGATTGTTTTATTTTAACGTGCATTCGACCGCGTTGCCGGGCGGCGAAATTCGCGGGCAAATCAAACCGCCGAACAAACCGATGGATTTTGACGCCGACAGCCGTTCGGAACTGGCGCACTTTAATTCCGGGCACTGGATTCTGATCAGCAGCATCAACCGGGTGGTCAAGAGCACGCAGTGGGGATTGCCGAGCGATACGCGCGCGCCGGGCGATTTTGATTTGGACGGAAAAATCGATTTGAACGTCTGGCGAAACGGTACGTTCTACACTCTGCGCAGCTCGGATAATACGTTTTTTGCGCTTCAATTCGGCACTTCGGGCGACGACGCGCGCATCTGCGCCGATTACGACGGCGACGGCAAAGCCGACTACGCGGTTTATCGTCCCGGAGTAAACGCCGCCTCCGCTAGCTTTTACTATATTCAAGGCAGCCTGCGCGGATTTATGGCGGCTCAATTCGGACTCGGCGGCGATGCCTCGATGCTTGCCGATTGGGACGGCGACCGCATCAGCGACATTACGGTTTATCGTCAAAGCACGGGAACGTTTTACGGCGTCAGAAGCTCCGACCAGGTGTTTTACGCGCAGCAGTGGGGCGATTTTTCCAGAGACAGAGTAACGACCGGCGACGTTGACGGCGACGGAAAATCCGACCCGCTCGTTTACCGCACGACGGGCGCTGAAGCCGGCTACTGGTACGCTCTCGCCAGCAGCACGCAGGGGTTTATCGCCGTAAAATTCGGCATCGGAACCGATACGCCGGTTCCAGCTGATTTCGACGGCGACGGCAAAACGGATTTTGCCGTTTTTCGCGCCGGGCAGACCGCCTGGTATATCAACGGCTCGAACGGCACGTTTTTTCAGTATTTTTCGCCCGGCGGCGGCGTGCCGGTGCATTCTTATCTGGTTCGGTAAAAGCTGAGAAAATGCGCGCAGAAACGGCGAGTCGCCCGGCTCGCCGTTTTTTTTTAAGAAATCTTTTTATATTTTCGGCTATAATCGCTAAAAAGCGGGGAATCGAATTGATGGACGACGTTTACACATATCTTTACGACGCCAGGGGAAACGACAAGGAAATAACATTTACCGGTGTCGAATCCATTAAATTGAAAGCTAGCCATCTGCTCTGGATAAACGTTCTGAAGCGCGACGAAGAGCTTATCCGGCGAGTGACGTCGCAGCTCGGACTCGAAAACGTTCCCATTAAAGCCATTATGAATTTAAACGAGCGACCGAAGCTCGATAATTTCGACAATTATTATCGCTTTTCCGTCAGCTCGGTCGAACAAACCGAAAACAATCGTCTCAGAAGAGTTCCGATTTGTTATCTCATCGGAGAAAATTTCGTCCTCACGATTCACGACGGCGACATTGATTATTTTCTGGAATTCCGCGACCGCGAAAAAGGCGAAACGCAAATCGGCGACCTCGACGCCGAAAGCTTTCTGGCGACGCTGCTCGATTTGCATCTCGTCACGTATTTTCGCGCGCTGGAAAAAATCGAGGACGCGGTCGATAAACTCGACGTCGATATTTTGCGCAAGGATTTAAGAGACGAAGATTTTCTGAAAGAAACCGTGCGGCTGAAAAGCGACGTCGCCAAGCTGCGCCGCTGGCTTTTGCCGCATCGCGACGTCTTCTACGCGCTGAATCGCTCGGATTTTCTGCCCGTCGCCGAATCGCATTCGACAAGGGATTTTCAGAGGCTGACGCAGCATTTTGAAAATGCGGTCGACGCGGTCGAAACCTCGCGTGATACGGTTTTAAGTCTTTTCGATTTATACGCGACGCGCTCGGCGCATAAAATGAACAATTTTATTAAAAGACTCACGTTCGTCACTTTGTTAGTCGGTACGCTCGGCGCGATTGCCGGAATCTGGGGGATGAATTTCGAGGTCGAATATTTTAAATCGGCGGAAACCGGTTTCTGGATGACCATCGGCGGAATGGGATTATTTATTTTAGTCAGCTTCGTGCTGGGCAAAATTTTCCGCTGGATTTAAAAAACGGGAATTGCCGGATTTTGAAAATTTCGCCTACAATAAACCTCACACGGAGAAAAAAATGACCGAAGCGAAAAATCTCTGGGGCGGGCGCTTTACCGAAAAACCGGATGAAACTTTTGCCGAATTTAACAATTCCTTCCGGTTTGACCAGCGCCTTTTCGCCGCCGACTTGCGCGCCAGCGTCGCGCACGCCGAAGCGCTTTTTCACGCCGGAGTTCTGACGCGGCTCGAAGCCGAAAAAATCAAAAACGGGCTGTGGACGATTCTCAAACGCGCCGATTACGACCGCAATTATTTTGTCGAGGCAGACGCCGAAGACGTGCATTCGTTTATCGAATCGCGGCTCGTCCAATTAATCGGCGATACGGGCAGAAAACTGCACACCGGCAGAAGCCGCAACGACCAGGTGGCGACGGCTTTTCGCCTCTGGCTGCGCGAGGAAATCATCGAAATTTCCCGCATCGCGCGCGAACTGCAAAGAGCTTTGATCGAGGCGGCGGAAAGACAAAAAGAAGCGGTTCTGCCCGGTTACACGCATTTGCAGCGCGCGCAGCCGGTTCTCTGGGCGCACTGGTGTCTGGCGTATTTTGAAATGCTCGACCGCGACCGCGAAAGATTGGATGAAGTCTGGCGGCGCGTCAACGTTTTGCCGCTCGGTTCGGCGGCGCTGGCGGGAACGAGCTACGAAATCGACCGTGAAGCGGTAGCGAAAGAACTCGGTTTTGAAGGCGTCACGGCAAACAGTCTCGACGCCGTCAGCGACCGCGATTTCTGCGTGGAATTTGTCGGTGCGTGCGCGCTCGTGATGGTTCATCTGTCGCGCCTGGCGGAAGATTTGATTCTTTACGCTTCGAGCGAATTTCAGTTTATCGAATTGAGCGACGCCGTTTCGACCGGCTCCAGCCTGATGCCGCAAAAGAAAAACCCGGACGCGCTGGAATTGATTCGCGGCAAAGCCGGACGCGTTTTCGGTCATCAAACCGCGCTGTTGACGACTATGAAAGGCTTGCCGCTGGCTTACAACAAGGATTTGCAGGAAGACAAGGAAGCGGTTTTCGATACGGTCGATAACGTCAAAATGTGTCTGAAAGTCGCCTGCATCGTGTTGAAAAATCTGCGCCTTGATGAAGAAAAAACGCGAGCGGCGGCGACGCAAGGTTATCTGAACGCGACCGAACTGGCTGATTACCTGGTGCAGAAAAACGTTCCTTTCCGCACGGCGCACGATTTAACCGGAAAAATCGTGCTTTATGCCATCAGCGTCGGCAGAGAATTAAACGATTTGACGCTGCCGGAAATGCAGAAATTCTCTGCTTTTGTCGAAAAGGACGTTTTCGACGCTTTGAGCCTGGAGCGAACTTTGAGCAGCAAATCCCAAATCGGCGGAACCGCGCCCGAGAGAGTTTTCGAGGCGCTCGAAAAGGCGAGAAGAGAAATCGAAATGGAAGAGGAATAATCCACATATAAATGCAGACGTCCTTCTCGTTTTGTGTGCGGATTATTCGAGCCGCTCGATTCATTTTAAGCGGAAAACTTGCTTTTTTTTCAATGTGGCGCTAACTTTTGTCTAAATTGCCTGCGCTTGAATTCACAATCCGAGAAAAATCCGGTAAGGAGTCGAAAAATATGAATTATTACACAGCCCAGGCAAAGCTTCTTTTGCTTGCCATTCTCTTTTTGGCAGCGACAGCGAAAATTTTCGCCGCCGAAGGCGAATTGGACCCGACGTTTGACGGCGACGGAATCGTGACGACCGACAACAATTCCAACGATGAAGCTATCACCGATGTGGTGGTTCAGCCGGACGGAAAAATTCTCGTCATAGGCTACGGCTTTATCGGTTCTTCGTCAGTCCAAACCGCTATCGTGCGTTATAATCCTAACGGCAGCATCGATACGACCTTTAACAATGGCGGCAAATTAATCACTCCGTCGCTCAATCCCGGAATGATAGCTTTGCAGCCGGACGGGAAAATCGTTTTTGTCGCAACCGGCGGCTCTTCGTCAAACACCAATTTCTACATCAGCAGACGAAATCCCGACGGAAGCCCTGACCCATCCTTTAACGGGGTAAGCCTGGTCATTATGGATTTGCGCGGAACTAACGACACCGCGACTTCCGTTAAAGTTCAGCCGGACGGCAAAATCGTGGTCGGCGGCGTTTCCGCGCGACCCACATCCGGCAGTGATTTTGCGCTTGTTCGCCTCAACCCTGACGGACAGCCCGACCTGACTTTCGACGGCGACGGAAAAATTTTCACGTCTCTGGGTCAAAGCGCCGGTGTCGCTGACCTCGTGGTTCAGCCCGACGGCAAAATCGTGGCTGCAGGCACGGCGTCTGTACAAGAACCTTCGGACAGCCAATCTATCGAAACCTTTGCCACCGTTCGCTACAATCCGAACGGCTCGCTCGATACGACTTTCGATACCGACGCTCTGGTTTTCACGCGATTCGTGTCAACCGGACCTTTCGGCAGTTTGGCTCACAATCGGGTCGCATCGGTTGCGCTTCAATCGGACGGAAAAATTCTCGTCGGCGGAAGCGCCGGTTCCTGCTGCTCGCCGCAGCCGCTGAGCCAGATTGCCGCCATTCGATTCAACGCCGACGGGTCGCCCGATTCTTCTTTCGGAACCGGCGGAAAAGCTCTGGTTTCCGGTCCGCCGGGGGCTATGGCTATCGCGAACGATTTGGCGATTCAATCCGATAATAAAATCGTCTTTGCCGCCAGGGTCGGTAATCTCAAAAACGCTCATTTCGGAGTGGCGCGCGTCAATCCGGACGGCTCGCTCGACACGACTTTCAGTGGTGACGGCTGGAATATTATCCAGACCCAATTCGGCGGCACTACTTTCAGGACTGCCTATGCGGTTGCGATTCAGCCGAACGGCAAGATTGTTGCCGGCGGATACATTAGAATCAACGGGAGTCCTGCAACCGGAGATTTTATGCTTACACGCTATGATGCTCCGAGCGTAAGCCCCAAGACCTTTGCGGACTTCGACGGCGACGGCAGAGCCGATATTTCCGTGTTTCGCCCGTCGGACGGCGACTGGCATCTGCTGCGTTCGGAGACACAGGATTGGCTGCCCGTGCATTTCGGCGCAGCGGGCGATAAAATCACGCCCGCCGATTTTGACGGCGACGGCAGAACCGACATTTCGGTTTTCCGCGACGGCGTCTGGTATTGGCTGAACAGCTCAAATAACAGCTTCAGCGGCTTGCAGTTCGGTATCGGTTCGGACGTTCCCGTGCCGGCGGATTACACCGGCGACGGTCGTGCCGAAATAGCCGTCTATCGCGGCGGCGTCTGGTATTGGTCGAGTCTGACAAACCCGAATCAATATCAATCCGCGCAGTTCGGCATCGCTTCGGACAAACCCGTTCCGGCGGATTTTGACGCAGACGGGAAAACCGATTTGGCGGTTTACCGAGATGGATACTGGTACATATTAGGAAGCGCGCAAGGCTTTTACAGCATTTATTTCGGCAACTCGACCGACCGACCTGTGGTCGGAGATTACGACGGCGATTCCAAAGCCGACGCCGCCGTTTATCGAGCGGATGCGTGGCATATTCTCGGCAGCACGGCAGGCTATTGGGCGACGCAGTTCGGCGTCGTGACGGATATTCCCGCACCGGCTGATTATGACGGCGACGGCAAGACGGATTTGGCAGTTTTCCGTAACGGCACTTGGTATTTATTACGCTCGCAGCAAGGCTTTACCGGCATCCAGTTCGGCGCAGGCGGCGATAAACCCGTTCCCGCCGCTTTTGTTCCGTAAAGTAAACGCAAGCGGCGCGAGTCAAAACAAACACCTCATCTGCGGAGAATTCCTTTCTTTGCAAATGAAATCGAATGAATAATTTCGTTCGCAATTTGCTGACCGAATGGCGAAGGTTGAATCTGCCGTCCGGCGATGAAACTTTCGTCATCGCCGTTTCCGGCGGCGCGGATTCGCTGAGTCTGGCGTTGGCGCTGCACGATTTAAAAAAAAGAAAGAAACTGAATCTGCGTTTTGTCGTCGCTCATTTCAATCACAATCTGCGCGGCGCGGAAAGCGAGGCGGACGAAAACTTTGTCAAAGATTTAGCCGCCCGATACGATTTCGAACTCGCGCTCGGGCGCGGCGACATTTCAGAAAAGGGAAATCTCGAACAGTCGGCGCGCGTCGCGCGTTACGATTTTTTGACGAATGTCGCCGAGAATCTTCGCGCGCGAGGAGTTTTAACCGCTCACACCATTAATGACCAGGCGGAAACTTTTCTGCTGAATCTGATTCGCGGCAGCGGCATCGAAGGACTTTCGGGAATGAAACCGCTAAGAATTCTGAACGCCGCGCGCGAAGAACGCGAAGAAAATGCGGAGCGCGGAACGCGAAATGCGGAATTGGAAAGGGAAGACCTTTCTTTAAATTCATCGTTCATCGTTCCGCGCTCCGCGATTCTTCTGGCTCGTCCTTTGCTTAACTGGGCGAAGCGCCGCGACACGGAAAATTATTGTCACGCGGAAAAGCTCGAATATCGTTACGATTCGATGAACGAGGATTTGGCTTTCAGGCGCGTGCGGATTCGCCGCGTGCTGCTGCCGCTTTTGCAGGATTTTAATCCGAAAATTATCGAGCGGCTGGCGGCGACGGCGGCTTTATTGCGCGACGAGCACGAAGAACTAGAAAAACTTACCGGTCAGCAGTTAAACGAAGCAAACAAAGAAGAACTGAAAATCGAAGATTTGACGGATTTTTCGCCTGCCGTGCGGCGTAGAGTTTTGCGCGCGTGGCTGGAAAGGCGGCGCGGCGATTTGCGGCGGCTGGATTTAAAGCATCTGGAAGCGGTCGAGCGTTTGATTTTCAGCCGCAAAAGCGGCAGGTTCGTCGAGCTTCCGGGCGGCGAAATTGTTGTAAAAGCAAAAGGAAAGTTGTTTTTTAAATAAAGAAAGGTTGTAAAAAACGAGCCGCGCCATTAAAATCAATAGTTGGCGATTATGAAACAACTTTCACGCCAGAACACGCGGGCAACAATTTAAACAACGAATCGAACGAAACATTCATCTCAGCAACACGTAAATCTTTTGAGATGAAGGTAGTTTGGAGGCTAAAAGTTGAGTTCTAAAGCAAAACAAATTTTATTGTGGTTAATGATTATTTCCAGCGCGCTGCTGTTTGTCTGGTTTATCCAGCGGACGCAGACGAAAAATCCGCAGGAATTATCCTTCGACCAGGCTATCACCCGAATCGAGCAAAAAGAAATCGGGGAAATTTATATTAAACAAGATTCGGTCGAGCTGACC
>DASVRL010000368.1:0-25396 GCA_036388635.1 Pyrinomonadaceae bacterium
CTCCGACGGCTTCGTCGCGTCGTCCGCCGCGGTCGATTTGACTTCGCTGAGGTCTTCAGCTTTTAATTCCTTTTCTTCGACTTCAAACAAAGCTATCAAATCGTCCAACTCTTCCGGGTCTTCGCCGCCGAGCGGGTCAACCACGCGGACGGGAATCAACACGCCCGAACGAATGGCGGTCACGGGCGTCGGATTTCCGTTGTTACTACTACCGTAATTGCCGCTGCCGCTGCCGCCGAGCGAATTTGCCAGCAAAAGCGCGATCAGCGTGAAAAAAACGATGGCGAAAATGCCGAGACCGGCGACGAGCGGAACGGTCGGAATTTTTTTGGATTGCGGATTGCCGGTTGCCGGTTGCGGAATGTTTGTTTGTGCTTTGCCGATTGGCGGAACTGCGCTGTTTGTCTTCGATTCCGCATTGCGCATTTCGCGCTGCGCACTATTGAAAATTTCAACCGAAATCCGCGTCTCGCCGCCGAGCAGAATTTCGTCGCCTTCGTTTAATTTTCTTTCGCCGGCGATTCTTTCGCCGTTGACGAATGTGCCGTTCGTCGAGTTTTCGTCCTGAATCCAGACGTCGTCGCCTTCGCGCCAGACGGTCGTATGAACGCGCGAAAGCTGCGCGTCGTCAATCGCAATCTGCGCCAATCGCGTGCGCCCGATGGTGATTTCATTTTCGAGCGCGACGCGCTGCCGTGTGCCGTCGGGCGCTTCGATGTAAAGAATTATTTCGCGCATTGAAAATTAGTGATGGTGATGTTCTTCTTCCGCCGCGTCCGCCACTTCTTTTAGTTTCGAAATGTCGAGCATTCTGGAAAACTCATCGAAGTGAAACATCGTGTCGTCTTTGCAGTGCTCGCAAAAAAACGTCACGTCCTCGCCGAGATACATATCTTTCAGATGATACGCGATAAAGCAGCCATAGCAGCGCTGGACGCGCTTTCCGAATTGTTCTAAAACTTCATTTTCAGCCATTACCGATTGATTTTCCTTCAGGCAGGCGGAAAAGTGCAAGTCAACGAAAACGGCAGGCGGAAACTTTTTCAAGCGGCGCTTGCTTCTGTCGAAAAACAAAATCAGTTAAAACGCCTTTGCACGGCGATTCGGTTTTTCGTTATCATATTTTCATAGAGTTTGTTCAGTATCAGACAGAAAAGTAATTTTTATATTGATTTAATTAAACTTATGATTAACGTTCGTCCTTTCGCCTACGCCTTTTTGGTGTTGGCTGTTTTTTCCTTTATGGCGGCTGTGATAATCGGGCTCTCCGGCAGCGCAGCCGATGTATTCTTATTGCTGATAAGTATCGTTTTAGGCGGGTTGAGCCTTGTAATGTTCAAAAAATACAGAGAAGATAAAAGATTGAGGCGATATTAATTTCCGGAAAATTCGCTTTTAAAAACGAGTGCCGAATTTGCAAATTCGGCACTCATTTTTCCTTTAATTTCCTTCAAATAAAGATTGAGCTTTGACGAAAACATAATAAAGCGGAAAGATTACAAAAAGAGGCTGAAGCTGCGCCTGCGTTTCCCGGCTCGGCTTTTTGACGGCAGTTCCGCCGGCGCAGGTAAAGCTTTCGGCGTATCCGGCAAAATCGTCGCGCGCGGCGGCTGGAACCTGCCGCAAAAATTCCGTTCCGTTAAACGAGCGCTCAATCAAATCGCGGTTGGCTTTCGGCGTGTAGTCGGTAAACGAACGGGTCACGTCGCCGCCTTTATTTGTGTTGACGTCCAGAATTTTGACCGCGCCGCCGCAGGAATAATCGAAAGCTTTCGTGTCGATGCTTTTAATCTCGCGGCTTGCCAGCGTGCGAAAATAAATTTTCGCCGCTTTCTGGTCGTAAACGATGCTCCACTGCGTGTAGCCTTTCTGCGCGACGTCGTCCAGCACGGCGAATGCGTATTCGACCGGTTTTTTCGCCGCCTCTTTTTCAAATTCCCTGACCTTTAAAGCAGCGCGTGTAAAGCGGTCGAGCGAGCTTGAACTCGGCGGCAGCTTCCGCGCGCCGCCGAAAGGTTCGACCGATTTCGCATACGTCCAGGATTTTTCGTATGTATCGTTTGCCAGCGCCGAAACGGGCATTTTATCGCCCGTATGCGCGACGAGCTTGCCGTTTAAAAATTCGATGCTCGCCGAGTTTCCGTTTTTATCATTGACCAGATAATGCAGCTTGACGAGCGACGAGATGCGCACGTTTTCGTTGGCTTTGACGACTTCATCGACGCTCGCAAAATTGTCGAGCTGATATTGAACCCATTCGAGCGTATCGACGGTCGGTCGCGTGTCCGCCGCCGGATAAGTCGAGTCGTCGAGCCACATTATTTCAACGACCAGACCGGCTTCGTTCATTCCGCCCGAAGGATTTTCGCGCCCGTATTGATTAAAGGTGACGCTGCCGTAACGCGAAGTCCACCGGGCGGAATTCGAGCCGCCCCGCGTCGCCGTTTTCGCCACGCCGCGCCGGTTGACGAAAATCAGCCCGTCGCCAATCATCCAATCGTAGTTTTTGCCGAACAAAACCTCGCCGCCGCCTTTGAGGCAAAACGTCGTGCAGGCGAAAACGTCAACCGCAAAAAGCGACCACAAAATTAATAAACACCAGACGCTTTTGACAAAAAATTTCATAACCCAAACTCGCGTTATTTCAGATACGTTTTAAAAACCCAGTCGGTTTTCTCGGCTTGCGTGTGACATTTGGCGCAGCTGCCGACGGTTTCGCGTTTTTCCACTTTTTCGAGCGTTCCTTCCAGCACAAAAAATTCCCAATCGCCGGTTTTCGGGCTGAAACCTTTTTCGCGCTTTATCATCACGGTGACGATTTCGGGCGTCGGGTCGGTTTCGCGCAAAAGCTTTTCGCGGACGATGATTGAACCGGCGGCAAAATGCGGCTCGGCTTTGTTAATCTCCTGCAAAGCTGCCTGGTTGGCAAAAACGCGCGCGAAGGTTTGATTGCCCTTTTCGTGCGGATTTTTCTGCGTTTTTTCTTGCGGCGCCGCCATCCGTTCGTTCGGCATAATGATGCGCGTCGTTCCTTTCGAACTCGTCACCGCCGTGACCGGCGTGTTGTTTCCGCTCGAACTGAGCGGCAAATCGACTCCGTCGATTATAAAAGTTCAGCCATAGCTCGAAGAATCCGAAACCGAAATGACCTCCGGGCTCGCCTGCTGACCGACAGGTTTGACAACCTGTTTCCACGCTTTATAATCGGCTACTTTTTCCAGAATCTCGGCTTTTTTCCTTGCCGTTTCCCGGCTTTGCGCTTCGATTTTACCGTTGCCGGAAATAAAAAAAGCGCACGCCGTAAAAGCCAGAAATGCGCCGACAATAAAAAATTTTAAAAGTTTCACTTTCATTTTGTTGTTTTCGAATGCGCCCGAAATATTTGTTTGCGCTGCCTGCTTTTGAAGGGTAATCAACTAAATTGATGCGCGAGCGCTTTTCGCAGTTGCTTCAAGCCGATTTGCGCATAATATTCCAAAATGCAAATGTTAACAACAAAAAATCGGCACAACCTTTCGATTCTGCCGATTTTCGATATTTTTGATAATTGTAGTTTTAGACGCCGGTCGAAACCGCACTATTCGTCGCACTTTGCTCGCCCGATTCGGTTTGCTGCCGTGCGTGATAAGACGAACGCGTCAGCGGCGACGATTCGATGTGTTTAAAGCCCATTTCTTCGCCGATTCGCTTCCATTCGGCAAATTCTTCGGGCGTGACGTATCTTTCGACCGGCAGACGCCTTTCGTAAGGCTGGAGATATTGCCCGATGGTCATAATGTCGCAGGAAACCGAGCGTAAATCTTTCATCAGTTCGACGACTTCTTCGAAAGTTTCGCCGAGCCCGACCATAATTCCGCTTTTCGTTTTCATCTTCGGCTGCTCGGTGTCGCGCCAGCGCGCGGAGCGTTCCAATAATTCCAGAGTCTGCGCGTATTTGGCGTCGGGACGGACGCGGCGGTAAAGACGCGCAATCGTTTCCGTGTTGTGATTTAAAACGTCGGGGCGCGCCTGCAAGACCGTATTCAAAGCCGCTTCGTCGCCGTTGAAATCGGGAATCAGAACCTCGACTTTGCAGCTCGGATTCAGCTCGCGAACTTTCAAAATCGTTTCCGCCCAATGCAATGCGCCGCCGTCGGGCAAATCGTCGCGATTGACCGACGTGATAACGGCGTGAGCGAGATTTAAGTGAGCGACGGCTTCGGCGACGTGCGTCGGCTCCAGCGGGTCTAAATCCATGGGTTTGCCTTTGTTGACGGCGCAAAATCCGCAATGCCGCGTGCAGGTGTCGCCGCCGAGCATAAAGGTCGCCGTGCGGTCTGTCCAGCATTCGAAAATGTTCGGGCAGCGCGCTTCCTGGCAAACCGTGTGCAGGTTTAAGCCTTCGATCAATTTTAAAACCGCGTTTTGATTGGTCGGGTCGCCGAGCTTGATGCGCAGCCAGTCGGGTTTCGGCAGGCGTTCTTTTTTCTTTTTCGCGACGAATTTCTGAATTAAAACTTTTTCTTCAATCATAAAATTGGTAACTATCCATTAACTCAAGCGAGCGACGACTTTTCCCCTGATATACTCTCTCGTCACCGCTCCGAAATGGCGGCTGTCGTTGCTGTCTTCCAAATTATCGCCGACTAAAAAATAATGTCCGCGCTCGTTGATTCGCTCGACTCTTTTCACGACCTCGCTCGTTTGTTCAACCGGATGTTTAGCGATTACGATGTCGCCGACTTCGATTTTAGCGGCTTCTCGGTCAACCAAAACCACTTCTCCGTCTTTCAGCGTCGGATTCATCGACTTGCCTTCGCAAATGTATTTATGGCGCGAGCCAAAGAAAACCAGGGCGATTTCATAAAAGCTGGCTTTGGGTAAATCCTTCATTCGTTTTTTGAATTAAAACTTTTTCTACAATCATTTTATTTCAAACGGCAAGTCGCTTTGCCTATTAAATATTTTAGCGGAACTGCGCCGAAAGTGCGACTGTCGGTGCTTTCCGCCGGATTATCGCCGACGAGAAACAAATCGCCTTGCTCGGTAAAATTTCTCACTCTTTTCAGGATTTTGACGCTTTTCTTAAACGGATGGTTGGCGAGAATAATATCGCCGGCTCGCGCCTTCGCCCGCCGGTTTATCAAAACCGCTTCGCCGTCTTTTAAGGTCGGAAGCATCGAATTTCCCGCGACCCGAAACCCAAGTCTTCTGCCGATAAAAAGCAGAAATTTTTCCTTCCAACCGGCTTCGGGCAATTCATTTTTCATCGAAAATAAAAAGATAGTGGAAGATAAAGATTTCTTTCCACTATCAGTTATCAGTTATCGGTTTTCAGTTAATCAGCTTGCCGTATACCACGGAACGTCCTTGCCTTTGCTTTCCCAGAAAATTTCGTGAACGCGTTTGATATTGTCCATCAATTCCTCGGCGTGCTGGAGGCTGATTTCCTGTTTGCAGGCAGAGCAAAGCTTGGCGGTTTTCCAGAAAAGCTCGTGCAGTTCGGGATATTTTTCCAGATGCTGCGGCTTGAAATAGTCTGTCCAGAGCACCAGCAAATGATGTTTCGCCAAATCGGCACGCGTTTCTTTAATCGTGATAAAGCGCGTCAAAGTGTTTTGATAAGCCGCGTGCGCGGCAGCGTCGTCGCCTTCCGGACGCTTCAAATCGAGAATTTTTTTCGTCAGCTGCAAAACCGATTCGGCTTCGACGCGAGTCTGCGCCGGGTCGTAAACGCCGCACGGCGCGTCGCAGTGCGCTTCGGCGATTTCCAGATTGGCTGTCAGTTTTTCTTTAAATTTTTCAAACATTTTCCCATTTCTCCTTGCTTCAATAAAAAAATAAAATTATTCGACCGGGCGCGTTCCGGCATCGATGCCTTTGACGCTGGCTTGATTGATAACCTGCACGTGCAAATCGTCAATCACGCGCACCTGGCACGACAGACGAGTGTGGTCATTCAAATCGGTTTTGGTCGCCAGGATAGCTTTTTCCGGCTCGTCGATTTCGCCGGGGTCGCCCGCCAGAACTTCGACGCGGCAGGTCGTGCAGCGCGCGTTTCCGCCGCAGCGATGTAAAATATCAATTCCGTTATCCTCAAGACAAAGAACGAGTTTGCGCCCTTCATCGACTTCAAAAGCCAATGTTCCCTGAGCCGTTTCCGCAGTAATTTTCGGCATCTTTCGTCAAGCTCCTGCTCATTAAAATTTGGTAAAACTTATCTCTTGACTTTGGCATAAATCGGAGGAAAATGGCAAGTAGCCCAAACTTAAAGCGAGGTCGCCTGATGCCTAGAATTTTATCCGCATTTATCTTTTCCTTTTTTTTGCTGTTTTCCGCCGTTTCTTTTCAAAATGTTTCGAGCCAAACCGAAAACCCGTCGCCAAATGATAACACCGAAGAGAGCAGCGGTTTTCATTCGGCGGAGATGCTTAGAAAAGACCTTAAGCTTGCCGACGTGGCGGCTTACGTCGATATAAAAGAACGGGAATTGGTTGATTTTATCGGAGAAGGAAATTGCGAAAGCGATAAGGGAACAGGCTATTGCCTTTATCGTTTAAAAGCCGAATTAAAAGAAGTTTTCAAAGGTAAAATCAGTGGGAAAACGATCGAGTTTTATGTAAGTCCCGATGCCGGTTACCCGAAGAAATATCTGATGGGCGAAAAGATTGTTTTTCTTATCTGGAACGAAAATGAAGAAGACAAGACGCAAAAGCTGGGAACGATTGAGAATTCGACGCGCAGCGCGACCGCGCTGGAAAAAATGCGAAAAATCTTCGACCCGCAATTGCTGATTGATGAAACGGACGAGTCGGAGCCTTATTCGCTCAAATCAATCAAAAAAGAATATGAAGCGGCGGACGCGGTCGTTTATGCCGACGTGACGAGCTTCAAACGCGGCGCGGAAAACTCCGGTTTTGAACCTCTTGTGCTGACGGCAAAGGTCAAAGAAGTCTTTAAAGGCAATCTGAAAGCCGGGAAAAAAATCGAATATAAAGATGACCTTTTATACAGACCGTATCGAGAAGACGATTTGGGCGAGCAAATTCTCTATCTGGAAAAAAACGTCGAAAACGGAAAAATCGTTTACAGCCGCGTCAAATACGCTCTGGGCGATATTCAATACAACATACTGGAAAAGCTAAGAAAAATCTCGCGAAAGAAAAACTAAACCGGAAGAAAAACTAAACCGGAAAAATCGCTTTCGATTTATCGGGCGGCGCGTCCGCTCGATACAGAACCTTTTCCAGAAACAAGCCCGAAGGCGGCGCGGTAAATTTGGCGGGCGCGTTTGAATAGGATTTCAGTAAACGCCGAAACTCGTCAGACGATAAATTTCCGCGCCCGACTTCCGCCAGCATTCCGACGATTCTTCTGACCATTTTCCACAGAAAATGGCTCGCCCCGATGCGCAGGCAAATCAAATCTCCGTCCGCGAAAACTTCGGCGCGTTCGACTTTAACGAGCGTCGATTTTTCTTCTTCCGACGCTTCTGAAAAAGAACGAAAATCGTGCTTGCCGATTAGAAACGCGGCGGCTTCCTGCATTTCCCCAAAATTTAATTTATCCTTGATCCACCAGACGTAATTTTTGCCGAAAGCCGTCCGCCGCGTCGAAATCTGGTACAGGTAATAACGCGCGACGGCGTCGTGACGGGCGTGAAAATTTTCCGGCGCGTTCGAGACCTTTAAAATGTTGATGTCGTGCGGCAACAAATCGTTAAAGCCGTGCTGAATCTGGCGCGGCGTGACGTTGGTTTTCAACTCGAAAGACTTCAAATGCGCGATTTGCCGCAGGGCGTGAACGCCCGCGTCGGTTCTGCCCGAGCCGCCGATTTCCACGCGCGACGCGAAAAGCTGCCGCGCGGCAGTCATCAATTCGCCCTGCACGGTTTTGGCGTTGTGCTGAATTTGCCAGCCGCGATAACGCGTGCCTTCGTATTCGATTTCCAGTTTCCAGTTCGGCATTTGGTTAGGCGGCGGTTGATAACTGATGGTGAAAAACAAATTATCAGTTATCAGTTATCAACCACCGGTTATTGGTTATTTTCCAATCAAAACTTTCTCGCGGTATTGGTTAATCGCCACGTAAGTGACGTCGGCTTCGGTCACTCTGACGCTCTGACCGTGCGAGCCGAAGCGTTCGGCTTCGACCGAGACGTGGACCGTGATGGAAGTTCTTCCGACCTTGACGGTTTCGGCGTAAAAGCTGACCAAATCGCCGATAAAAACCGGCTCGTGAAAAATCACTTCTTTCATCGCGACCGTGACAAAACGGTCGTGTCCGGTCTGACGCACGGCTTCGACGCCGCCCGCCACGTCGATGTAGCTCAGGATAATGCCGCCGAAGACCGTCCCGTGCGCGTTCGTGTCGCGCGGCATCATCGTCAGGCGAATCGCCACTTCGCGGAGTTTATCGATTACCGGAGCTGCCTTTTCTAACTGTTCGTTTTCCATAAAATTTATAATTAAACTCGATTTAACAGCTCGCGGAAGTCAATCCATTCATTTTTCCAGTCGCCGTAACAGGCTGTCAGCCCGCAAAGCCGGCAGCGGCAGCCGACATATAGCCATCGCACGTCTTCGCTGTTCGGGTATAATGCAACGCCGACGGTTACTTCAAATTCTCCCGAGCCGCACGGACACTCGCATTCTTTTAAATCCGCGTCTGCCAGATATTCGCCGCTGTCGCCAATCGGATGTTCTGTTTTGCAGGCTTTGCAAATCCGAACCGCCGCGCCTTCTTCGTCATCAAGCAACAGTTTGAACGAGCTTCCGCCGCAAATGCCGCAAACGGCGTTGGCATAATGTTCCGCCGGATATTCGTTTTTCCGGCTATAACGCAGCAACTCGGCTTGAATATCAATTTGCGAATCCCCGTACCAGTATTTTCCTTTTTTCAAAATAGCCATTTTATAAATTGTCTGCCATGAAATTCAGAACAAATAAAGGGCTGCATTAAACGACTTTAAGTTTCTCCGAGACCCAATTTTTGACGGTTTCCTTTAGTTCGTTCAGATGCTTATCGAAAAAATGCCCGCAGTTTTCAAAAATGACTAATTCCTTTTCGCATTCCAATTGGTCGTAAAGCTTTTTTAAACTTTCGACCGAGCCGAATTCGTCCGCATCGCCGTGAACGAAAAGAATCGGTTTTTCGCACGCCCGCAAAAAAGAATAATCGTATTTATCGACCGGCGTTCCGATGCTGATCAGACGCGGGACACGGGCGTCGGTCAAGACGGTTTCCGTGCCGAAACGCGAGCCGAACGAAAATCCGGCGAACGTGATTTCCTGCTGCGGGTAATTTTCGGTCAGATAATCCAGCATCGTGCGAATGTCGTCTTTTTCGCCGCGTCCCTCGTCGTGCGTGCCGGTCGAAAGCCCGACGCCGCGAAAGTTGAAGCGAAGCGTCGCCAGACCGGCTTCCAGCAATCCGGCAGCGGCGCGGTAGACGACCTTGTTGTGCATCGTGCCGCCGCCCATCGGGTGCGGGTGAGCGACGAGCGCCACGCCTTTTGCCGCGCCGTCCGGTTCTTTCAAAATCGCTTCCAGCCGTCCGTGCGGCGCGGGAATAAACAGGTTGCCTTGCGGATACATAGTTGAATTTTCGATTTTAGATTTGCGGGCTGCGATTGGCAAATGCGGATTTCAATTACGAATCGCCAATGACGAATTGCGAATGCGCCGCAACGACCTTCGAGCCTGGATTTGCACAATCTGTAAAGTTCAAAAATCAAAGCCAAAAATCGAAGCTCGAAGCTCGAAGCTGAAAAAATCAAACTCATTCGCAACTCGCCATTCGTAATTTGCAATTAATCAGCGCGTCATTAGAAGTTTAACGTCGTTTCGTGATATTTTTTCTAAGATTAATTCAAATATTACGCACTCGTTTTTATCGAAAATGGAAGAAATACAAACGGAAAATGCGGCGGTCGCGGAAAAGCCTGCGAAAACCGCCGCTGCTGCTCGCCGGCAATCCTGGAAAGAATGGCTCGGCACGGACGAAGCTGTGCGCTGGGTTTATCTGGTTTTCGGCTTGTGTGCCATCTTTTTGCTGATGATTATTTTGCAGCGCTCGACCGACGCGATTTGCTGCGGCGATTGGGACGGCTATTATCACATCCGCTGGAGCTCGCTTTTGTGGGAAAGCTTTAAAAGCGGCGGCTGGCTGCCCGAATTTAAATGGCTGCCTCTGACGGTTCTGAACCCGCAGGACTACAACGACCATCATTTTCTTTTTCATCTTTTGCAGATTCCTTTTCTATGGTTTTTCGAGCCGGTGATGGCGGCAAAAGTGGCGACGGTTTTCTTCTCCACTTTAGCGATTTTTTCGGTTTACTGGCTGATGTTTTACTACAAGGTCGATTACCTTCTGGTCTGGCTCGCCGTGCTTTTGACGTGCGCCAACCCGTTTTTTTACCGGATGAATATGGCGAAAGCGCCGCCTTTGACGATTATCATTACGGTCATCGGAATTTACCTTGTGTTCGAGCGAAAATACGTCTGGCTTTTGCCATTAATGTTTTTGTTTGTCTGGACTTACAGCCTTTTTCCGCTTTTGTTTTTCGCGGCGCTTATCTGGGCGGCGATTATCGGCTGGAACGAGCGCAAGCTGGAATGGAAACCGGTGGCATATACGACCGCCGGAATGTTTCTCGGCAACATCATCAACCCGTATTTTCCGAATAATCTGACGCTTTTCTATGAGCATTTCGTGACGAAAATAAAAGTCGGCGGCGATTTTGTCGTCGCGGTCGGCGGCGAATGGTACCCGTATTCGGGACAGGATTTGCTGACGCATTTTCCGATTGCGATGACGGCGATGCTGATCGGCTACATTCTGTTTGCGCCGAAAAACGGAAAACTGCCCGAAAAAGCGACGTTTTTTCTGGTTTTCGTGACGATTTTGCTGGCTTCGCAGTTTCGCTCGAAACGCTTTGCGGAATATTTTCCGCCGTTTGCGATCTTGTTTGCCGCCTTTAGCTGGCAGGCGTTTCTCCTTCCGAACGCTTTGCAGCTGCCCGAAGAATTCAAAAAAGACATCGAGCCTTACTTAGATAAGAAACGAAGCGAGCGCGATGAGCTTTACGAAAAAATCAAACAGGCGGTCGCCTCGGTCATCGGCGTTTTGCTGGTCATTCTGATATTTTACAATTTTCGCGGCGTTCATATGGACTGGTGGGGTTTGAAAATCGACCAGGAAGGCTTGACCGAATCAATCCGCAACAATGAACAGCACGACCGGTATCGCCGCGCCGCCGATTGGCTCAACCAGAACGTGCCGGAAAACGAGATAATCTTTAACTGCAACTGGGACGATTTTCCGAAGCTGTTTTTCTTTGACACGAAACATCGCTACGTTTACGGTCTCGACCCGAATTACCTGTATTCGAAAAACCCGGAACTCTCGAAGCTCATCGGCGACATCACGGGCGGAAAAGTCGATGACCCCGGACCGGTCATTCGCGAAAAATTCGGCGCGCGCTATGTGTTTTCAGACGCCAAAGAGAATACGGATTTTCTCGCCAAAGCGCTGGACAGCGGCTGGTTTGAAATGGCTTACGAAGACGACGAAGCGTATATTTTAAAAATCCGCGACGAGAAAGGCGAGCCGCCGAACCCATCAGCCATCGACGACAAAAACGGCGGCAGCAGCGACGAGCCGACCGAAGAAGAATTGAAGCAGCTGGAAGAGGAAGAAAAAGCCGCCAACGCCAATTCGACGAACGCGGCGGAAGAAGAAGAAAAATAAAGCAGGCTGGGCGAGACTCGATGAACACGGACAAAAACAGATTTATTTTCAGTTTTAAAGCAAAAATCTTTGGTTTTTATCTGCTTGCCGGTTTGTTCGCCGGCGCCTGTCAAACCGCCGTCACGCCGGTCGGCAAGCTCCAGACGCCGACACCGACGCCGCTGGCGGAAGTTAGGGAAGCGAAAGACGAGTTTTCCGAAAAGCTGGAATACGTGCGCAAAGGCGCTTTCGCTTTCGTCTACGTATTTCGCCGCAAGGACGACGCGGCTTTGGATTCCGAAGACCGCAAATACCTGCGCGCGAATTCGCCGATTGAGACGAATCAATGGGTTTTGACCGACGACGCCAAGGCGGCGATTGCCGGTTCAAACTACCAGTTTCCGCCGGAAGTTCTGGACGTTTTGAAAAAACGTTTTAACGTCGAAGATTTATCGAATCCGGCTGAAGCCAAACCGGAAGCAAACTCGGGCGCGAACGATAAAACAAACTCAAACGGCGAAATAAAGGAAATTCGAGGGCGCGATAAAGTAAATTCAAACGCCGGCAATTAAGGAGAGAGGATTGTGGCAGAAAAGAAAGTTCGTGAAATGAGATTATCGGCGCGCAGGGTTTTTATCGATCCTTCCTCGCCGCCGGTGCTTTCGATTGTTCGCATCGTCGTCATCACGCTTCTGATTCTGGCGGTCGCCGATTTTGCCAAGGGCATTATCGTTTCGCTCACGCATCTTTTTTTCATGGTGATTCTGGCGATCTTTTTCGCTTATTTGATTGAGCCGCTCGTCAAATTGATTCGCCAGCCGTTCGAAGAGCGCCAGCGAGAAAGACTGATGCCGCGCCCGCTGGCGATTGCCGTCGCTTATGTCATTGTTTTTTCGATTCTGGGCATCGCGATTGCCTGGCTCACGCCGCTGGTTAACGAGCAGGCGAAACAATTAACCGCGAATCTGCCGACTTATACCACCTCGATTCGAGCCTGGTTTGCCGATATCAGCACTCGTTTCAACCGCTATAGTATTCCCGAAGCGGTGCAAATTCAGATTAACGAAAAGGCGAGCGGCGTGGCTGCCGACATCGGGACGCAGGTGACGAATTTTTTGATAGCCCTGGCTTCGTACCTGCCGTGGCTGATACTGGTTCCGGTGCTCGGTTTCTTTTTTCTGAAAGACGCCAATTTTTTCCGCATCTCATTTCTGCGGCTTTTTCCGAGCGGTCGCTGGCGGTCGCGGATTGAATCGGTTATCTACGACGTCAATCAGACGCTGGCGGCTTACACGCGCGCGCAGCTGATTTCCTGCGTTCTGATCGGCGTCATCTGCACCATCGGTTTTTATCTTATCGGCATCAATTACGCTTTATTGCTGGGCATCGTCGCCGGAGTTCTGGAATTTATTCCGCTGCTCGGACCTATTACCGTCGGCATCATCGCCGTCACCGCCGCCGGTCTGCAATCGCCGTGGCAGGCGCTTTATACTTTTATATTTCTCGCCGCGCTGCGCATCGTTCACGATTATTTCACCTACCCGCGGATCGTGCGCGGCGGCATTCACCTGCATCCGCTGGCGATTATTCTGTCGGTTCTGGCGGGCGAGCAGGTCGCCGGAATTCCCGGCGTTTTCATCTCGATTCCGGTCGTCGCGCTGCTGACCGTGCTTTACAAACACATTCTCGAACACAGCGGCAGCAAAGGACTTTTCACCGGATTATTTGAAGAAAAGACGGACGAAAGCAAAATCGCGGACGAGGGCGGCGAACAGAAAACGGTTAAGGAAGCCGGAACTGACGGCTAAAAACTATAAAGAAATCTTAGCCGTCAGTTATCAGTTCTCAGTTTATAAACCCGCGCCAGTTCGCGCTTGAGCAGTTTGCCGGTCGGACCTTTCGGAATATCGGCGACAAAATAAACGCGCTCCGGGCATTTATAATCGGCTAAATGCTGTTTACAGAAATTTACTAAATCTTCTTCGCCCGCCGCCTCCTGCGCGTCGTCTTTTAAAACGACGAACGCGACGACTTGCTCGCCGTATAATTCGTCGGGAACGCCGACGGCGGCGGCTGACGAAACAGCCGGATGCGCGTGTAAAATCTCGTCAATCTCGCGCGGGTAGATGTTTTCGCCGCCGCGAATAATCATATCGGATTTGCGGTCGGCGATGTAGAAAAAGCCGTCCGCGTCTCGATAACCGATGTCGCCCGTGTGAAACCAACCGTTTTGAAAAGCCTTGCGGGTCGCCGCTTCGTTTTTGAAATAACCTTTAAAAATATTCTCGCCGCGCAGAACGATTTCGCCCAGCTCGCCGTTCGCGACTTCCTCGCCCGTTTCATCAAAAACCTTCATTTCGTTGCCGATCGCCTGACCGCACGAGCCGGGACGCCGCGTTTCGTTCGGCGGATTAAACGTCGAGCGACAGGTTGATTCGCTCAAACCGTAGCCTTCAATGACCAGACAATCGAAAGTCTCTTCAAACTTCCGCAAAACTTCCGCCGGAACCGGCGCCGAGCCGCACATTGCAAATCGGAGCGATTTTGGTTTTTGGTCTTCGAGTTTTGATTCTTGATTCTTTTGCAAAAGCATCGAAAGCATCGTCGCCACCGAGCCGAAAGAAGTGATTTTGTAATCGGAAACGATTTGCCAGAAGCGCGAGGCGGAAAATTTCGGGGAAACTACGGTCGAAGCGCCCGCATAAAGCGCCGTCAAAGTCGTTACGGAAACAGCGTTCATATGAAAAAGCGGCATAATTGTCAGTAGACGGTCGTTTTCGTCAAAGCCGAGCCATTCGGCGATTTGCCGCGCGTTGGCGATTAAATTCGCGTGCGTTAATAGACAGCCTTTCGGTTTTCCGGTCGTGCCGGAAGTGTAGATAATAATCGCTTCGTCGTCTTTTCCGATTTCGGTTTCCGCTAATTTTTCGCCGCAGCTTTTCGTCGCTTCCGCTTCGTCGTCAAACTGAATGATTTTCCGCAAATGCGGCGCCTCCGATAGTTGAAAAGTCGGCGTAAACTGCGAATTAACGAGCAGCATTTTCGCTTCCGAATTATTCAGCGCGAAAGCGATTTCTTCGGCTTTCAAAAGCGAATTTATCGGTCCTGCCAGCGCGCCGATTTTGAAACAGGCGAAATAAGCGATAATGTATTCCGCGCTGTTCGGCATTAATAAACTGACCGCGTCGCCTTTGGCGATGCCGTTTTCCAGAAGCATATTGGCGGCGCGATTGACCGCTTTATCAAATGCCGCATACGTCCAGCGGCGATTGTCGGCTTCGGAAAATAAAAAAGTCTTTTCGGCACGCTCCTGCGCGCGTTTTTCCAGCAGCGCGCGCAGGTTATTGTTGCTTTTTATTGTCATATTTCGTATATTTTAGCGCACTTTGATTTTAATTTAACGCACAAGCTGTTTGAAGGAAAAGGCAGAGGTCAAGGGAAAAGATAATTCCATTTTGCCTTTTTCCTCTGACCTTTTGCCTTGATTGGCTTTGCATCTTTCAATATTAAATTCTTAATTAAATTCTTATGACCGGACGCGGGACGCAGGAGGCGCGAAGGAAACCTGTATTGATTGGAAATTCGAGGAGCGAAGAAATGAATCACGACCAAAAAGCCGGACTTGATAAATTGGATAAATTGGCTGCCTTTTTGTTGTTTTTTTCTTTCTTCTCGGTTATTGCGGCGACGCAGGCGCGGGCGCAGACGACCTCGCTGCGATTTGAAACGACGATCGCCGGCGGGCTTATCTCCGCTCCGCAAAAAGGGCGTTTGTTTGTTTTTCTCAATCGCAAAGCCGAGCCCGAGCCGCGATTTGCCGACTCGGACGTCAGTTTGAACGCGCCGCCGATGCTGGCGAAAGACGTGGAAAATTTCGCGCCCGCCTCAACTAAAGCGGTGATTGACAACGATTCAATCGCGTATCCGATTAAAAATCTTTCCGCCTTGCCCGCCGGAGATTATTACGTGCAGGCTTTGTTTGACACCAATAATGACTTGCGTTCGCTGAACGCGCCCGGAAATTTATACAGCGCGGTTCAGAAAGTGAGTCTGGACGCGCGGCGCGGCGGAACGATCAAGCTCGAACTGACGAAAATCGTGCCGCCCGAACAATTGCCTGCCGATACCGAATCGGTCAAATTTCTGAAAATTCAATCGCCGATGCTGACTCGGTTTCACGGCAGACCGATTTTTTTGCGCGTCGGAATCATTCTGCCGCGCGATTACCAGAGCGAGCCGAATCGGCGTTACCCTTTGCTGGTTGACATCGGCGGTTACGGCTCTAAATTTACCCGCGCCGCGCGCCTGATGAGCGAAAATTCGAATTTTCGACGGGCGTGGCTGGCGGACGACACGCCGCGAATGATTGGCGTCTATCTGGACGGCGACGGACCTTTCGGCGATTCGTATCAAATAAATTCCGCCAACAACGGACCTTACGGCGATTCATTAACGCAGGAACTGATTCCGCAAATCGAAAAACAGTTTCGCGCCGTCGGAAAGCCGGAAGCCAGATTCCTGACGGGCGGCTCGACCGGCGGCTGGGTTTCGCTCGCGCTGCAAATTTTTTATCCGGATTATTTTAACGGCGCGTGGTCGGGCTTTCCCGACCCGCTCGATTTTCGCGCTTACCAGCTGATCGACATTTACAAGGACGAAAACGCGTACGTTAATAAAAACGGTTTCGAGCGCCCTTCGGCGCGCGAAGCCAACGGCGATACGCAGTTTACGATGCGGCTCGAATGCCTGAAGGAAAACGTTCTGGGCGCGGGCGACAGTTATACTATGTCGGGCGGTCAATGGGGCGCGTGGAATGCCGTCTACAGCCCGCGCGGCGCGGACAATCGTCCCGTGCCTTTGTGGGACGCGAAAACCGGCGCAATCAACCGCGCGGTCGCCGAGCATTGGAAAAAATACGATTTGCGGCTCGTCGTTCAGGAAAACTGGCAGGCTCTCGCGCCGCGCCTGAAAGGCAAGCTGCACATCTGGGTCGGCGAAGCGGACGATTATTTTTTGAACAACGGCGTTCATCTGTTCGATGATTTTCTGACGAAAGCCGAGCCGAAATATGAAGGCTGGATTATGTACAGCCGCACGGGCAGACACGGCTGGAATCCTAAAACACAAATTGAATTGATGAAGGAAATGACCGAGAGATTTGAACAATCGCTAAAATAAAAAATACAAATTTATGAATCCAACAACCGAATCAAAACAACAATCCGAAATCGTCCGCAAACACAAGGAATTTCTTTTTCCGGCGGTCGCCACTTATTACGAAGAGCCGCTCGCGCTGGTTCGCGGCGAGGGCGAATATGTCTGGGACGACGCGGGCAATCGTTATCTCGACTGCTTCGGCGGCGTTTTAACGGTCAGCGTCGGTCACGCGAATCCGCGCATTAACGCGGCGATTATCGAGCAGGTCAACAAAATCTCGCACACCTCGACGCTTTACGCCAACCAGCCGCAGGGCGATTTGGCGGAAAAGCTGGCTGAAATATCGCCCGGCGATTTAAAGAAATCTTTTTTCACTTCGAGCGGCACGGAAGCCGACGACACGGCGATTATGGCGGCGAAATTGGCGACCGGACGACACGAAATCGTCGTTTTGCGCCACAGCTATTCGGGGCGCTCGGCGACCGCGTTATCGAGCGTCGGGCATTCGACCTGGCGACCGTTGCCGTCGCAGGTTGCCGGAATCGTCCACGCCCGCGCGCCTTACTGCTATCGCTGCCCGTTCGGAATGACGCCGACCAATTGCGGCGCAGCATGCGCCGAAGACGTGAAAGACGTGATTATGACCGCGACGACCGGCGAAATCGCCGCGTTTATGGCTGAACCGATTTTGGGCGTCGGCGGCTTTATCGTGCCGCCCGAAGGTTATTTCGAACGCGTCGAGGAAATCACGCGCCAGCACGGCGGGCTTTTTATCGCCGACGAGGTGCAGACCGGCTGGGGCAGAACCGGCGACAAATGGTTCGGCATCGAGCATTGGAACGTCAAACCCGACATCATCACTTCGGCGAAAGGAATGGGCAACGGCGTGCCGATTGGGATGACGACCGCGACCGCCGAAGTCGCCGACAAATATCCCGGAATGACTTTCGCCACTTTCGGCGGCAACCCGGTTTCATCGGCGGCGGCTTTAGCCGTTATTAAGCTGATTGAAGAGGAAGATTTGCGGACCAACGCCCGAGTTGTCGGGGATTATTTTCGCGGCAAGCTCGAAGAATTAAAAGAAAAATATCCGATTATCGGCGACGTCCGCGGAATGGGCTTGATGCAGGGCATCGAGTTGGTGAAAGACCGCGAAACGAAAGAGCCCGCGCCGCAAGCCGTTCTGAAAGTCTTTGAAGAAACGCGCCGCCAGGGCGTTTTAATCGGCAAAGGCGGGCTTTACGGCAACGTGATTCGCACCGGCTTGATGCTCAATTCGACGCGTGACCACGTCGACGAACTCGTCGCCGCTCTGGATAAAGGTTTCGCGCTGTGCTAGGTGAATAAAATTTACGGAAGTTTTTTTCAAAAAATAAAAATAACAGGAGCATCCGATGAATAAACAGTTGTTGATCAAGGCGGGTCTTATATTAACGGCAGCGGCTTCAGGATTTGTCTTTTCAGCCTGCGACAGTTCTTCCGCGCCTTCGCCGCCAAAAGAATTGACAGAGGAAGAAAAAAAGGCGACTGAAGGGCGCGAAGCCTTAGCGGCGAAAAAGGCGGAATACACAACTATTCCCGCCAAAGAGCAGCTGGCTAAAGAACCTTATAGAAACAAAAAGCTGATCTTTTTCAGACAGAGTAAGAACGAATGGGTGAATTCTTTCGGTTTCGACGAAAACAGCAAAACTATCGAAGCTAACTCGAAGATGGAGTATAAATTAGCGAAAAGTCCCGATGAAGTCGGAACAATCGCTCTGCTGCCCGAGTGTAAGGAAGTGAGCGCGGGTTCTTATACGGTAGGCAGCGGTTCACTTCCCGCTACCAAAGAACGATGCGAATTAATCTTAATTGACCCGGAACTTTCAGCGGTTGTTTATCGAAAAATTTTTGAAGGCGAGCTGGAAAGCATAAAAACATTATACAACGCCGAAAAGAGCGTAACCGCCAAAGTAGACCGGATGAAAATCGTCGATTTTCTGGATCGCCTGACCAGGAAAGACGACGCTGCGCCTGCCAAAACGGACAAAAAATAAATTATTGCTTTTGGGACGAAATCCCGGCAGATGCGGGAAATGCCGCCGCAGATAAATAAAATGAAAAAAATATCAATAAGCCTGATGCTCATTTTATTGATTGCCTTCGGGCAAACGGCGGAAATCTATTCTCAGACGAAAATTAATGCGCCGACTAAAGAGCAATGGCAAAAAGATTTGCGCTATCTTGCCCGAGAGTTGGCACAACGCCACAAAAACGCTTTTCATACCGTTTCGCGAGAGCAGTTTGAACGAGCCGTCGCCAAATTGGACGCCGCGATTCCTTCTTTGCAGGAACACGAAATCCTGGTCGGTCTGCGGCGCATCACTTCAATGGTCGGCGATGCGCATACGGCGCTCGAACCGCCGCAGGCATTCCGTCGTTATCCGCTCACATTGAATTGGTTCGGCGGCGATTTGCGCGTGCTGCGAACGACTGCGGAATACAAACGCGCGCTCGGCACGCGCGTCGTCGGAATCGGAAAATTAAATCTTGCCGAAGCCGTCGAGCGCGTCAACGCTTTGGTTCCGAAAGAGACAGAGCAGTTTGCGCGCTATGCAAATGTCAGTTTGATGCCGCTGGCGGAAGTTCTTCACGCGCTGAAAATCGCGCCTGATTTGCGGCAAGCGGAATGGACTTTTGAAGACGCGGAAGGCAAACGTTTTTCGTTAAACCTGGCGGCGCAAGCGCCGGACGCTAAAATCCAGTGGCTTTCGACATTGAAAGAAGTTCCGCTTTACCGGCAGAAAGCGAACGAATTGATGTGGACTGCGACTTTGCCCGGCGCGCAGACCGTCTATCTCAATCTCAAATCATACCCGGACGCCGAAACGTTTCAGCGCGTTTCCGCCGAGACATTCAAGCTGATTGACGACACTCGCGCCAGACGTCTCATCATCGACGTGCGGCAGAGCAGCGGCGGAGATTTTTTCAAGTTTCGCGCGCATATTTTGAAAGAGCTTAAAAAACGAGCGGCTTTTCGCCAGCCGAACAGCTTGTTTATAATCATCGGGCGCGGCACAATCTCAGCCGCGATGGTCAGTGCCATCGAAACCCGCGATGAGATGAACGCGATTCTCGTCGGCGAACCGAGCGGCTCAAAGCCGAACAGCTATTCGGAAAACGACGAATTTACGCTGCCGAATTCGCGTCTGAAAGTTTCGTATTCGACGAGGTATTACAAGCTTCAGGAGAAAGACACGCCGTCGCTGATGCCCGATAAATTGATTGAGCCGGTTTGGGAGCTTTACGCGGCGGGAAAAGACGCGGCGCTGGAATGGATACTTGCCCAGCCGCTGCTGCCGAAATAATCAACTGTTAAATTCGGAATTTTTTTGAATGTAAAAATTAAAAGTTTTATGAAAACACTGATCAAAAACGGACGCATCGTCACGGCGGTTGACGATTACAGAGCGGATATTTTAATCGAAGACGAAAAGATTTCGGTTATCGGCGCAAAGCTGGAAATGGAAGCCGATGTGGTGATTGACGCTTCCGGAAAACTTGTGATTCCGGGCGGGATCGACCCGCACACGCATATGGAATTGCCGTTTGGCGGAACGCAAAGTTCGGATGATTTTTTTACCGGAACGCGCGCCGCCGCCTTTGGCGGGACGACGACGATTATTGATTTCGCCGTGCAGACGAAAGGCGAAGCGATGACGGCGGGCGTTGACGCGTGGCACGCGAAAGCCGACGGGAAATGCGCCATCGATTACGGTTTTCATCTCATCACGACCGATTTTGAAGACTCCAACAAAGCCGAGATGTTCAAATTGATGGACGAAGGCATCACGAGCTTTAAATTATTTATGGCTTATCCGGGCGTTTTTCTGGCGGACGACGCGACGATTTTTCGCGCGATGAGCGCAGCCGGCGAGCGCGGCGGCTTGATTTGTATGCACGCCGAAAACGGAATCGTGATTAACGAGATTATCAAACGCGCTCTGGCTCAAGGACGAACCGCGCCGAAATATCACGCTCTGACGCGCCCGACGATTGCCGAAGCTGAAGGCGTGCATCGCGCGATTGCGATTGCCGAAATGGCTGAATCGCCCGTTTACATCGTGCATTTAAGCTGCACCGACGCGCTTAATCAAGTTCGCGAGGCGCGCGACCGCGGCATTCCCGCGTTTGCCGAAACCTGCCCGCAATATCTTTTTCATTCGATCGAAGATTACGGCGAGGATTTCGAAGGCGCGAAATATGTAATGACGCCGCCGCTGCGCGAAAAACACAATCAGGCGGAATTGTGGAAAGGCTTGAAAATGGATGATTTGCAGGTGATTTCCACCGACCACTGCCCGTTTTGTATGAAAGAGCAAAAGGAA
This sequence comes from Pyrinomonadaceae bacterium, assembly GCA_036388635.1. Taxonomy (GTDB): domain Bacteria; phylum Acidobacteriota; class Blastocatellia; order Pyrinomonadales; family Pyrinomonadaceae; genus JALZHR01. Next base: position 21,234 of record DASVRL010000368.1, read on the forward strand.
CTCGGGCGCGATGATTTCTCGAAAATTCCGAACGGCGCGCCCGGCGTCGAAAATCGAATGTCTTTGATTTACAACGGCGGAGTCGTCGAAAATCGCATCAGCCTAAATCGTTTTGTCGAACTGACCTCGACCGCCGCCGCGAAAATGTTCGGACTTTTCCCGAAAAAAGGCACGATTGCCGTCGGCTCTGACGCCGACATCGTGATTTTCGACGCGGAAAAAGAACACGCTTTCGGCGTCGAAACCGAGCATATGAACGTCGATTATTCTTCCTACGAAGGCTGGCGCGTTAAAGGCAAAGTCGAAACGGTTTTATCGCGCGGTCGCGTCGTCATCGAAAACGGCGAGCATAAAGGCAAGGCGGGCGACGGGCAATTTCTGAAACGCGGAACCTGCGTTAACGTCTAATGATGCAATGAAAAATGTTTTTAAACTAGTAGCGTTTATTCTCGCCCTGAATTTTTGCGCGTCGGTTTCGGCGCAAGTCGATGAGATTGACCGTTACGTCCAAGCCGAAATGCGCCGCCAAAAAATCCCCGGCGTTTCGGTCGCGGTTTTGCGCGAAGGGAAAATCGTCGCCCTGAAAAGCTACGGTCTGGCAAACGTCGAGCATCAAGTTCCGGTCAAGCCGGAAACCGTTTTCCAGTCCGGCTCGATTGCCAAGCAGTTTACGGCGGCGGCGGTGATGATTCTGGCTGAGGAAGGAAAAATCTCGCTTGACGATAAAATCCCGAAATATTTCACGGACGCTCCCGAAACGTGGAAAAACATTACCGTACGGCATCTGCTTAATCATACTTCCGGAATGGGCGATTATCCGCCGGAAGTTGATTTGCGGCGCGATTACACGGAAGACGAATATCTGGCGTTTATCAAAAAGTCGCTGCTCGTTTACGAAACCGGCGCGAAATGGGATTACAGCAACGTCGGCTACGTAACGCTCGGCGCGCTGGTTCGCAAAGTAACCGGAAAATTTTACGGCGATTTTTTGCAGGAAAGAATTTTCAAGCCTTTGGGAATGACCACGGCGCGCATCATTTCCGAAGCCGACATCGTGCCGAATCGCGCGGCTGGATACCGTCTGGAAAACGGCGAGTTGAAAAACCAGGAATGGGTTTCACCCTCAACGAACACGACTGCCGACGGCTCGCTTTATTTTACGATTCAGGACTTGGCAAAATGGGACGCCGCGCTTTACGCCGACAAACCGCTTAGACAATCAAGTCTCGCCGAAATGTGGGCGCCCGCGAGATTGATTAACGGAAAAATAAAAGATTACGGGTTCGGCTGGCACACGACACGAATCGGAAAGCGCCGCATTGTTCATCACGGAGGTGCGTGGCAGGGTTTCAAGTCGTATATCGTGCGCTTTCCCGACGACAAGCTGACAATCATTTTTTTAGCTAATTTGTGGCACACAAAAGATATAAAATTCGCTCGCGGGCTGGCGGCGCTTTTCTATCCCGAACTCGCCTTGCCGAAAGCACAACCGATTGAAGATAAAGAGCCGAAGGCAACTTCATTAGTCAGGCGAGTTTTATTGCAGTTTTCAAAAGATGCCGCCGATTCGAATTCATTTACGCCCGAAGCGAAAGCCGAAATTTTTCCCGACAAAGCCAAGCAATTCGGTGAAAGCTTAAGCTCGCTGAGCATACCGATCGCCGTAATTTACACGAATGAATTAATCGAACGACGCGCGGAAGATAATCTTCGCGTTTACCACTATCTGCTAAACGATATGACGCGAACATTTTCCTGTATTGTGAAGCTGACAAAGGACGACAAAATCGCGTACTTTCAGTTGCAGGAAGAATAAATTCGAGCGAAAACAGGATGTATGATTTAAGAAAAAGAAATTCAAGCAAAAATCAATCATTGTCGAAAACGGCGAGCATAAAGGCAAGGCGGGCGACGGGCAGTTTTTTAAAGGCGGCGTGCGCGTCAGGATTTAGAAGGCGATAAATATGAAAAAGTTAAAAGTAGGTTCTTTCTACCTGGCAGCGTGTTTAGTTTTGTGCTCGCCGCTTTTCGCGCAAAATTCAAAAAAACAAAATGAGGCGCTCGAACAGGAAATTCGCCGACTCGATTTGGCTGAAGCCGAAGCGATTTTGAAAAAGGATTTTCAGGCTCTGGACAAACTCACCGGCGAAGATTTTACGACCAACAGCCCGCGCAATGAAATCGTAAAAGGAAAGGAAAGCTTAAAGGAATTGATGCGGAAGGGCGTGGTCGATTACGCTTCATTCACGCGCGAAACGGAAGCGGTTTTAATTTACGGCAAAACCGTCGTTACAATGGGACGCGAAACAATAGTGATGAGCGACGCTTCGCCGCAAAAAGGTCAGACGATTCGGCGCCGCTATACAAACGTCTGGATGAAGCGCAACGACAAGTGGCTTTTAACGGCGCGGCACGCAAACATAATCTGCCAATAAAAGGCGGGCGACGGGCAATTTTTGAAGCGCGGAACCGGCGCGGTGAATATTTAACTGCGAGGTCAAGGCGAGTGGAGAGAAAGCGAAAATTTTCAGACGTATTCGGCAGCGCGCTCTCACGCGGCGGACAAAAAGAAGGCGCGCGGCGAATTTGAAAAGACAATCGAAACGGCGAGATCGAATCCGGCAATGTCTCGCAATGCGGAAATCAGAGCGCAGCAGGAACTCAGGCGTTTGGAGGGAAATTGAAATAATGAATATTCGGCTTGCCGAAAGAGATTTAAAAACCAGATTCGGAGATTTTCGGGAGATTCTTTACTACGACGGGCAGCGGGAATCGATCGCGCTGGTGATGGGCGATGTCGAGGCGCAGGAAAATGTCTTTTGCCGGATTCATTCGAGCTGTATTTCCGCCCACGTCTTTAACAGCATCGAGTGCGAATGCCGCGAGGAAATGCAATCGTCCCAACAATTAATCGAGCAGAAAGGACAGGGCATAATTATTTATCTCGACCAGGAAGGCAAAGGAAACGGGCATCTGGCTTTGATGGCGAGTATTCCTTATAAAAAAGCCGGATTCAGCCAGAGCGAAGCTTACGGGAAAGCCGGTTTTCAAGCCGATGCCAGAAGCTATCGCCCGGCGGCGGAAATTTTGTCGGACTTAAAAGTTAAATCGGTCGTTTTGCTGACCGACAATCCGGAAAAAGCCGAGCATTTGCGAACGGCGTCGATAATCGTTTCCGGTACAAAAGAAATATCGCCGCCCGTGCAAACGCCGGCATTGTGATTTTCGACCGCCGAATAACCGGGAAATCCAGCTCGCTCAATTATCATCAAATCCTGAATTTACTCGCGCGGCGCGGGCGTGTCGGAAGTATAAATAAATATATTATATGGACAGTAATCTAATCGCTTTAGCGAGCGCCGACGAACCGAAGCTTGATAATCCGGCGCGATTGTCGCCAGCCGGGCAGATAATCGAATTTTACGAAGAAGCGGGAATGGACTACGAGCATTGGAGCAAAAACTTCAATATGCATCTGGGCTTTTACCGGCGCGGCTTAAATCCTTTTAAGCGCGAAAAAATGCTCGAACAATTGAATCTGGAAATCGCCGCCCGCCTGCAGCTCGACGCCAAAGATGCGCCGTTTCTGATTGATCTGGGCTGCGGCGCGGGCGCGATTTCCAGAAGCGTCGCCAGAAATTATCCCGACGCGATTATCAAAGGCGTGACGCTGGCGCCTTCGCAGGTCGAAACGGCTGTAAAATTAAACGCGCGGGAAAACCTGCAAAAGCAGATCGAAATTTTCAAAGGCGATTACGCGGCGCTGCCGTTTTCGGGCGGCGCGGCGGATGGCGTCTGGGCGGTTGAAAGCGCCTGTTACGCACAAGGCGCGGGCAAAGAAAATCTCGCGCGCGAAATGGCTCGCGTTCTGAAAACCGGCGGGCGTTTTGTCGTCGCCGATTGTTTTATCAAGCAATCCGGGAAAAAATTTAACGCGCTGATTGAAAAATGTTATTCGGAGCTTTGCAAAGCCTGGGCGGTGACGGAAATGCCCGCGCTCGATTATTTTGTCAATGCTTTGAAAACAGAAGGCTTTCGCGATATCGTCGTCGAAGATATATCGTGGCGCGTCGCTCCGTCTTTAGCTCACGCGCCATATGCCGTCGCAACCTTTATGCTCAAAAAAATTTTCGCCGGAGAGCCTTTAAAACGGCAGAGCATCA
>DASVRL010000369.1:0-2864 GCA_036388635.1 Pyrinomonadaceae bacterium
GCGAATTAAAATTAACGCCGAGCGGCGATATTTTTTATCAGGAATGTAAAAACGTGCTCGTGGCTTACGACCAGTTGCAGGAAAATATGCGCGGAATCGCCGGAACAGTTTCCGGCACGGTTCGCGTCGCCACCGTTTACAGCGTCGGGCTGCACGAGCTGCCGGCAAAAGTCAGAGAATTTATGTCGAAATTTCCGGCGGCGAAAATTGACATGGAATACTCTCGGACGACGCGCGTTGTCCGCGATGTTTTAAACAGTACGGTCGAGCTGGGCGTCGTCGCCTATCCCGAACCGCGGCGCGGAATTTCCGTCGTGCCGATGCAGAATGACCGTTTGGTGCTGATCTGCCCGCCCGATCACGAATTTGCCGAGCGTGAGGAAATAAAAGCCGCAGAGCTAAACGGCTGCGATTTCGTCCATTTCGAGCGCGACATTCCGACGCGTAAAGCGACCGACAAAATTTTTAAAAATTACAGTGTGAACGTTCGCAAATCCGCAGAGTTTGACAATATTGAAACGATCAAACGCGCGGTCGAAGTCGGTTTCGGCTTGGCGATTGTCCCACGCCCTGCGGTCATTGACGAGCTGCGAAGCGGTCAACTGGCGGTTGTTGCGCTCGCCGACCCGGAATGGACGCGCTCGGTCGGCGTCATTCACCGAAGCGTCCGCCAATTGTCCGCAGCCGCTAAAAAATTCGTTAATCTGCTTGCAGCAAATGGCAACAACTCGGCTATTTCGCAAACCGAGTAAAAGTCAATCAGTCCAATCACCCGGTTTTTCACGAATGACGTGATAACCTACCGATTCAAGATGCTGCTCGACTTCGCGCCCGTGCGCGCGGTCGCGCACTTCCAAAAGCATTTCGATTCCGACCTGTCCGAGCGGTGCGAGCCACATTGCGCGGCGGTGAAAAATATCAATTACGTTTGCGCCGGTGCGCGCCACTTCAGCCGTCAAAGGCGCGAGACCGCCGGGACGGTCAAGCACGAGCAATTTGAGAAAGAGATAACGACCTTCGCGCACCATTACTTGCCGGAGAACGCGGGCAAGAAGGTTTGCGTCAATGTTTCCGCCGCACAACACGGCGCAAACGTTATCTTTCTTTTCAATTTTAATTTTTCCCGCCAAAAGCGCCGCCGCGCCCGCCGCACCTGCGCCTTCGACGACGAGCTTGACGTTTTGAACGCAGTGAGCGATTCCATCGGCAATTTCATCCTCTGAAACGGTCACGATTTCGTCAACAAATTCCTGTACCAGCGGCAGCGTTACCACGCCGGGGCGCTTGATGGCAATGCCGTCGGCAATCGTCATCGCAGACGGCGCGACGCGCAGTTCTCCGGCTTCGACCGATTCTTTCATCGGCGCGCACTTCTCGGCTTGGACGCCGACAATGCGCACATTCGGCAGCAGGTTTTTCGCCGCAATGGCAATCCCGGAAATAATTCCGCCGCCGCCGATTGGAACGACGATAACGGTGGTTTCCGGTTTATCGTCAACGATTTCCATTCCGATTGTTCCCTGTCCGGCGACAATTAATTCGTCGTCAAAAGCGTGAACCAGCGTGTAGCCTTTGGTTTCAATAAGATGTTGGACGTGCGCGGCGGCTTCCTCAAACGTATTGCCTTGCAGAATAACTTCCGCCCCGTAACCGCGCGTGGCGATAATTTTAGTCAAGGGCGCGAATTCCGGCATTACGATGACGGCTTTGGTTCCGTTCAATTTGGCGGCGAGCGCGACGCCCTGCGCGTGGTTTCCAGCCGACGGCGCGACGACTCCGCGCTTTTTCTCTTCTTTTGTCAGACGAGAGATTTTGTTATATGCGCCGCGCACTTTGAAAGAACCGCCGCGCTGAAGACACTCGGCTTTCAAATAAACGTTTGCATCAAGCTTGGCGGAAAGTTTCGGGTCGCTGACAATCGGAATCGGAACGATAATGTCCTGCAAAATCGTCCGGGCGGCTTGAATATCGGAAAGTTTGACTGACATAAACGGCGATTATATCAGTAAGAGAAAAAGTTGACAGCTAAAATTAACCAACGTTTTCGACACAAAATAAAAAAAGGCGAACGCTTTTCGGCATTCACCTTTTTTTATTTTTATTCGAGCCTCGTTAATTGCTTGGCGAAGGCTGCGGAGTCGGTTCCGTGCGTTTTTTCAAAACCGGGGGACCGTCGTTTTTCTTCTCTTCGGTCGTCGGCTCGGTCGTTGTCGGAGCAGGCGCGTTCGGGTCTTCCTGCGGGCGTTTTTTCAACGTCGGACGCGAATTTTCCTTTTCGTCAATGTCGCCCGCGATGCTCGCTTTGGCGTTTGAGAGTCGGAGCAAATATTTTTTGACCTTTTGAAATTCCGACGTGCTCATCACGTATTCTTCGCGTTCGGGAAAACGAGAGACAAGCGTGATTGTCGCGTCGCGGCGGTCGGGCGCTTGCGGGTGCGTCGAAAAAAGCTTTTGAATCGTACCGGGTTTTTTCTTATTTTTCGCGGCGAGCTTTTCAAACATCGTCGCCATTCCGTTCGGGTCGTAACCGGCGGCGTAGAGATACTGGACGCCTAATTTGTCGGCTTCCTCTTCGGCTCCGCGCGTAAATTTGAGCATCGTCAGCCCTCCGAGAATTCCGCCGGCATTTTGCAAAATCGGAGCGATAATTCCGCCTCCGAAAATGATTCCGGCGAGCATTCCATAATTCAGCAGCGTCGCTTTGCCTTGATTTTCCATCGCGTGACGCGCCGCGACGTGAGCAATTTCGTGCGCCATTACGCCTGCCAGCTCCGATTCGTTGTCGGCGGCAAGAATTAAGCCGCGATTAACGTAAAAGAAACCGCCCGGCAGAGCGAAAGCGTTCACATCGTCGCTGTCAACGA
>DASVRL010000370.1:0-37410 GCA_036388635.1 Pyrinomonadaceae bacterium
CCATCTTCTGACTTCCGACTTCTGTCTTCTGTACCGCAAAATTAAGCGGCGTTATTATTTTTCAGCGTTTTGTTTCTTCCGCTAATTTGCCTTCGTAGTGATACGCGGAAAACGGCACGTATTCGACCGAAAGCAATTCGCTGTCCGAAAGCTGTCGCTTTTGTTCCGCGTCATAGGCAAAAAGCCTTTTTCCGGCGACCTCCAGCACGACAATGTTTCCGGTTTTGTCCCACGTAATCTGTTCACGAAAATCATATTCGACCGGAGCGAAATCCGGCGAATAATAAACTCGCTCGCCGTCAACCAGCACTTTGAAATTGACGTCAATTCCCTGATGACGCAAAAGCTTCGCTCGGTGCGAACCTTTCGGATTAAGTTTGTTTTGAATCGTCGTCACGAAAAGAAAATCGATAAAGGCAAAGAATCCGGCAATCAGGAAGACGATTGAAAGTAAAGCAAAAATGACCCGTTTAGACGCTTTCATCTTCATTCTGTTTGAATTTTAGCAGAAAACGCTTAACTTTCCGCTTCGAGCGAAAAATCCCTGGCTTTATCGGTTTTCACCTTGTTGCCGTATTTCAGATATTCCTCGTAAATTTCCTGTTCGAGAGGCGTGATAAATACGATTTTCGCGCCGATTAGATAGCTGACCGATGAATCGTGAATGCCGATTTGCTCGTATCTGACGCCGACGATCTGCATTCGTATTTTGCCGTTCGGCAAATCCAGCTCGGCTTGCAAAGTCCGGTTTTCGCCGACCAGATAATACTCGTGCAGCCGAATCGAAGGAACGATAAAGGCAATGCCGGATTTGCTTAAATCTTTGGTTTCGCCGCTGGCGGAAAGACTGTCGCGTTTGGTCGTCAGTTTTCCGTTCGCTTCGTCCGGCTTAATCGTAATCCTGACGGGCACCTGGAGATTATATCGGCGCGCGCTTCGGTTTTCGACGAATGACAGGTTTAGCCTGGAGATAAATTTTCGGATTACATCTGACATTTAACTGGGCAACCGCCTCAAACCCGGTCAAGCTGGCGTTTGCGGAAGAAGAACGCCGCCGGTTTCTGACAATTTTCAGCCGTTTTCGAATCGTTATTTTTTCATCGGCTGACCTTTTTTGTCCTGGCTTTTGAAACGCGCTTCTTTATTCGTGGCTTCGACCTCGACCAGAAAAGAAAGCTTTCCCGTTTTGCCGTAGACGGCAGGCTCAGCCGTCGCAAAATATTTCTTTTTGTCCGGCGAAAGCGCGACGGTGTAGCGATAGCCGGTCGATTCGGTCGTCTGCGCGTCGCCCGCCAGCAAGCCCTGGTCGATTAAGGTCTGCATATCGGCGAAAGTATTCGGGTTTCGCAGCGCGTAAACCGCCTGCGCCTTGGCGATGCGCTCCAGCATCAGCTGGGCTTCGAGGTGATGAATCTCGATGCGAATACTGAAAAAGTAATTTTTGCCTTCTTTTTTGACCAGCGCTTCGGCTTTTTCGTCCGCCGTCAAAATAATCCAGGCGTCGTTTTCGCGGCGCAGGTTAAAAACTTTATCTTCCAGTACGCCGGTGTCTTCGTTCGGCATTTTCGCCGTCACGCTTGCCGAATTTCCCGTGACGATTTCGCCGTTGATTTGAATATCCGCCGGAACCTGTTTGGCAATCGGCTCGAAATCGGCGTTTAAATCCTGCATTTCCGCGTCGGTCAAGCCTTCGATTGCCGGACGCACGTTCGTCATCAGCATCGCCTCGCGGAAACGCCGCTCGCGCAAATTTTTATAAAACATTCGCACGGCGTCGGCGGGCGAATTCGGCTTGACCTGGATTCTGCCTTTGACGTATGAGTTTTTCGCCGCGTTCGGCTGGGAATTGTTTTTTTCTCCGGTGATTTTGGTCTGGACGGCAGCATCGGCGGAAGTTTCGTCGTGATTTTTTGCCGACGCCGTGCAGCCGATGCTGATCACGGCAACCGAAAAACAGACGCCGAAAAGAGACATTTTCAGACGGAAATTCGCTTTGGAAAGTTTGTTGAACATTTGATTTTGACTCCGAAAAATCTGACGGAAAAGTTTGAAATGAATGGCGCTGAATGTTTCGCGTGAACGGGCGTTCGGGAGAAAGCAAAACGCGCTACCGGTGATTATAGCGCGTTCCGTACAGAAAAGTAAACAATGTTTAGCAATTTTATTTCTTTATTTTCCGAATCGTCAGATTTTCGGTTTTTCCGGCTTCGATGGTGACTTTTTGAGCGTCTTTGACGGCTTTGTCATACCACTGTTCGATTTCCGACTCCTTTTCCGGAAAATTTTTCGCTTCGACGAAGACGACGGCAAATTCCATCGGCGGGAGCTTGGTTTCGAATTCGCCGCTGGCGTCAGTTTTGACCAGGCGGAAAAACGACGCGTTTGCGCGCCGCAGCGGGTCGACCGGAACCAGAGTAAATTGTGTGTTTTTGAGCGGCTCGTTGTTTTCGTTGACGATTTTTCCCTTCAGCGTCCCGACATTTTTGCTGAGAATAATCTGGACGTTTCTGATATTGTCGCCCTCTTTTAGTTCGATTTTGCCGCCGAGCAAATCGACGCCGTCAGCTTTTGCGCTTTTGACGTAATAATTTTGGTCTTCGACGTGAATATAAATATCGGTTTTTCCGGCGGCGACGTTTTCCAATTGAAAATCGTTGCCGCTACCGCCGCTGCCGCCGGTCGTCGGCATAAGGTTCCCGGTTGAGCGCATTACATTACTGTTGCCCGTGATGCCCGTAACATCGCTGCCGTCGTAATTTGAAATAATGTCGGAGACGCTCAGTTCACTGCCCGCGCTGAGCGCGGCAACCGTCACGCTCCTCGGCATTTTCTCGTTGTTTTCCACCGTCACGATTCCCGCTACGGTCGCGCCGGAGCCGAGTTCGATAACCATTTCGGAGATGTCTTTGTCTTCGAGCTTTATCTGCTGGATTTTTTTGGCTAATTTCGGTTTGGGCGGCGAATTTTTCTGCACGCCGCTCGTGGTGTTGGAATTGGAATAAATGCTCTCCAGAATTTCGCCGTTATCGATTTCGCTCTGGGACGGCTCGATTATGAGCTTGTAATTTCCTTTCGGCAGCTCCTTGAACTTCCAGTTTCCGTTTTCGTCGGTCACGGAATTCTGCTCGCGCCTGCCGAATTCGCTGAAGATTGAATAGAGTTCTTCGTCGCCTTCGCGTTTGATGGTGATGCGCGCTTTGACCGGCGATTTATCTTTGAGCGAAACGAGTTTGCCCTCGATTTTATAAAGACTGCGGCTCGGAATCGTCATATTGATTTCGACCATTTCCTGACCGAGCTCGAGGTTGATGATGTCCGCCGCTTTCGGCTCGAAAACATCGGGATAGAACATACTCAAAAGAGAGTTTCCGCTGCCGAACATAACCTCAAACTCGTTGGAAGACTTTCTTTCGCCGCCTTCGCTGTGCGAAACGCTCTCGGTGACTTTGACGATATATTCGCCCGCCGGTAAACCCGAAAAGCGATAAATTCCGCGATCATCCGTCTGGTAAGAGCCGCTGCCCATCATCATCGAAAAAATCGCGCCGAAATTCGGGATGACGGGTATAAATTTATCATTCGCCCGCCGCAGAATCTCGACCTTGACGCCGATTGCCGGGTCGCCGTTGTCATACATAACTCGCCCGCCGATGGCGCCGCCGCGACGGGCGGGAATCTGCACTTCGAGGTCGGTTATGCCGTCAACGATTATTTTTTCAAATCCTTCGGTGGCTTTTTCAAATTCTTCCGCTTCCGACGCTCCGCCGCGCGCCTTCGAAAAATCCACGAAAGCCAGCGGCGAGACGACGCCCGGCGCATTGATCATCGCGTAATAACCTCCCGCCTGGACGTTTTTCATCAGAAAATTTCCGTCATTATCGGTCAAGCCGGTCGGCATATTGCCCGGTCCGCCCAAACCTTTTTCCCGCATCAGCATAATCGGCGCGCGCTTGACCGCCCTGCCCGTATCCGCATAAAAAACTTTTCCGCGAACCGTCGAATTAGCGGGCGCGGGCGTCGGAACCGCCACGTTGGGTACCGTCATAATCTCTACCGCTTCGCTCGATATTTCCGGCGACTTATTAGCCGGGCTTTTCTTTTTCGGTCGGGGCGTCGCGGTGCGCTGAGAGGGCGGCGTCGGCTGCGGCGGCGGTGGCGGCGGCGTGTTTTGCAGAAAAGCGGTTTCAGTCAAAAGCGAAAAACCGAATACCAAGCCGGAAAAACAAAGAAAAATCTTTAAAAACAGCAAGCGCGTATTGTTCTGGTGCGACATTTTAAGTCTCCCTGATTCAGAGAAAATTCCGCTTTCGTTCAAACGAAAAGCCGTTCTGCGTGAGTATAAAGCAAAACGGCTTCGGTTTCTAATTTAATTTAAAATCTATCTCGGTTTTCTGCCGCTCAGAAGCAGCTCGCGCCCGACATAGTAAAGCAAAATCGCCAGTATCCAGAAAGGAATCAATCCCAGCCAATCGGAATTCGGACCGGCGAAAAGCGGGTTATTGGCTTGTGACCAGGCTTGGAAGGCATCCATTCTCTTGCTCAAAAACTCGGTCGCCACCGCGAGTAAAATACCCGCCAGAGCTCCGCCCGCGATGTAGCCGGATGCCAGCAGAACGCCCGGACTTTTATCGGTTTCGGCGATTATTTCGTCTTCGGTCAAATTTCGGTGAGCCAGTTTCTTCTTTAAGTAAATATCAACCGCCCAGCGAACGATTCCGCCGACGAAAATCGGCGCGGAAACCGAAATCGGCAGATAAAGCCCGACCGCAAAAGCCAGCGACGGAATCCCGGCAAGCTCCAGCACAACCGCAATCATCACGCCTAAAAGCACCAATCCCCACGGCAGCTGCTGGCTCAAAATGCCTTTGATAATATAGCTCATCAAAGTCGCCTTCGGCGGGTCATACTTGACGACTTCCGTGTTATCGGCGCGTCGGGTCACTGTGCCGCCGATGCCCGGGTCGACCAGATAAGCGGGTTTGCCCTGCGTATCGACCAGATAGCGACCGGGTTTACCGTTAGCCGTGTCGGTGTTGTGCCAAACCCGGTATGTATTCTGGTCGTTAAAATACGCGTCGGCAACTTTTTCGCCTTTCAACTGCGCTCCGTCGCGCGACAACTGTTGTTCGGGAACGACGAATTGCTGGCTGAAAACCGTCGGCTCGACCTTTTGATAAACCGTCGAAGAAGTATTTAACTGAATCAGAATCGGACCGAGCAAAAGGGCTGACGCCGTCGCGCCGATCAGAATGGCGATTTGCTGTTTCCAGGGCGTTCCGCCGACCCAGAAGCCGGTTTTTAAATCCTGCGAAGTCGTGCCGCCGTTTGAAGCGGCGATGCAGACAATGCCGCCGATGCTTAAAGCCGTGACAAAATACGGGTCGGGATCGACCCAGCCGATAATCAGAAAAACCAGACAAGTCAAAAGCAGAGTGGCGACGGTCATTCCCGAAATCGGATTGGAAGACGAACCGATTTCGCCCGTCAGGCGCGATGAAACGGTAACGAATAAAAATCCGAAAATGATAATCAGAATCGCGCCGAGTAAATTCATTTTTAAAGCCGGCGCGAGCGTGATAACGATAATTAACGCTAAAATGCCGGCAACTACCCATTTCATCGAAAGGTCGCGGTCGGTGCGCGGCGCGGCGTCGGTTTCGGCGGCGCTGCTGCTGCCTGTGCTGCCGCGAAAATCGGCGAGTCCGCCCTTTAAGCCGTGCCAAATCGTCGGCAGACTGCGCGCCAGGGAAATCATTCCGCCCGCCGCCACGGCGCCGGCGCCGATGTATAAAACATAACTGCTTTGAATGTTTCTGATGCCGGCGGCGAAATTGAAGCCGCCGCCGCCGTCGGCAACCGGAATATAAAACAAATCTTTAATCGTTTTTGTGGTTTCCGGCGCGAGCGGCGTCTGCAAAAATTCGCCGAAATAAACGATCATCGGGATTAATACGAGATAAGACAGCGCGCCGCCCGCAAACATAATTCCGGCGATTTTAGGTCCGATGATATAGCCGACGCCGAGCAGCGCCGGATTATTTTCCAGCGCTATCGAACCGCCGCGGAAAGGCGCATCGAATTGTTTTCCGGGAACTTCCTTCCAGCCTTTGAAAACCTGCATCAGCGTATTGAACAGAAAGCCGATGCCGAAACCGATGGCGATAACTTTGCCGCCGTTGGTCGCCGATTCGTCAGTGCGCGCTTTTTCGGATTCGATCGAAGCGGCGCGCGATTCTTCGCTGGCTCCCGCAATCAGAACCTGCGCGCAAGCCGTGCCTTCCGGATATTTTAAAATGCCGTGCTGGTCTTTAATCAAAGCGCGCCGCAGTGGAATCATCATCAAAATCCCCAAAAGCCCGCCGAGCACGGCGACCAGCATCACGCGCGAAAGCTCGAGGTCGAAGCCGAGAATCAGAATCGCGGGCATCGTCACGCCGAGTCCGAAAGCGATGGATTCGCCCGCCGAACCCGCCGTCTGCACGATATTGTGTTCGAGAATCGTCGCGTCGCGCGTGATGCGCGCTTTCGACAAAAGCCGAAACAGCGTAATCGAAATGACCGCGACGGGAATCGACGCGCTGACCGTTAAGCCGACTTTTAGAACCAGATACAGCGACGAAGCGCCGAAAACGACGCCCAGCAGCGTTCCGACAATCAGCGGAAAAATCGACAGCTCGGGCATATTCGTCACAGCGGCGGGAATATACGAGCGAAAATTTTCGAGAAAAGGATTTCTCTTCACTGGAAAAGCCTCCTTGAATTTTATAAAACCGGGAAAAGTTTTTTGAATTGAAACTTGCGTTAATTTAACTTGCTAAAGCCCTCTGTGGCAAGCGGTTTGTCGGAAAACCAATCGAAAAACGACTTTTCCGCCAGAAAAAAAGATTTTTTCCCCTGGCGCGGAACATTTTTTCTACTAATTTAAAATAATTTCAGCGAAAATCAATTTTAATATAGAATGGCAGGCACTTACATTATGTTAAAAATTGTAATTTTATTTGCAGCGCTTAGAATAAAAAGCGGCAAACGCGATTTGAGGTTTCAAAATTAAATGTCCAAAAACAGTTTTTTCTTCGCTTCTTCCGTCGCGCGCCTGCCTCTGTGCGCGCTGACGCTTCTTTTTGTTTTTTCCGCCTTTGCCCAGACGAAAATTCCCGAACCGAAAACGGCGCTCGGCTTTACGCCCGGCGACGACCGCAAACTCGCTTCGTGGAAACAGACGGTCGATTATTTTCAGCGGCTCGATGCGGCGAGCGACCGCGTGCAGTTTCAGGAAATCGGCAAAACGACGCTCGGCAAACCTTTTGTTTACGCGACGCTCTCGGCGCCGGAAAATTTAAAAAATCTCGAAAAATACAAAGCCTTAAACGCCAGGCTCGCCGACCCGCGCCTGATTAAAAGCAATGACAGGCTTGCCGAAAGCTTAATCAGGCAAGGCAAAACGATTGTTTTAATCACCTGCGAGATTCATTCGACCGAAGTCGGTTCGACGCTTTCTTCGATGCTCATCGCGCACCGGCTGGCGGCGTCCGGCGAGCCCGAGATTCAAAAGATACTGCAAAACACAATCATTCTGCTGGTGCCGTCCTTAAACCCGGACGGCGTCGATATCGTCAAAAACTGGTATGACAAAACTTTGGGCACCTCTTTCGAGGGCACGTCGCCGCCCGAGCTTTATCACAAATACGTCGGGCACGACAACAACCGCGACTGGTATGCTTTCACGCAAGTCGAAACGCAGTTGACGGTCGATAAAATCCATAACGAATGGCACCCGCAAATCGTCCACGACATTCACCAGCAGGGCGAGCGCGGCTCGCGGCTGTTTCTGCCGCCGTATATGCAGCCGGTCGAGCCGAACGTGCCGAAAGAAGTCGTCGAAGGCTACACCGAGCTCGGCAATTTTATGGCGAACGATTTACGCGCCAAAGGCTTTCAGGGCATTACGACCAATTCGACTTACGACGCGTGGACGCCCGCGCGCGCCTATTCGCATTATCACGGCGGCGTCAGAATCCTGTCGGAGACGGCGTCGGCAAAATTAGCGACGCCGGTAACGATTAAATACGAGGATTTGCGAAACGGTTTGGGCTACGACGTGCGGAAAGAATCGGCAAATTTTTCGCCCGTCTGGCTCGGCGGCGAATGGCGTCTGCGAGATATTACAAACTATATGACGACCGCCTCTTTCAGCCTTTTGAAACACGCTTCGGACAATCGCCAGGCGTGGCTCAAGAGATTTTACGCCGTCGGCAAGGAAGCCGTGCGCCCGCGAAAAAAAGGCGAAGTTCTGGCTTACGTCGTAAAAGACAATGCCGATACGGACGAGTTGCAGCAAATATTGCAACGCGCGCAAGTGGAGTTTGAAAATGTTTTGGAAAGGCAAAAAGACGGCGACTTTGACTGGGTTCTATTAGTCAAAATGCAGCAGCCTTACGCGAGTTTTGCGAAAGCGCTTTTTGAACGTCAGAAATATCCGGATTTGAAGGATGAAAACGGCAATCCGATTCCGCCCTACGATGTCACGGCTCATAATATTTTATTGCTGTCAAAGTATTCCGAACCCGAGGCAAAGCCGATTTATCAGCCGTTCCGGCGACCTCCTAAAAACGTCGGCGCGAGTTATTACAGCAATCCCGGCTGCGGAAACGGTCCGGCGATATTTTCCGTCGCGCTTTATCGCTCGCATATACCTTCGATGGACGAAGGCTGGACGCGTTTCATTTTAACCGATAAAAACTGGAAAGATTACCAGCACGGCTGCAAAAAATTCGAAGTCGTAGAGCTGAAAAACGAACAAATTCGCAGCAACGATTTAAGCTATATGCCTTCCGAAGCGCCGCGCAATCCGCCTTTGCCGGTGAGTATGAAAGGTAAAAAAACGCTTCTCAAAACAATCATTTTCCCCGACCAGCCGGCAAATCAAATTCTGAACGGCTACGCGAAGGGCACGATGCCCGACGAATATACGGGCGGCGTCGGCAAGGAAGGCGTGAAAAACCTGAGAAAATTTGTCGAAGACGGCGGAACGCTCGTTTTTCTGAATCGCGCCTCGGATTTCGCCGTCAGGGAATTCGGTTTGCCCGTCCGCGACGTGACCGAAGGTTTGCAGCGCAAGGATTTCTACATTCCCGGCTCAATCTTAAAAACGGAACTCAACCCGGCGCATAAAATCGCCAAAGATCTGCTGAAGGAATCAATCGCGTGGTTTGAAAACTCGCCCGCCTTCGAGATTACGACGAGCGACGACACGAACGTCGAAATCATCGCGCGCTATCCCGAACAACCCGAAAACATTCTGCTTTCCGGGTGGGCTCTGGGCGCGGAAAAGATTGCCGGAAAAGCCGCGCTGGTTTCCATCAATATCGGCAAAGGCAAAATCGTTTTATTCGGCTTCCGCCCGCAATATCGCGGTCAGAGCCGGACGACATTTCCGCTTTTCTTTAATGCGCTGGCGCAGTGAAAAACGAATAGTAAAAAGCTTTTCGCTTTTCACCAAATTTATGTTTCTATTCGACGACATTGATTTCGTTCCGGCGCAGAGCGGCAACCTGAGCCGCCTGTGGTATTTTCTGCCCGTCGGTTATCTGACGACGATTCTGATTGAAACGCCGATTCTGCTCGTCGGGCTTTCGCCGAAATTGAGTTTTAAACAAAGACTCGCCTGCGGCGCGTGGCTGACGGCTTGCACGTATCCGATTGTCATACTGGTTCTGCCCGCGCTGCTGCTGCTCGACGGCACCGACCGTTCCAGAATCGTTTATCTCGCCGTCGCCGAAACCTTTGCGCCCGTCGCCGAATGTTTTTTGTTCTGGCTCGCCTTTCGCCGAAAAAATTTGCTGGAGACAAAAGACTGGCTTCGCTCGTTTACGGCAATCGTCGCCGCCAATCTGGCTTCGTTCGGCATCGGCGAAATTTTAAACGTTTACAGCTGGTTCGGGTTATTATAAAAAACGATGAAAGCGGAACGATGAATTGCAATTTTTTGCGTTTCGCATTTCCCGTTTCGCCTTCATCGTTTGGATTATGGATTTGCGCATCACGGAAATTTTTCTCTCGATTCAGGGCGAATCGACGCACGCCGGTCGCCCGTGCGCGTTTGTGCGTCTGACGGGCTGCCCGATGCGCTGCGTCTGGTGCGATTCGGAATACACTTTTACGGGCGGCGCGCGCCTGAGCTTTGACGAAATCTTCGCCAAATTAGAAGATTTCGGCTGCCGTCTGGTCGAAGTGACGGGCGGCGAGCCGCTCGCGCAGAAAAACGTTTTTCCTTTTATCCAAAAGCTTTGCGACGCGGGTTACGAGGTTTTAATCGAAACCGGCGGTTTTGTTTCGACGGAAAAGGTCGATGCGCGCGCCGCGATAATTTTAGACGTGAAATGCCCGGCTTCGGGCGAAGCCGAGCGCAATCACTGGGCGAATCTGGAACGCCTGCGCGCCGACCGCGACGAAGTAAAATTCGTCATCGCCGATTTAAACGATTGGAAATTTGCCAAAAAAATTATCGAAAAATACGATTTGGAAAACCGCGCGCGCGGCGTTTTGATTTCGCCCGTTTTCGGCGTCGAAAATCTGGCGGAAATCGCCGAAACCGTTTCGCGCAGCGGCTTGAACGTGAGATTAAACTTGCAGCTGCACAAATACATCTGGGGCGCGGACGTTCACGGTGTTTAGCTTATGACGCATTATGAAAAACCTGCGACGAAGATTTTTCGCATTCTCGGCGCGTTTCTTTTAAGCATCGGAATATTAATCGCCCTGACGGCGCTCGTGACGATACCGGTCAACGGGCTTTTTCCGCCGTTTTTCTTTATCATTTTTTATTCGATTCCGCTGACGGTTTTAGGAATTTTGTTTTTTTCCGGCGGCAGAAAACCAGCCCAACGAATCTGCTTTGATTTCGACAAATTTAATGAACAATAAAAAACTCGCAATTTGTCTTGTTTCCGGCGGAATGGATTCGTGCGTCGCCGCCGCCATTGCTAAATCCGAAACGGAAGAAATCGCGCTTTTGCACGTTTCCTACGGGCAGAGAACCGAGCGGCGCGAGCGACGAGCCTTTGAAGACATCGCCGATTTTTACGGCGTGACGAAACGGCTGGCAATTTCGATTGAATACCTGGCGAAAATCGGCGGTTCGAGCTTGACCGACGAATCAATCGAAGTCGCGGAAGCGAATCTCGAATCGACGGAAATTCCGACTTCTTACGTTCCTTTTCGCAACGCGAATATGCTGTCGATTGCGACCAGCTGGGCGGAAGTCATCGGCGCGACGCGAATCTATATCGGCGCGGTCTTTGAAGATTCGAGCGGCTATCCCGATTGCCGACCGGAATTTTTCGAGGCGTTCGAAAAAGCGATTGACGCGGGCACGAAACCGGAAACGCTTCTGGAAATCCGCACGCCGATTATTCATCTGTCGAAAGCGGAAATCGTCCGAAAAGGCTTGGAATTAAACGCGCCCTTACATCTTTCCTGGTCGTGTTATCGAAATGAGGATGCGGCTTGCGGAACGTGCGATTCCTGCGCGCTGCGCCTTCGCGGATTTGCGCGCGCGGGTGCGAAAGACCCGATTGCTTATAAAAATTTTTCAGGCAGTCTGCGGGGCGCTTAGAATGTCTTCTTTCTGTTTTTCGAGACGGGTAATTTGCGCTTTCAGCTCGCTGATTTTCGCTTCGATTTCGGCGACCGACGGAATATCGACGAATTCCGTGCGGCTCAGGCGGTGAAAAATCGGAATCATCACCGTAATGGCGGCGTCAATTACCGCTAAAACGCCGATGAAGCGCAAAACTATTCCGTCTTCGCTGGGCGGCTCAAAGACGACGATAAATGAAATTATCGAAGACAGCGCGAAGATGACGACGTAGGCGGTAATTAGCGACCACCGGAAACGCCTGGAAAGCTGCGCGATAGACAAAAGCGACAGGTGCGAAAGCGAAAATGCGAATATTGCGGAAACGGCGAGAATCTTATAAAAAGCGGTGTCGAGCCCCATCGTTGCAGCCCAAATCAGCCAAATCGTCAGCAGCGCCGCAATAACCGAAAGGATTATTCCGACAATCGGCACGAAGCGAAGCGGAAATTTTTGCGAGCGCGGATTTTCGAGAAAAGCGCCGCAGGCTAAGCCCAGGATACTGGTTCCGACAATCGTCAAGGTCGTGCCCAGAACTCGAAATTCCACATCGCCTGAAAGAATCGCCCAGATGCCCATCAGCGCGCTCAGGGCAATCGAGCAAATCATCAGGTAAAGAAAGATTTTTTTAACGTTAAAGCCTTGCACGCCGTCATTTTATGCCGAATGCAGAGGACTGTCAATAAATTTTATTGAATCTGATTTTGGGGTCGGCTCGGAATTAAAAGCAGAAGACAGCCGATAAAAAGAAAAAATATTCCGACAAAGGAAACCAGAACGCCGAAATAAGCGGAATCAATCGACGCCGCAAACTGCCCGATTCCCGACGCCTCGGCGGTTTTCATCGCGCTAAAGGCGCTGAAAAAACTCCACAACGCATACGAATTGGTAACGAAAACTATAAAAGTTCCGATAAAGACAAGTATTTTTGCAATGGTTTTCATATTTTGTTCGAAAAGATTTTGAAAAGTTTAACTTATCTTTTCGCAACAATCCAGAGAAACTTCGGAGAAACTTTCAGGAAACGTCAAGTCTTTCCCTGTTAATCTTTAAACCGTTCAGATTGCCCAGAACGGCAAGCGCAATCGTTTCGGTTTGAAAAAATTCGCGCGCCAGCTCGTGGATTTCCCCGGCGTTCACTTTTTCGATATTTCGCAGAGTTTCTTCGAGCGGAATCTGTTTGCCGAAAGTGATTTCCTGCTGCGCGAGATTCGCCGTGCGGTTTGACGAATCTTCCAATCCGAGCAGGATCGTCGCCACGCTCTGCTGTTTGGCAAGCTCGATTTCTTCCGGCGATACGCCTTCGCGTTTGATTCGCTTCAGCTCGGCAATGGATAAATCAATCGCTTTGCCGATTTGATTCGGCGCGGTTCCGGCGTAAACGCTGAAAAATCCGCAATCGAGAAACGAAACGCCGCTCGCGCCGACGCTGTAGGCAAGCCCGTGACGCTCGCGAATCGTCTGCCACAGGCGCGACGAAGTTCCGTTGCCGAGAATATTTTCAAGCAAATGCGCCGCATAACGCCGCTCGCTGCGCGCGTCAATCCAGGGCGTCGCCAAAACGAAATGCGCCTGCTCGAGCCCGCGTTTCTTTTTCAGCAAAATCGGCGCGGAAAGCTCCGGAATCGTAAATTCTTCAGATTCCGCCTTTCGCCCTTCGCCTTCCGCCTTCCGGCTTTCAAAAAATCTCTGCGCCAGCTCGACGATGGGCGCGTGCTCGACGTTTCCGGCGACGGCAATGACCAGATTTTCGGGCTGAAAAACCCGCCGGTGAAAATCCGTCGTCACCTTTCGGTTAAAAGTGCGAACCGTTTTTTCCGTACCTTCAATCGGCAGCCCGAGCGGGTGTTTCGGAAAAATCGCCTGGTTGAAAAGCTCGCCCAGGTATTCTTCGGGCGAATCTTCGACCATTCGCATTTCTTCGATGATGACCTGCTGCTCGCGTTCCAGCTCGGTTTCGTCAAAGCGCGGATTCGTCAGCATATCGGCGAGCAAATCAAAGGCGCGCGGCAAATCCTTATCGACCGTCTTCATCGCAAAGCCGGTCATTTCCTGCATCGTAAAAGCGTCGAAATTGCCGCCCAGCCGGTCGGTTTCAACGGCGATTTCCAGCGCCGAACGTTTTTCCGTGCCTTTGAAAACCGTGTGTTCGATAAAATGCGAGATTCCGTTCAGACTGGCGGGTTCGTCGCGCGAGCCTTTTTTGTAGAAAAAACCGAGCGTCGCCGAGCGCACGTCGGGCATTTTTTCCGTGAGAATGGCTAAACCGTTTGTAAAGCGTGTGATTTCGATATTTTCTTTCATTGCGACAAAAGAAAATCGTATCACGCCGCCCGATGAGTTCAAAACTCTCTTTAACAGGCTTGACCGACTTGCGGATGCGGAAAAGCGTCCGATTCGTCTTCGCCTTCTCTCGTGGTCAGGCAGGCAAAATCTTTTTCAATCAGGATTTTGAGCGTTTCGCCGTCAGGTAATTTTTGTTCGGCGTCGAAGCCGACATCTGAAGTTTTCGTCCATTGTTCGGCAATCGATTCGGGAACGCTGATCTCGATTCGGTCGTTTTCAAAGCTTGCCAGAATTTCTTTTGCTTGATTTAGCTTAATTAAGACATACGTCAATTGCCGATTTCCGAAAGAAATCGAATCTTCGACCCGCGCGTGGCGGGCAAAATCGGAAACTTCCCGTTGCGATAATCTGAGGCGGATCGAATTGCCTTTGATTCTCAATTTCATATTTCAAAAGCAATTGTAAACGGGCGCGGCGCAAAATAAAAACCTGCGCCGGTTTCGTGAATTTTCCCTGTTGAAAATTCACGAAACCGGCGCAGGTAAAATTATAAATCCGTCTGCGGCTGGCTCAGGCAGCTCTGGCGCGAACCATCGGCGTGATGGTTCTGCCGAGCGGATAAGTCGAATTGCGCGCTAAGGCAAGCTCAATCGCCTGCGGCGGCACATTGTAATCGGCGGCAAGCTTGTCGACAGACTCGCCGAAAGCAAAGCGCTCGGTAATTTTTTCCAGCGTGTGATGCCGCAAATCGCGCCCGCAATGAAAACACGTTCCCTGTAAAGGAAAATACTTGTCAAAATCGTAACCGCTCATAATCCAACCCCCGTGAATTTTTATTGGCTTTGGGAAAATTAATAATAGCAGATGCCGCGCCGATAAACAATATTTTTTTAAGGCGGCTTGAAAATCCTTTAAAAATTATATATTAAATATGAACCGATTTTATAAATCGAGCATGTTAAATGAACAAAATCACCCGCCGCGAGTTATTACGTCTTGCCGGGGCTGCCGCTGCCGGAAGCCTTTTAATAAATTGTGAAAACGCGCCGGAAGAACAAACGATTGCGACAAGCACCGGCGCGCCGACGCCGACGCTGACGCCGCAAGGGCGAATTCTGCCGATGGATGCCGCGCCTTTGGAAAAGCAGATTTTGTATGAATCGGCGAATGAGCCGCGTCATCTGGACATCGCGCGCGATATTTACGGCGCGGGCGTGGCGATAAACTGGGGCGGCGAGCCGCTTCTCAGGCGCGACCAAAATCAGAATCTCGTGCCGGCAATGGCAGAAAGCTGGTGGGCGAGCGAAAACGTGGAGTATTGGGATTTTACGCTTCGCGCCGGCGCGCGCTGGAGCGACGGCGTGCCGATTACGGCGCACGACTGGGTTTTCACTTTTCGCCACCTCGCTTCGCCGCAGCTGGATAATCCGTGGACCTGGTTTTATTACGACATCAAAGGCATTCAGGCTTTCAAAGAAGGCAAAGGACGACCCGAAGAAATCGGCGTCGAAGCGCTGGACGAGCGGACGGTGAGAATTCACAGCGAAAACGGCGCGATTCCGCACCTGCCCGCGCTTTTGGCGTATCAAGCCGCCGTTCCCGCGCCGCGTCACAAAGCCGAGAACAATCCCGAACACTGGGCGGATACGGCGGAAGGTTTTGTTTCGTCGGGTCCGATGCGGCTTTTAAGCTGGCAGCATAATCAAAGGCTCGAATGGGACGCGAACCCGTATTACAACGGACCGCATAAAGTCGGGATTCAGCGGCTCGTGCAGCTTATCGGCGCGCCCGCCATCGGCTGGTTTAATTCGTGGCTGAACAAGGAAATCGACTACATCCCGATTTTGCAGCCGCAGGAGCTGGCGCAGGTGCGCAACGACGCGGAACTCGAACAATATCTGCATCGCTTCAACAATTTTCAGGTTCAATATTTGTCTTTCGACACCTTGCGCCCGCCGTTTGATAATTTAAAGCTCCGGCAGGCGCTTTCGCACGCCATCGACCGCGAGCCTTTCTGCCGGAAAGTAATGATGGAGACGCGCGTTCCGGCGTATTCGATGCTGCTGCCGGATTTTCCCGCGCACAATCCCGAACTGAAATCGGTACAGGATTTTAACGTCGAAAAAGCGCGGGCGCGGCTGGCGGAAGCAGGCTTTCCCGGCGGCAGAGATGCGAGCGGCAATCAGCTTGTTCTGGAGATGTTTTCCAACGGGCGCGACGTTTTGCTCGAATATGTCAAAGACCAGTGGGAGCGTTATCTCGACATCGGCGTCAATCTGCAAATCGTCGAAGGCGCGGTCTGGAGCGCAATGCGTTCGCGCCACGAAATGCCGGTTTATCAAGGTCAATACGAATACGATTTTCTCGACCCGGCAAATATGCTGACGCGGCTCTGGCGCAGCACGAGCGAAAAAGGCTCGCCGCGACACGCCTGGCGCAACGAGAAATTCGACGAGCTGGTCACGCGCGCCGGGCGCGAAATCGACGAGCCGAAACGAACGAGTCTTTACCACGAAGCCGAACGCATTCTGGTCGAAGACGTCGGCGGACTTTTCCTGTCGCAGACGGTCACGTATCAAATCTGGTATCCGTATCTGACCGGCTTTGAGCCGGATAAAACCGGCAACGTCGTTTTTCGCTATCTGGATATTTCGCGCTTTCAGATGTATATCCGCGGCGATGTCGATGAATGGCGCTAGATTAGCCGCCGCGAACGCGGAGAAAATCGAGAAGAGATTTGTCGTCGACGAACACAAATTTGTTTTGATTTTATCGGTGTTATTCGCGTAATCCGTCACTGTCTGTCGGAAATCTTTGTGGGCGCGCGGAGAGAAATTTATGTCGAAAACATTGCTTGAAGTCGAAAATCTTCAGACGCGTTTCAACGCGGCGAAAGCCGTCAGCGGCGTGTCTTTCTCGATTGCGGAGGGCGAAGTTTTGGGCATTGTCGGCGAATCGGGCTGCGGCAAAAGCGTGACGGCGCTTTCGATTATGCGGCTTATCGAAGCGCCCGGCGAGATTTTCGGCGGCAGAGTGATTTTTCGCAGCGGTGAAACGGAAGAAATAGATTTATTAAAGCTTTCCGGAAAAGAGCTGGAAAAGATTCTCGGCAATCGCATCTCGATGATTTTTCAAGACCCTTCGACTTCGCTCAATCCGGTTCTGTCCGTCGGGTTTCAGATCATGGAAACCTTGCGCGTGCATCGCGGTTTATCGCGCAAGGCAGCCAGAGAGCAGGCGATTTTTCTTTTGCAGCGCGTCGGAATCGCCAGCGCGCGGCAAAGAATCGACGATTACCCGCACGAATTTTCCGGCGGCATGCGCCAGCGCGTGATGATTGCGATGGCGGTCGCCTGCCAGCCGTCGCTTTTGATTGCCGACGAGCCGACGACCGCGCTCGACGTGACGATTCAGGCGCAGATTTTAAATCTTCTGCGCGAATTTAAGCGCGAATTCGGTATGTCGATTATCATCATCACGCACGATTTGGGCGTCGTCGCTCAATTAGCCGACCGCGTGGCGGTGATGTATGCGGGAAAAATAGTGGAAAACGCAACGGTCGAAGCGATTTTTAATTCGCCGCAGCATCCATATACGCAGGCGCTGGTCGCTTCGATTCCGCGGCTGGGCGCGCAGCAGCCGGAAAGACTGCTGACAATCGAAGGCGCGCCGCCGCGAATGCACGAAAATTTCGCCGGCTGTTCATTTTACGAACGCTGCTCTTATCAAATGCCCGTCTGCGCCGAAAAAAATCCGGCTTTGACCGAAATTCGCGCCGGACAATTAACCGCCTGCTGGCTGACGCAAAAGGAAGTGAGAAGCGAAGTATGATAAAAGATAAGTGATAGGAAAAATCCCGCTTATTCCCTATTACTTATCACTTTTCACCCGTCGCTTATTAAAAATTAAAAATGTCGGAAACGCTGCTTCAAACAATTGAATTAAGCAAAAGCTTCGCGGCGCGCGGCGGCGTTTTTGGCAAAAAGATCGAGAATATTGCGGTTGACCGCGTGAATTTGTCTCTGCGCGAAGGCGAGACGCTCGGGCTGGTCGGCGAATCCGGCTGCGGAAAATCGACGCTCGCCTTAACGATTATGCGGCTGTATGAAACGAACGGCGGGCGGATTCTCTTCGGCGGAAAAGACATCACCTACGCCGACGAGCGAGCGTTAAAGCCAATCCGCAAACAAATGCAGATGATTTTCCAAGACCCGTTTGCCTCGCTCGACCCGCGATTGGTCGTCGAACAAATCATCGGCGAGCCGCTCGAAATTCATAATATCGGCACGAAAAACGAAAGAGCGGGCGAAGTGGCGCGCCTGCTTGAGCGCGTCGGTTTATCCGCCGAAGATAGGCATCGTTTTCCGTCCGAATTTTCCGGCGGTCAGCAGCAGCGCATCGGGATTGCCCGCGCTCTCGCTTTGCGCCCGAAGATTTTAATTTGTGATGAAGCGGTTTCGGCGCTGGACGTTTCCGTGCAGGCGCAAATCCTGAATCTTCTGCGCGATTTGCAGGACGAATTCGGTTTAGCTTATCTTTTTATCTCGCACAATATTGCGGTGACGGCTTTTATGAGCCGGCGCATCGGCGTAATGTATCTGGGAAGATTGGTGGAAATCGGCGCCGCGCGGCAAGTGACGACCGCGCCGCGCCATCCGTACACGCAAACTCTGATTTCCGCGATTCCCGAACCCGACCCGTCGCAACCCGCCGTCGAAGCGAACGCCAAAGGCGAGATTGATGCGATTACCGAGCGCCCGACGGGCTGCGTTTTCCGGCTGCGCTGCCCGCTGGCGCAGGAGATTTGCGCAACGGAAGAACCGCCCTTGCGCGCGATTGCGGAAAATCAGGAAGTCGCCTGTCATTTTGCCGTCTGAAAATCAGCCGGAGAGATTTTTGATGTGTAAAAATTATTTTTTTACGCGGTAGAAACAAGGTTAATTTCGTATAATTCAAAATTATGTTTTGGCGGTGCGAAATCTCATAGAAAAATGAAAATAGATTATCTGGTCGAGCATCAGGATTTTATTCCGACATTGTCGAAATGGTTTCTTCGAGAGTGGCGAGATTTCTATGGTGATAAAACTTGGGACATCGTCGCCGAAGTATTTTATGGACGTCTTAATCGAAGAAACATTCCTCTTTCTTTAGTCGCTTTTGAAGCTGATTATCCTTTGGGCACAATTTCTTTGCTTGAAGAGTCCATTAGCACTTATAAACATCTGTCGCCGTGGTTAGGCGGTCTTTATGTGCGCGAAGAAAGGCGAAAGCAAGGTATCGGAAGATATTTAATTGAAGCCGGTGTCGAGCAAGCCGGAAAGCTCGGAGCGGAGCAATTATATATCGGCATTCGCCGGGCGGAAGATTATTATATCAGGCTCGGCTGGCAGACGATTGACCGCACCTTTTACCACAATGAAGAAATAACGATAATGCGGATTGATTCACGCCCGCACGAAGCGAAACCGGCACGCACCGGAAAAAATCTTTCGGAAAGGCGAACGAGTTATGACCTTTAAAATCGTCGAAGAAACGCCTGACGTATTGTCCGAATACGAAAAAGTGCCGATTTCATTCAGCGTCGAATCTTATTTTCGCGTCGAGTTGTGTGAAAACGGTCTGGGCGGCATAAAACTTATCGAAGAGCCGGTCAAGCCTTACATCAAAAACTACGATGCGGATGAAAATTACCGACCTTCCAGCTGGTCACGGCGTTTTGATATTTCCAATTGGGGAATTTTGTCGGCTTTTGACGGAAATCGGCGCGTCGGCGGCGCCGGGATAGCGTGGAATACGCCGGAAGTTAATATGCTCGAAGGCTGGCGGGATTTAGCCTGTCTCTGGGATTTGCGCGTTCATCCCGATTATCGGCGGCGAGGCGTCGGACATCAGCTGTTTGACTCTACGCTGAAATGGTCGCGCGAACGAAAATGCCGGCGTTTGATGGTCGAGACGCAGAACATTAACGTTCCGGCTTGTCGTTTTTACGCGCGGCAAGGCTGCCGGCTCGGAGCGATAAACAGATACGCTTATGAGGAGAGTTTGAACGAAACGCAATTGCTCTGGTATCGAAATGTGTAAATCGAAATGAAAATTATTGAAACGGAGAGATTATCGCTGCGCCGTATTACCGACGAGGACGCCGAGTTTATTTTCGAACTCGTTAACGAACCGGGCTGGATACAGAATATCGGCGACCGCAACGTCAGAACGATTGACGATGCGCGTCGATATATTGCCGATAAGCTGGCGGCGAGTTATGAGCGATTCGGCTTCGGCTTGTATCTGGTCGAGCTGAAAGAATCGGGCGCGGCTGCCGGAATGTGCGGGCTGGTCAAACGCGATTCACTGGAAGACGTCGATATCGGCTTTGCCTTTTTAGAGAGATTCTGGTCGAAAGGCTACGCCTTCGAATCCGCTTCCGCCGTATTGGATTACGCGCAGAACGCGCTCGGGCTAAAGCGAATCGTGGCGATAGTTTCGCCCGGCAATCACGGCTCGGTAAAAGTGCTTGAAAAGATTAATTTGCAATTCGAGAGAATGATTAAAATGCCCGGCGACGATGAAGAAATTAAATTTTTCGCGCGCGATTTCTAAAAAGTTTTGAGTTTTGCGTATTAAATGATTCGTTCGGGTCAACCAACCCGGAATTGAAAACTCAAAACTCAAAGCTTTAATAAATTATGCTGCGTTACATATTATTGAGAATCGCCGGACTTTTCAGCGTTTTGCTGATTGTTTCCGCTTTGACCTTCGGGCTGATGCACACGGTTCCGGGCGGACCTTTCGATGCGCGCGCGCTCGAAAAACAGCAGACGATTCCCGAAAACATAAAACGCCAGCTGAACGAAAAATACGGCTTAGATCAACCCGTCTGGAAGCAATACGCGCTGTTTATGCGCAACGCCGTCACTCTGGATTTCGGTTATTCGATGGCTTTTCCGAGCCGGACGGTCGTCGGAATTTTCAAAGACCAATGGATTTACTCGCTCCAGCTCGGATTTTTAACTTTCGTTTTTTCTGTTTTCGTCGGCGTCGGGCTGGGCATCGCGTCGGCGATTAAGCCGAATTCATTTCTGGATTATTTCGGCACGGGCGTTTCGATTTTCTGTCTCGTGATGCCGAGCTTTGTTTTCGCGATTCTTCTTCAATTCGTTTTTTCGGCGTGGCTCGGCTGGCTGCCGACCGGCGGCTGGTCGAGCGCGCGTCATTGGATTATGCCGGTGCTGGCAAATTCGCTCGCGCCGGTTCTGGTTTTGCAGCGCTACACGCGCGCCAGTATGGCGGACGCGATAAAGGCGAACTACGTCCGCACGGCGCGCGCCAAAGGCTTAAGCCGACGGCGCATTATGTTCGTCCACGTTTTCAAAAACGCGCTCACGCCGCTGCTGACCGTCGGCGGACCGCTCGCCGCCGGGTTAATCGTCGGCTCGTTTTTCGTCGAAAGCATCTTTCGCATTCCGGGCATCGGTTTTTATTTCGTCTCGGCAATCGGCAGCCGCGATTACCCGATGATTATGGCGACGACGCTCGTCTGGACGCTGATTATCAGTCTGGCGTATTTAATAACCGATTTGCTCTACGCGCTGGCTGACCCGCGCGTGACTTTGGCGAAGGAAGAATAAAATCCGGACAGATGAATGATGAACGCAGAATCGGCAATTGACGCGCGCTGCGCATTTCACGTTCATCGTTTTCTTTTTTTTATCTGTTGACTATTTTTCTTTCTGATTGTTTACGATGGCGACAAACGCAGCAACCATAAATAAAATCTCAGTCAAGGCGCGCGCCAACGGTTTTCGGCGTTTCTGGCGACGTTTTGCCCGCAACAAATCTGCCGTCGTCGCCTTGTGTTTTATTATTTTTCAAATAAGCCTTGCCGTCGCCGCGCCGTATATCGCGCCGTATAGTCCGTATAAAGGCGATTTTCTGGCAACCTGGGAAACGCCTTCGCGCCTGCACTGGCTCGGCACGGACGATTTAGGGCGCGACGTTTTTTCGCGTCTCGTTTACGGCGCGCGGATTTCCATCAGCGTCGGCGTTCTCAGCCAGCTCGCCATCGCTTTGGTCGGCGTTCCCGTCGGCGCGCTGGCGGGCTTGAAGGGCGGCTGGCTCGACTATCTCGTAATGCGCGTAATCGACGTGCTTTCCTCGCTGCCGACCATTCTTTTTTACATTCTGCTGATGGTCGCGCTCGGCGCCGGCTTCTGGAATTTGATTCTGGCAATGACCTTAACGGGCTGGATCGGCATCGCGCGGCTGGTGCGCGGGCAGGTTCTCTCGCTCAAAAAAACCGATTTTATCCGCGCCTCGCGCGCGATGGGCGGCGGCAGCTTATACATTATCAAAAAGCACATTCTCAGAAACGTAATGACGCCGATTATCGTCTCGGTGGCGCTGGGCATTCCGGGCGCAATGTTTGCCGAAGCCGGTTTGAGCTTTTTAGGTCTCGGCATCCCGGCGCCGCAAGCCTCCTGGGGACAAATGATTGGAATGTATCAGGCGTTTATCCGCACCGCCTGGCACCTGACGGTCTTTCCCGCCGTCGTTCTTGCCCTGACCATGCTGGCTTGGTTTCTGTTCGCCGACGGCATCCGAGCCGCGCTCGATACCAATAATGAATCTTTTAATCGCTAAATAATTAACAGAAGAAACAATAAAAAAGCCCGGCTGATTCAGCCGGGCTTTCTTCTCTAAAAATTGGCTCCGCAGGTAAGACTCGAACTTACAACCCTTCGGTTAACAGCCGAATGCTCTGCCATTGAGCTACTGCGGAATAATCACCTTAAAAGGCGAATTTTTAGATTATGGATTTTGCTTTATCTTGTCAAGCCAAGTCATAATTTAAGAGCGGAATTGTTTATAAAAGGGAAGAAATTTGAAATTATGCGAATCCGGTACAAAGATTTTCTGCCCGAAATAAAAGAAGAAGGATTTTTTTCCAATGAATATGCCACTCTCGATGAAACGCTTTATAAAGTTAATGAATGGATAGCCGGCGAAACCGTTAACGTTATAAATATTGAAACGGTTGTCTTGCCGAATATGGCGGATCCTGCTGAGGCGGAGGCGGCGGAATCGTTTTCCAGCGGCGAACATTCAACTTCCTGGTCACAGTTCATCAGAGTTTGGTATAACCTTCCTTAATCTATGCAACACGAACTTATCTTAATTCTCGATTTCGGCTCGCAATATACGCAGCTTATCGCGCGGCGCGTGCGTGAGCAGGGCGTTTACTGCGAAATCGTTCCGTTTACGTTTCCTTTGGAAAAAATCGTCGCGCGCCGACCGAAAGGCGTGATTTTATCGGGCGGACCGAGTTCGGTTTACGAACCGGACGCTCCGGTGCTGCCGCCGGATTTTTACCGTCAAATCGACGTGCCGCTGCTCGGCATCTGCTATGGAATGCAGCTTCTGGCAAAGGATTTAAACGGTCAGGTAGAGCCTTCCGCAAAACGCGAATACGGGCGCGCCAAGCTGAAAGTGACGAACGCGGAGGCGAAGCTTTTCCGCGATATTCACAATGAAATCGAGGTCTGGATGAGCCACGGCGACCACGTCGTCGCGGTTCCGAGCGGTTTTGAGATTGTCGCTTCGAGCGACGGCGGCGCGATTACGGCGATTGAAGACACGGAGCGAAAAATTTTCGGTTTGCAGTTTCACCCGGAAGTCGCGCACACGCCGGAGGGCGTGCAAATTTTGCGGCGCTTTTTGTTTGACGTTTGCGGCGCGCGCGGCGATTGGACTGCGGCGCAGTTTATCCGGGAAGAAATCGAGAAAATCCGCGCCGCTGTCGGCGACAGCGATAATGTCGTCTGCGGTCTTTCGGGCGGCGTCGATTCGACCGTCGCGGCGACGCTGGTTCACGAAGCAATCGGGAATCGTCAAACCTGTATCTTCGTCAATAACGGCTTGCTGCGCGCCGACGAATTCGAGACGACGCTCGCGCTTTACAAGGAAAAACTGCATCTGAACGTGCGCGGCGTTGACGCTTCCGTAGAATTTTACGAAGTCTTAAAAGACGTTTCCGACCCTGAACAAAAACGCAAGGCAATCGGGCGCAAATTTATCGAAGTTTTCGATGCCGAAGCGCACCGCATCGGCGACGTCAGACATCTGGTGCAGGGCACGCTCTACCCGGACGTAATCGAATCCGTATCTTTGCGCGGCGCGTCCGTGACGATAAAATCGCATCACAACGTCGGCGGTTTGCCCGAAAAAATGAATCTGAAATTGATCGAGCCGCTGCGCGAATTATTCAAGGACGAAGTGCGTCTGATCGGCAAGGATTTAGGCATTCCGCCGGAAATTTTAGAGCGGCATCCGTTTCCCGGTCCCGGTTTAGCCGTGCGGATTTTGGGCGACATCACGCCCGCAAAAGTCGAGTTACTGCAAAAAGCCGACCGCATTTTCATCGAAGAGCTGCACAATTTCAATCTCTACAACGAAGTCTGGCAAGCCTTCGCCGTGCTTTTGCCGATTCAGTCGGTCGGCGTAATGGGCGATTTTCGCACCTACGAGCGCGCCGTCGCGCTGCGCGCCGTCACCTCGACCGACGGAATGACGGCGGACTGGGCGCGCCTGCCGCACGAATTTCTGCAAACGGTTTCTTCGCGCATCACTTCCGAGATTCGCGGCGTCAACCGCGTGGTTTACGATATTTCGTCAAAACCGCCTTCAACAATCGAATGGGAATGAGCGGATTGGCGATTTTAAAGCGCGCAGATTAGATTAAGCTTTAACTTTCGGCTTTTCCTTTATTCTGAAGATTCGTGCGGGGCAATTCTATTTCCTGCTGCTGCGTCTGACGAATTTTTCTAGCAATAAAAATTCGTCGAGCAGCCGGTAAAAATAAATCTTTTTCCGGTCAGGATCGACGCCGTAGATTTTAAAGACGCTCGGCTCGTATTCGCTGCCGAAATTGTGTACAACGCTTCGGGTCAGCAGCGCTATGTCCTGGTAGCGGTCGGCGACGCCCGCATTTCCCCAATCGACAAAGCCTTTGAGCCTTCCTTTTTCGAAGATAATATTCGGCGTGCAATAATCGCCGTGCGTGAAAACCAAATCTTCGACGGCGGGCTTGTTTTCGATTAGCTCACGAAATAAATCTTCGGCGGTTCTGCCTCGCCGACTCTCGTCAAAATCGTCTTCGTCGACGAGATTGTTTTCCATTAGTTTTTTCGCAAGCTCGATTTTATAGTCAATCCTTTCATCGAACGGGCAGTTTTCGATCGGCAAAGCGTGAATCATTTTTAAACCCTCGACCGATTGCTCGATTATTCGCGGAATGTCCGTTTTCAAAGAATCGTCGCTCGCATCGACGCCGGAAATTGCGGAAAGCAAAAGATAATCCGTGTTTTCATCTTCGGCAAACGATAAAATTTCCGGCGCGGGCAGCCGGTTTACGAGCCATTCCAACCTTGTTTTTTCCCGCAAAAGCGAGTGTGCCGTAGTGCGCGGAGCGATTTTCAGATAAAGCGAATCCTTATTTTCCGCGTCCAGCCGGAAAACTTTTGCGGCTGACTGTCCGATGTGAATTCGTCGCGGCGTATAACCGGAAATCATTTGCGCCAGAGGCGGCGGCAGCCGCAGAAGAAGTGGAGATGTTCGGGAAAAGTCGGAATTCATCTTCGATTAGTAAAACGATTTTCCGGCGGGCTACAGCTTTTGAAACATTTCGACAGACCAGCTTTGAAAGCCGTGCCGCTCGTAAAAGCGGAGAATGCCGCGCAGGTTTTTCACCGACGAGTAAAGCGTTGCGTAAACGGCGCCGTCTTTTCGGGCTTTTAGCAAAACTTCATCGACCAGCCCGCCGCCGACGCCTTGTTTTCTAAACTCCGGCGCGACGTAAAGATTTTCGATTTCCAGATACTTTTCGTCTTTCGGAACGACCGCCAGCCCGTCGCTGAGACAAATGTCGCCGTTGATAAAACCGATTATCTCGCCGCCGCTTTCGGCAATTAAAAAGTATGGATTTATTGCCTTTTCGAGATATTCGACTGTTTCGGCGGCAAACCCGTAAATGCCGTCTTCTTCAGCCATTCGCTGCTGAAGCCGAAAGACGAATGGAACGTCGCGTTTAACTGCCGGTCGAATAAACATCAAACTTAAAATGCGTTATGACAAACGGAAACGAATAAATTATTTCTCTTCCGGCGACTCCGGCGCGCCTTGCCTGACTTGTTTGAGAACGTCTATGCGCAGCTGCAGCCAGTCCATTCCCTTTGGCGTTTCGTAATCGTGCGCGGAAAAATAGGTTATAATCGTGCCCGCCCGCAGCATAAAGCGCGCCTCGCGTTTTTGATACTCGACCCGAAAGCCTTTGGTTCTGCCGACCTCAATCAAATCGCGCGTCATCGCTTTCGCCTGCCTGTCCGCTTCTTCCGCCCATTCCGAAGCCATAATTTTTATTGTTCCTGTCGTTTAATAATTTCCAAACCGGCGGCGCTCTGATTTAATAACCGAGAAATTCTTTAATAACCGAGAAATTCGCGAATCGCTTCCGCAAATTTCTGCGGCGAATTGTAATTTACGCCGTGCGTTCCGCCCGCAATCACGGCTAATTTCCCGTCCGGCAATAAATCCGCAACTTCCTGCGCCCAGCGCTGCGGCACAACCGGGTCCAATTCGCCTCTGACCACCAGCGCCGGAATCGAAATCTGCGGCAGTTTGTCTTCGATGCGGTCGGCGAGCCCGAATTGCAGCGTCCGCGCTTCACGTCTAAAACCGAATTTAAAATAACTTTTGACGGCGAGCAGAATCAGCCCGAACGGCTCGTTTCGCGAATCTAAAAGCAAACGCCCGAACTGCCGGAAAAAACTTCGCGCGTGACGGTCAAACGTCGGCGCGGCAAGAACGGCTCGCCGAATCATCTGCGGATGCCGCAAAGCAAATTCAGCAACTATCTGGCTGCCGAAAGAATGCCCGACCAGCTCGGCGCGTTCGATTCCGGCGACCTTCATCCAATCGGCTAAAACGTCCGCCAATTCAGCGATATTTAAAACGTGCGCCGGTTTTTCGCTGTCGCCGAGACCGGGCAAATCGAGCGCGAAAACTTTCGCGTATTGCGCCATTTCCGACATCGTGGGAATCATATAACTGGCGGAAATTCCCAAGCCCTGAACGAGAACTACCGGAAGCTTTCCGGCAAAATCCGCCCTGGAAACAAACGTGTTAAGCCGCCAGCCGTTTACGTCGGCTTCAACTCTTTCAATATTTTCCGTTTCCCGCCGCAAAACTTTCAATGCTTTAATGCTAGTCGATAAATTTTATTTTTCAACTGTTTTTCGCACTTCGCCGAAAAGCGCGGCTAAATCATCGACCTGATAATGCGCGTTCAGCCCGCTCGGATTCGGCAGCAGCCAGACGCTCGCGCCGCCGATTTTTTCCTGCTGCAAACCGAGTTTTGCTTTCGGCTTATGAAAAGCGGTTCGATACGCGCCGATGCCGAGAACGGCGAGGTTTTGCGGTTTGTATTTCTCGATTTTTCCGACCAGCAATTTTCCGCCTTCGACGAATTCTTCGACGGTTAATTCGTCGGCGCGGGCAGTCGTGCGTTTGACGAAGCTCGTAATGCCGTAGCCGAGTTCTAAAAGCTCGTGTTCTTCGGACGGATGCAGCAGCCTGCCCGTAAAGCCCGACAGGTAAAGAACTTTCCAGAAACGATTGCCCGGCTTGGCGAAATGAAATCCGGTCGCGCCCGACCAGATGCCGGGATTGATGCCGCAAAACAAAACTTTCAGATTGTAGTCAATCAAATCCTCGGTCGTGCGGTTGACGGCATCGCGCAAAGCTTCTTTCGTCGGCTTGAAGTTTTTCATTTTTCAATCATACAAAAGTTGATAAGTGATAAGAAGTTTCTTTCCTGCCATCTATCGCTTATTACCTGTTGCCGATTAGTTACCGCCTAATGATAATATTAATCCGAAACAATGACGGAAAATAAGCAGCCGATTGTCGAATTTCGGCGCGTCGGTTTTGAAATTAACGGCGCGCGGATTCTCGATGATTTGAATCTGCAAATTTTTCGCGGCGAAACGCTCGTTCTTTTGGGCGAATCCGGCTGCGGCAAAACGACGACTTTAAAATTAATAAATCGTTTGTACGAGCCGACGAGCGGCGAAGTCCTGGTTTTGGGAAAATTGACGACCGATTGGGACGCGATAAAGCTGCGCCGCCAAACCGGCTACGTTTTGCAGGAAGCCGGGCTTTTTCCGCATTTTACGATTGAGCAGAATGTCGCGCTCGTGCCGGATTTGGAAAATTGGCAGGAAGCGAAAAAGCGAGCGCGGACGGCGGAAATGCTCGAACTGGTCGGGCTGAAACCCGAAAAATTTGCGGCGCGTTTTCCGCACGAGCTTTCCGGCGGGCAGCGCCAGCGCGTCGGCGTGGCGCGCGCGCTGGCGGCGAATCCCGATTTGCTTTTGCTCGACGAGCCGTTCGGCGCGCTCGACGCGCTAACCCGCACTAATTTGCAGAAGGAATTTGCCGGGCTGGTCAGAGAACTGGGCAAAACCGCCGTTTTTGTCACGCACGATTTACACGAAGCGTTTGTGCTGGCAACCAGAATTTGTCTGATGGACAAGGGCAGAATCGTCCTGCTCGAAACGCCGGAAAATTTTATGAAATCGGATTTGCCCTTAGCCCGGGCTTATCTGGAAACCGTCAACCTTTAGCGTGAAATCGAATTTGCCTTTTCCCGATTCGGTTAATTAATCAACGATTAATTATCGAAAGCCTTCTTTATCCTGGCTTGCGCGGCAGACGGAAGCGTCAGAATGTTGTCCGGCGGAATTTCGGCGTTTCTATCCGTGGAAAGCCACTTGACGGCAATTTTGTCTCCGCCCGCGTCAACCACTTCCGCCGTCTCCCAAACTGCCAGCTGACCGTATTTGACCGCAATCACGTCACCCGCCTTCAGGGTATTTTTATCGACGCTTTTCGGAATGCGGTATATATCGGCGACGTCGCTTTCAACCGTTTCATTGTCGCGATTCAGCTGGACGCGTGTGCCATTAATGCTCGTAACTTTTGCTTCGTAAAGTCGCTGCGCGCTTTTCGATAAATAAATAATATTGTCGCCGACCGCTAATTCTTCGGGTTTGACGGCGGACGAACCGCCCGCGCCGGTCGGCGCGCTCGATTCGGCGGTCGGCGTGGAAGCGCTCCGGCAACCGGAAAATAAAAAAACCGCCAATGTCAAAAGAAGCATTTTTTTCATCGGTTTAAACCTCCTGCCAAGTTTAGGATTTTTGTTTTTTGCCGTTAAAGCTTATACTTCGGAAACTTATTTTCTATGTAATTCAGTATTATATGCCCGCCGCAGAAAAGGTGCAAAATAATTTTTGCCGCCGCCCGGCGAGCGTCTGTTTTTTAATTCGCTATAGTTTTCGATTGATAAAAGCCGAATGAATTTTCTGCAATTCATACAACAAAACTGGACGGAACTACTCGCTTTGACGCGTGAGCACGTTTTTCTGGTTTTCGTCTCGACCGGCGCGGCGATTCTGCTCGGCGTGCCGCTCGGCATTTTGCTGACGCGCGTAAAATCGCTGCAAACGCCGGTTTTGGGCATCGCCAATGTGATGCAGACGATTCCGAGTCTCGCCCTGTTCGGTTTGCTGATTCCGATTCCGCTCGTCGGCGGCATCGGCGCGAAAACGGCGATTATCGCGCTGGCGCTTTATTCTTTTTTGCCCGTCATTCGCAACACGGTGACGGGAATTCTGGGCGTCGATGCGAAAGTGCGCGAAGCGGCGACGGCGATGGGAATGACCGATTGGCAGATTTTGAAAATGGTCGAGCTGCCGCTTGCCGCGCCCGTAATTTTAACCGGAATCCGCGTGGCGGTCGTCATCGCGGTCGGCGTGGCGACCGTGGCGGCGGCGGTCGGCGCGGGCGGGCTGGGAACTTACATTTTTCGAGGGCTGCGGCAGAACGATAATAATCTGCTTTTGGCGGGCGCGCTTTCTTCGGCGATTCTGGCTCTGCTGGCGGATTTTGCGCTCGGGCAATTCGAAAAATCTTTTGAATTCAAAACCGGCGTTTCTCCGGCAAGACGAAGATTTATCGCCGCCGCCGCGACCGCCCTGGTCGCGCTGCTGCTCGGCTTGAGCTTTATTCCGAATTTCAGCGCGGAAAGTTCAAATTCCAAATCCGGAATCGAAACTCAAAAAATCCGCGTCGGCTCGAAAGATTTTACCGAATCCGTGATTCTGGCTGAGATTTTGGCGCAGATGCTGGAGAAAAAAGGAATCAAGGTCGAACGACAATTCGAGCTTGGCGGAAATCTGGCGCACGACGCGCTTCTGGCGAATCAAATTGACGTTTATCCGGAATATACCGGAACGGCTTTGACGGCGATTTTGAAACGTCCGCCGCTGACGAATCCAAAGGAAGTTTACGAGCAGACAAAACGCGAATACGCCGAGAAATTTAATCTGAGCTTAAGCCCGCCGCTCGGTTTCGCCAACGATTTCGCCATTCTTGTGCGCGGCGACGTCGCCCGAAAATTAAATTTAAAAACGATTTCCGACGCCGTGCCGCAGTCGCGCGACTGGCAAGCCGGATTCGGTCAGGATTTTATGTCGCGCGCCGACGGCTACGCCGGATTTGTCAAAGCGTATGATTTTAATTTCGCGAAACAGCCGCGCGAGATGGATTTATCTTTGACGTATCGCGCGCTGGCGGCGGGCGAAGTCGATTTGATTGCGGGAAATTCGACCGACGGTTTGATTGCCTCGCTCGACCTTTTTCAGCTCGCCGACGACCGCCGGTATTTTCCGCCGTACGAAGGCGTTTTTATCGCGCGGACAGATAAATCGGAAACTCTGCGCGAGACTTTCGAGCAACTAAACAACGCCGTCTCGACCGAAGAAATGCGTAAATTAAATTACGAAGTCGACGGAAAAAGCCAGGCGCCGCGCGATGCCGCCAATAAATGGTTAAAAGATAAAGGCATTTTATGATAAATTTGAAACGGGCGCCGGATTAGCAATTTTTTAAAATTTGAGCGCTAATCCGAAATTAGCCCGCCCGATTCTTCATTAAAACGAAAAGGAAATCGCGATGAAAAAAGAAAAAGATAATAAAGCGGCTGAACAGCAGACGGAAGAAACCGAAAACGAAAAAACAGGAAAGCTTTCCGGACTCGGCGCGGGCGTAATCACCGGCGCGGCAATCGGCTCAACGATAGTTCCCGTGGTCGGCACTTTTGCAGGCGCGCTGGTTGGCGGCGCGCTCGGCAGCGAAGTCGGCAAAAAATACGGCGGCAAGCTGCTGGATAAATTCGGCTCGAAAAAATCCGAAACCGCCGGTAAAACCGACGTGACGGCTGAGCTGGAACGGCTCGCCGCGCTGCACAAACAAGGCGTTCTGGACGATGAAGAATTCAAAGCCGCGAAAGCCTCGCTGCTGAATTTATAAAATTTAATCAATCAATTCAGAGAAGGCTTTCGGAATTGCCTGAAAGCCTTTTATTTTTTGTAAAAGTTTGAAGTTCAATAATTTAGCTTGCAACACGAGGCATTTCTAAGGCATCATAGAGATTGACAATTTTTCCTGCTCTCTTTCTTCGACGGTAGTTCGTCCCTTTTGATAGATTTCTTACGGCGGCGTTTTGGATAGTTCGAGAGTCGGTTCGTTTATAACTGATAGAAGCTGTTCGGATTCGTCCGAACCGTTCGAACGCAAGCCCTTCGCTGCAAACCGTTTCACTAAGGAACACTCCGCGTTAGACACTTCTTTTTAACTCCTGAAATCCGGGAAGCGTTAGTCGTATTTTGTCCGCTCGAAAATCTATGGCGGGCGATTGTGTTTAAATAAAAAACGCTTTTTGGTTTCGGTCGAGAATTACAAATTTTAAATATTTACATGAATTTCAAAGATTTAGGCTTGCAGTCTGCGCTTTTGAGCAGATGCGAGTCGCTCGGCTATACAGAGCCGACGCCTATCCAACAAAAAGCCATTCCGCAAGTTTTGAATGGCACGGACATTATCGCCTGCGCCGAAACCGGCACGGGCAAAACGGCGGCTTTTCTGCTGCCGATTATTCAACAACTGGTTGAAAAAAATTCAAAAGGCACCACGGTTCTGGTGCTGGCGCCGACGCGCGAGCTGGCGAATCAAACCGATACCGCCTGCCGCGAGCTGGCGCCGAAAAAAATCCGCTGCGCGTCGATCATCGGCGGCGCGGGTTACGGTCGTCAGACTGACGCTTTACGGCGCGGCGCGGAAATCGTCGTCGCGACGCCGGGACGCTTGATTGACTTTATGGAGCGCGGCACGATTGATTTCTCAAAAATCGAAACGCTCGTGCTGGACGAAGCCGACCGGATGCTCGATATGGGATTTTTGCCCGCGATAAAGCGGATTCTCAAAGCCCTTCCGACCAAACGGCAGACGCTCTTTTTCTCGGCGACGATGTCGCCGGAAATCGAAAAAATCGCTCGCTCGATGATGAACGAGCCGAAAATTATCGAAGTCAGCCAGCGCGGAAGACCCGCCGATTTAATCGAGCAGACCGCTTATCCGGTCGCGGCGCAATCGAAAATGACGCTTCTTCTGGATTTGCTGGAACGCGAAAAATTCGAGCGCGTGCTGGTTTTCACCCGCACGAAACGCGGCGCCGACCGTCTTTCGCACGTTCTCGAAGCGCGCTCGCACAGAGCGACGCGAATTCACGGCGATCGCTCGCAATCGCAGCGCGAAGCCGCCCTGCATAGCTTCAAAAACGGCAAAACGCGCGTTCTGGTCGCTACGGACGTGGCGGCGCGCGGCATCGATATCGATTCGGTCTCACATGTGATAAACTATGATGTGCCGGAAGTGCCGGAAGATTACGTCCACCGCATCGGGCGCACCGGGCGCGCGGGAAACAAAGGTCGCGCCATTACGCTCGTCACTTCCATCGAAGAACCGACTATGCGCGCAATCGAACGCCTGACGGGTCAAGCCGTCGAGCGGGTTTTATTGCCTGATTTCGGCGGCGTTCTGCCGGCGGCAATCAGCAGTCCGGCTAAAAAAATAGCGTCGAAACCGGCGAAAAGTTTTCGTTCTTTTCGTCCGCGACGCGCCAGATAAAGAGAGGTAAATAAAAAAAATGGCAGGCAAAAAGTTTGCAGTTAATGATTCGGTCGAACGCCTGTGTTCGGCTTGTGATACCGAAACCAATCATACGGTTTCGACGGTTACCAAACAGGGACAGATATCCAAACTCACCTGTGATATCTGTGCGATGGAAAGCACTTACAGTCGCGACGTGAAAACGTCCGTGACGGTCGGTAAAACCAAATCCGGCAGTCCTTACGACCGGACGCGCAAATACCGCAAGGGACAGGCGATGGTTCACGATGTTTTCGGACAGGGCGAGGTGATGGAAGTTATCGAGCCGCAGAAAATCGACGTGCTTTTCGGCGATAGAGTGCGCCGTTTGATTCACGCGCAGGTTTAATTTTTTCACCTGTTAAATTGAGATTATTGAAAGTTCGGAAATTCTGAGGTTACGGCTGAGGTGTCTCAATTTTCAATAATTTAACCATCAGTTTTGAGCTTTTTCAAAAAACTTCATATAAAAAAGGCGATTCAATATTTTTGAATCGCCTTTTTCACTTTCCTGTCAATTAATAATTACCTGCGTTTCAAAAGCAAGCCGAGCACCAAGCCGACCGCCGCCGAAATCAGAATCGTCTGCGTCGGTTTCTGGCGCGCGTATTCTTTGGCGTCTTCAATCAATTCCTTCGGGTCTTTCGCCTGCAGCTCCTTGAATTTTTCGCCGGCGTATTCAAGCTTTTCCGACGCGTAATCTTTCGCTTTCAGCGCTGCGTCGTTCAGACGCTGCCCGTATTCCTGCGCCTGCGTTTTAAATTCGCCGACGTAATCGTTTGTCGCTTTGTCTTCGCCGTTATAAATGTCCGGCTTTACTAATCCTTGTTCGTTGTTTGTTTCCATTTCAGCCATTTTAAATCTCCTTGCCCTCTGAAAGTTTATAAAATAACCAAACTAAAACTCGTCGCTTTGGTTTGGGTTTGGATGCCCTCGGTCTTCAAAAAGTTGATACGAAAAAAATTTATAATAAGTTCTTGTTAATTTTTTCACATACAGCTTGACAAAACAATCTCGCATCTGAGAAAGTAAGCACTTACTTACTTCGCTAGAGGAGAAATTGTTGATTAAAGAATTGGACACTACGGAAGCAACGCACGGCAGAATGTCGGGCGACGAGCGACGCTCACAGATTCTACAAGTCGCCATTAAATTATTTTCACAAAACGGTTTTCGCGGCACGACGACCAAGGAAATCGCGCGCGCGGCGGGCGTTTCCGAAGCGATGGTTTTTCGGCATTTCGCCACTAAAGACGAGCTTTATCACGCGATTCTCGACCATAAAGCCTGCGAAGGCAGAGCCGTCAATCCGATGGAAACGATTTGCGAAGCTTTGACGGCAAAAGACGACGAGCAGGTTTTTTATCAAATGATTCTCAACGCGCTGAACAAGCACGAAGGCGACCCGCAGTTTATGCGGCTTCTCTTTCATTCGGCGCTCGAAGGTCACGAGCTGGCGGAGATTTTTATCGAGGAAAATATCGTGCCGATTTACGAATTTATGAGCGCGTATATCGCGCAGAGACAAACTGACGGCGCGATTCGCCCAAACATCAAGCCGCGCGTCGTCGTACGCGCCATTGTCGGAATGATGATTCACCACGCGCTGAACAATTCGCTCTGGGACAGAAAGCGCCGCCTTTTGGATATTTCCAACGAGGAAGCGGCGAAAAATTTCACGGAGATATTACTTCAGGGAATTAAACAATAAAGGGCAGAACGACATAAAAACTTCGGAATGTTTTATGAAAGCAATCAAATTTATAATTTTTGCCGCGACAGCAATTTTAATATCAATTTTTATCGCCGGTTGCAGCGGCTCAAGCGCAAAAAACAATAACGCAAACTCGAACGCGAGCACTCTGCCGACGGTCGTTGAAGCGACGACGGCAGCAGCGATCATCCGGGATGTTCCGACTTATTTTGAAGCGACGGGCAGCCTGGCGAGCGACGCGCAGACGGACGTCGCGCCGACGGTCGGCGGAAAAATAGTCGAGGTCAATTTCGACATCGGCACCTACGTCCAGAAAGGCGCGGTGCTGGTGCGGCTGGACGACCGCGACGCCCGCATTCGCCTGGAACAGGCGCAGGCGCAGGTCGAACAGGCGCAGTCGAACGTGCGGCAGGCGCAGGCAAACGTCGAGCAGGCGCGCGCCAACGTCCGCCAGACGCAGTCGCGTCTCGGCATCACCGAAGGCAGCAATTTCGACATCGAAACCTTTTCTCAGGTCCGCTCGACCCGAGCTCAGCTTGAATTAGCCGAAAGAGAATTGGGGCGCGCGGAAAGGCTTCTGGAATCGGGCGACATCGCGCGCACGATTTACGACCAGCGCAAAGCCCAGCGCGACCAATTGCGGGCGCAGATGGACGAAGCGCGCTCGACCGCCGCCGTCGCCGTCAGCGCGATTCGCACGGCGATGACCCAGGTCAATACGGCGCTTGCCGCCGTCAACTCGGCGCGGGCGGCGGAAGAAGCGGCGCGGACGCAAATCTCTTCGGCGCAAAAAGCGATTAGCGACGCGGTCGTTTACTCGCCGATTAGCGGCTACGTTTCCGAAAGAGTCGCCGATGTCGGCGAATTTATCTCGCCGAACACGCCGAACTCGAAAGTCGCGACGATTGTTCGCACCTCGGTTCTGCGGATGCGGATTGACGTCCCCGAACAAAACGTCGGGCAGGTCAAAGTCGGTCAGGGAATTTCCCTGCAAACCAGCGCTTATCCCGACCGCAATTTTGCCGGAACCGTCGTCCGGATTTCGCCGAGCGTAAACGCGACCTCGCGCACGCTGACGGTTGAAGCCGAAGTGGAAAACGGCGAGGGATTATTAAAGCCCGGACAATTTGCGACCGTCCGAATGGCGCAGGGCGCGCCGAAACAATCCGTGATGATTCCGACCATCGCCATCAAAACCGAGGGCGACACGAATCGCGTTTACGTCGTTAAAGACGGCAGAGCCGAAGAGCGCATCGTCAAGCTCGGCGTCCTGGAAAACGATTTAATCGAAGTCCAGCAGGGCGTTCAGGAAGGCGAAGAGGTGGCGACGAGCAATCTGAATGTGATTTACGACGGCGTGACCGTCAACAGGCAATAGCTTTTCGTCCTTTGTCATTTGTCCTTCGCTCGTTTCGAAACGAGCGAAGGACTCAGGACTCAGGATTCAGGACTTAAAGATTTATGCAATGGCTAGCAGAAGTTTGTGTTAAGCGTCCGGTTTTCGCCACGATGTTGATTTTGTCGCTGGTGACGGTCGGTACATTTTCGTTTTTCTCTCTCGGCGTCGATCTTTTTCCGAAAATCGATTTTCCGACGATTACCATCACGGTTGTCAATCCGGGCGCATCGCCGGAAGAAATCGAAACGGAAGTAACGGAAAAAATCGAAGAAGCCGTTAATACAATCAGCGGCATCGACGAGCTGCGCTCGACTTCGCTGGAAGGCATCTCGCAGGTTTTCGTACAGTTTTTGCTGGAAAAGGACGTGAACGTCGCGGCGCAGGAAGTCGAAAACCGCGTGCAGACCGTTATTCCGAATCTGCCGGAAACCGCCGAGCAGCCGACCGTCCAGAAATTGGACACGGACGCCGCGCCGATTCTGCGCATCGCCGTTTCTGCGCCAACCAACTTGCGCGACGTGACGGAAGTGGCGAAAAACAAAATCAAGGAGCGCATCGAATCGGTCAACGGAGTCGGTCAGGTGTCGATTATCGGCGGGCGCGAGCGCCAGATTAACGTCTGGGTCGACCCGGACAAAATGCGCTCTTACAGCGTCACGCCGGTCGAAATCACGAACGCACTGCGGATTCAAAACGTCGAATTTCCGAGCGGCAGGCTCGACGAAGGCAGCACCGAAACCAGCGTCCGAACGGTCGGCAAAATCAAAAACCCGGAAGAGTTTGCCAATGTCGTCGTCGCCACGCGCGGAAATTACCAGGTCAAAATCAAGGATTTGGGTCACGTCGAAGACGGCGCCGAAGAGCTGCGCACCGAGGCGCGTCTGAACGGTCAGCCGGCGGTGACGCTCGTCATTTCCAAACAATCGGGACAGAACACGGTCGCCGTCGCCCACGAGTTGAAGGAGAGATTAGCGGAAATCGCGCCGACGCTGCCCGCCAATTATCAAATGCGGATTATCGGCGACAACTCGATTTTTATCGAAAACTCGCTGCACGCTATCGAGGAGCATTTGCTCGTCGGCGGACTGCTGGCGGCGGTCGTCGTGTTTCTGTTTTTGTGGAATATCCGCTCGACGATTATTTCCGCTCTGGCAATTCCGGTTTCGATAATCGCTTCATTCGCGCTGATTTCGTGGTTTGGTTATTCGCTTAACCAGATGACGATGCTGGCTTTGACGCTGATGGTCGGTATCGTGATTGACGACGCGATTGTCG